>DAJV01000046.1 GCA_002496475.1 Vulcanisaeta sp. UBA163 | reverse complement strand
TGCCTCAGCGGCGGCCGTGGATGCCCAATACTGAGTAGGTACTACTCAATGATTTCCAACAGGCGTTATGAAGTAAAATAGGTCTTTAATTTTGAGATTTACCTTTAATTTACGCAGTCAAATGAAGGTATGCGCCTTACGAATTATCAACATCATAATCATAATAACTAAAGCACTAATTAAGGCCGCTATGATGACTACCACCCCATTACTCACCGCACTGGCAATGCCACTTCCCTGAATCGGTACTTTTGGACTGCTCACATTCAACGTATAGGTAATTAATGGAAATCCATATTGATTAATAGGTATTGGGTGGTCACCGAGCTCGCTATCCGTGACGGGCGAGTACAGCTGTATAATGGTCGCATTCTCAATGCCCAGCACCGGTATTGTCGTTATGAAGTGGGGCTTCAATATCACGGGTTTAGCAATGCTGTAGGTGCCATTACTCACGACCAACGTTACGTATAACGTGTAGTTAAGGCCATTATATATCTGCAGCACTACGCCGCCAACTCCCTTAATGGACGTTGGGAGTTCAACATACCTAACCAGCTTAACCCTCGACAACCACTCCTTTATCGTACTTACTATGGCGCTGGTGTACGTGAGGGCTTGCTCCTTAAACCATGCTGGGCCGTAGTTAGGCGGTCCAGTCTGCCAGGTCCAGTCACTGCCCTCAGCAATGTATAGGTAATTCCATAGTGTGTACACGGGGTTTGTTGAGTTTGGCGTTATGTTGAAGGGTAGTGGCACTACTGGTGATATTGGCATGCCCACCGCCTTCGTGAAGGCCACTAAGTACTCCCTTGCCAGAGCAACCGAGCGCCATATCTCGATCTTACCTGGGTAACCATTGTTCCAATTGTTCAGGTTCAGGGCCCATGAGGATTCGGGTAGGTTCGTAAGCACGGCTATGGGCTTGTGCGTGGCTATGGCCTCACTGGCCGTCTGCGTTATGAACCAGGCACCCTGATACTCAGAGAGGGCTTGGTAAATCGCTTGTAGATCGGCCGGCCCAGTCGTTGGGTTGAAGATTAGTGGGTTTTCACCATCCAATGCGACAACTACGACGGCCCCCGGATGGCTCATGTATATCCTCGCCAGGTAGTGTATTAATTCCCTGGCGGTTACCTGGGGTGGTTGGCTAAAATATGCGAAGGAGAAGGCGTTGGATAGATCAGTATCTCTGAATAGCACTATTAACTGCTCGCCAGTTGAGTCCTCAACTATTATTGGACCGTACGGTGATGGTATACCGCTAACCACGGTAGCGTAGGGCAGGAATGCTTGGGCATCGAGGATCGTGAACTCAATACCCGTCTCATTGTATAGGTGGATCAAGCCCATGTTAAACGCCATCTCCGGCGTCCACGCACCCATCGCCCTGACACCAAAGACCCTCTCCGTCATCTCCTCACCCATGAGTATCTGGGCCAGTAAGTCACTCTGCCAGCCATTGTCATAAATTATTGCCTCTAGTGGGTGGTAGAAAGGTACCGTGAGTATTTCGACCTTGCCCTTCTGAGCGAGCTCCCTGTATAGGTTAACCGTGTAATTTATGGCCTCGATGCACTGGGTCATGTTCACATTCAGCGTCGATGGGCTCGGCCAAACCGGTGAGTATGGGAACTTACCCTCAGTCAGTATGGTTTCCCATTGGTAGAGCAGGACTGGCGTGAAGTCTATCGTCACACTCACATTATACTGACTGAGCAGTAGGGCCTGCAGTTCATAAGCACCGACCCAGGTACCATTCCATAGGAAGTCGTGGCATGTATGAAGTAGTGTCCAGGCCTGCTCCCACGTGCCGTTAGGCTCTATGTAGAGTGGCTGGTGCATGTTCCAAACGATGACCAGGCTTATCGGAGACTTACCAGTCGTGTTAAGTACGTAGAGGCTCGGTAATGCGGCTTGGGTCAATACCGTGCCTATACTATACACGGTCAGTGTTGGCGTGTAGATCCCCTGCGGCATATTCACTGTAAAGTTCAGCGCCACTGCNNGTTGTAGTAATTAAATTCCTCATTATTCACAGTGAGTGTCATGTTCACAGTGATGGGGTTACCAAACTCATTTTCGAAGAGCACGTATGCCGTCGCCTCCTGCCCAACTAGGTAAACGTACTTGCTATACGTCGCGTTTATGAACACTAATGGTGAGTAAATATCCTGTATCGCGAAGTTGCCATTGGGCGTGCACGTGACCATGCCAGTAACTAGGCTTGCCGAGCAGTGTAGCCAGGTATTGGTTGTTGTATCCCANNCCAGTAAACCCATTGTACCCACTGTCCAGGCTTGAACGGGCCTATCATCACTGAGTAATTACCCCACAGTGGGTTGAACGTCATTGTCGCATTCATGGCGCCAGGCTCGCCACTTGCCGTGTACCAGGTAACACTTCCAGGGCCTGAGGTTAAGCCGTACCAGAGGAGTATGTTGTCTGGCGCCCTACCAATCATCGTTATTAGTATTGAGCCGTTTGGGTAGACGTAGGCCCATGTGTAGCCCGCATTTGGTGGGTTTACATTCACGTTCCAGTTCCAGAAGGGCACGCATTGATAGTTAATCCACGTATTCGTGGTTGCATCATGAAATACCCAGGCAACCCACGTGCCTGGCTGGA
The DNA here is from genome assembly GCA_002496475.1 of Vulcanisaeta sp. UBA163. GTDB lineage: Archaea > Thermoproteota > Thermoprotei > Thermoproteales > Thermocladiaceae > Vulcanisaeta. Next base: position 12,431 of record DAJV01000046.1, on the reverse strand, counting down.
AGGGCCCAATGGTTGCTACATAGTCAGTTCCATTCCAAGTCATTAGTGTGTCAGTGACACTAGACCAGGGACCCTGGGGGTATGGTTCAACGCCCCAATGCAGATATACCTCATGACCATTTGGAATCCCTGTTATTGCCACTGTTATGTATGCTGGGCCTGATGTTGGCGTGACGTTGAAGGATACCACATATGGGCATGAGCTCTGGGCATGGATTATGGGCGTCATGAGTAGCGCCGCTACTATTAGTAAAAGAGTTACCGTATATATTATTTTAATTGTCATATTATTTGGGTATTTTTTAGATATTTAAACTTTTCTTTTCAATTATTCTTTTAATTATTTTCAATCCCCTATGCCTTAACACCACCCATTGCGTATATCTGCACCAAGTACTTCTGGAACGCAATGAATATTGCAAATATTGGTATACCCATGAGTACTGAGAATGCAGCAAGCACGTTATACAGTGTTGCCCTATTCACAAAAGCCAAGTAATACATGCCTAGGGTTAGGGTCCACATGCTACCTTTCATTATGAATGCATTGGCCAATGCGTAGTCAGTGTAGGCTCCCATGAATGCAAGTAGAGCCACGAAGGCTATTATTGGCATAGCCATTGGGAGGAGTATTCTAAAGAATGCCCCGAATCTTGTTAATCCATCGATCAATGCCGCCTCCTCATAATCCCTAGGTATCCTATCAAGGAATACCTTAACCAAGTATGAACTGAATATTGATGTACCACCGGAATACGCCAGTATTAGGCCTACGTAAGTGGTTAATGTATGCCTAAGCATACCCAGTGATGCGAACATTAGGTATAGGGGTAACGCCGTTGCCGCGAATGGGAAGAAGGTCATGACGTATATAGTCACCATTAATGTCGTTTTACCAGGTATGTTAAACCTTGATAGAGCTGCTCCTGTTATGAAGGCTACAATGGCCGTGATTGCCACCGTACCTGCCGCAAGGATTAGGCTATTCCTAAGCCATAGTAGGAATGGTTCCTTAAACAATATGTAGTAATAAGCCTCTAGGGTTGTATTCTCAGGTAAGAGCGAGCGTAGGGTTACTGAGGCTAGTGTTGGTATTGGATTCACGGATGTAATTATTATGTAGTAGATTGGGAATACGGCTATGGCGGCTATTATAGCAAGTATAATGTATGATATACCAAGCCTAAACNNACTTATTGCTCATGTTATCACCTCGAGAACCCTACCAACCCTAAGCATTAGTATGGCCATGATTGCTAGGATAATTGTTGAGATAACTGAATATGCAGCGGCAATATTATAATAACCATAGGAGAATGCCTCCTGATACGTATAGACGATTAGTATGTCAGTGGATATACCCGGACCACCCCCTGTCAATATGTATATTGGGTAGAAGTTATTCCATGTGAATACGAAACCGCCAACACTAACGAAGGCTATGGCACTCCTCATTAAGGGTAATGTTATATATCTAAACTTATGCCATGCATTAGCACCATCAACCACAGCAATATCATACAACTCAGCAGGTATGCCTTGTAGACTTGATAGAAAGACCGCGGTGTAGTATGGGAATGATAACCATAGATTCGTCAATATTAGCGCTGCCCAAGCGGTGTTCGTGAATGTTAACCAATTAATTGGTGGTATTCCAAGTAATCCAAGGAATTTATTGACGATTCCATATTCATAATTCCACATGCCATACCAAATCACTAGGGATATGTATGCCGGGAATGCCCAGGGAGCCAAGAGTAGTGTGAAGAAGACGTTCCTACCCCTAATATCCCTCTGATTAAGTATTAGAGCTAGTATGAACCCTACGAGAACCATGGGTATTAGACTACCCACCGTCCAAATTATCGTGTTTAGCAGTAACGTATAGAATGTGCTACTTGTTAATAATTGTTCATAAATTTTCAAACCAACAAATGTATAATGAAATAGGTGATAAAGATTGAAGTTTGTAAATGAAATATATACAGCATAAGCCACTGGGTATAGGAATAGGAATAATGCAATGGCTATTATGGGGAGGAGATAAAGATATTGAATAAAAACACGATCTAATTTTTGAAGATAATCCACTATAAGTCACCTTGATTAACCACTTGATTGAGCCATCTGCTGGAGCATGTACTGCTCCATTCCCTGCGCAGCGGCCTGAGCAGTTGTCTGGTTAGCGAAGTAGGCAGTTGCGTACTGATGGAATGCTGGCCAGTAATAAGCCATTGCCGGTATGTTGGGGAACTTCTGGCCGTATTGGGCCTGGGCAAATATGCCTTCCATAATGTTGTTGAGACATGATGGTGATAACTGCCCAGCCTTTAATTGACTAACTGCCGTGTTATAGGCCTGTAGATTGGCCGGTATATCATGGGCGTAATTCCATAGGTTAAGGTCCGCCTGTGGTCCAGTCATGTATAGTATGAATACCAACGCAGCCTCTAGCTGCTGTGGCGTGGCTCCACTTGCCTGTGGTGATGCGATTACCCAACCAGTACTACCTATGAATGGGCTTGCATGCAATCCTGTTTGACCAACGACAGGCAATGGCGCAGCGCCTAAGTTACAACCAAGGGCTTTGAAGTATGTTCCTAAATCCCATGGTCCATCAAATATTATTGCTGCTTGGCTGCTTGTGAATAGTTGGCCCTCAAGGCTTGGGCTCATGTCTGGGGCATTTATGTGTAGGCCATATGTTAGGTTGTACCAGAACTCTAGGGCGTTAACCATGGCGCTTGAATTGAGCGTTGGCATGTTGTTGGAATTGAATATCTGTCCTCCAAAGCCTGCGAACCAGGCGGCGAATCTATAGCCCCACTCAGAGCCAACACCGTAGGCAATGCACCACACGTGATACGTGCTATTGACCTGTAGGCATGTGTTGATTAATTGGTCTGTGGTGTTTGGTGGTGATGATATATACTGCTTATTGTAGAACATGACGATGTAATTAATATTATCTGGCAGGCCGTAATAACCATGGGCACTTGATGTGCTTAGGTAGAAGTTCTGGGTTGCCGTGGGCAGGTATTGTTCAAACACTAATGGCGGCAAATACTCACTTAGATTGAGCAATAGGCCTGCTGCAAATAGCTTACCTGAGTCATCACTTGTGTCCCTATATACGATTGGAGCTTGACCAGCCTTTGCAGCTGATATGAAGTTACTCGTTGCGATACTAACGCCGTAAGTAACCTCAACATGTATACATGGGTATAATTGTTCGAAGGAAACTAATGATGTGTTAAATGCCTCGTTCTCGCTTGTACTATAGGTATTCCATACGGTTATTGTTACATTACCAACCTTTGAACAGAAGGTTTGAGCGAAACTTGGGCTATAAACATTCTGTGGCGTGAAGTCACTTATTGGTATCGTAAAGCCTGGCGGGGTTACGGGCTTCGGCGCAGAGGGCTTATACAGGTAAACAACGGCCACGATCGCGGCTATTATTACTATCACAGCAACGACTATACCTATCAAGGCACCTCTGGACAGTCCAAACCTATTCATACGTGTCTAAGTACTATGAACTGGTTTAAAAGCATTACCGTAATTGATTTATATAATTCATGCATACTCATAAATAAAAAAGACAAAGATTAGATATTTATCTATATATTTATACCTAGGTATACTCATTAATAAAGCAATTATTAGGACCATGGGTAATGAGAACTTTTTGTTAATTTATCTAACCTTAATAATGAAGTAATCACCGTTCAAGATACCGCCCTTATACATTCTTGGTTCATTGCTTAACCTAACCTCAAGTTCATTACCATAATAAATCAACTCACTGGAGTTGACAGTTATGTATCTTAGCGTTAAGGTTAATCTCGATAATATCCTTATGAATTCATGAAGGGTATTTGAACCATTAACTCTTCTCCAATCCATACACCTCCTGTTATCAGGATCAGGGCCTCCCTCAAGCATTATCTCATCACCATAATAGAGCATTGGGGTTCCAACCCAAGTGTACATGAATACGAGTGCCGCCTTAAGTTTCTCAACATCATTATCCAGCAACGTTATAGCCCTTGACGTATCGTGAGTATCTATGAAAAGCCAGGAATTCATTAGGAAGTGCCTAGGTAATGTCTTCAGCTGCTTCCTAAGTACCTGGACGAATTCCTCGGCATTTACTTCATTACGCAGGAACCTAATGAGGGGTTCCCATACTTGGTAATTCATGACTCCATCAACTGCATTTCTCCATAGAAATGGGTCGCCCCAGATTTCGGCAATTAATGGCTTGTTAACGAAGTTCCTAAGATCCCATAAAAACCAGGGTGGTATGCCGGCACCAACGTCAATCCTGAAGGCGTCAACCCCCAACAATGCCCAATGAAGCGCGACACCCTTAATCCACTCGCCAGCGAATTTCATGTTTAACTTAGGCATCCTTCTAACATCCATAAACTTCTCATAATCACCATCATAGATATAGTACCAATGAGAGAACTCTGGATCACCATTCAAGGCCGCCTTGAAGGCAGGATGCTCGGAACCCGTGTGATGAATAGGCAAGTCAAGTATAATCTTAATACCAAGATCATGCGCACTCCTCAATAATTTCTTAAATGCCTTATTACTGCCTAAGTCATCATCAACATTAAAGTAATCAATAACATCATACCTATGGTAAGACATTGCCCTAAAGATAGGCGTTAAATAAATAGCATCGAAGCCCATGGATCTAATGTAACTAAGCCTATCCCTAATGAAGAATAGGTCACCACCAAGCCTATCCCTTGGTCCACCCTCCCTCTTACATCCAAACCTATCAACGAAGATCCCATAAATTGCCCTAAACAACCTGCGCCTAACTCCACGGATCCTCCTAACAACTCCACCAAGCTCAAGTACATTAAACCCATTCTCCACAGGTCCATCATCAAGGACGACCTTACCATCGATTAAATACCTATAATAATACTTACCTGGAGGCAGCGAAACATAGGCGCAATAATCAGAACCACAAAACTCAAGCTCGATGGGTTTCATGAATGCCGTAAAGCTACCAACTACAAAGGCAGCCCTCCTAGGGCGCCCACTCACCGAAAACCTAACAAAGTAAAGATCATCAACCCTAAATACGGTAATGGGCATCAAATCAATTGCAAAACCACGAACTTAAATTAATTAACCCATACCCCTTTAAGGACGGAAGGAGCTGGATAAAGACTTAAAAACCAACGTGTTTCTAATGATTACGAGCCCCGGTAGTATAGCCCGGTCAAGTATGTGGGCCTTTCGAGCCCGTGACCCGGGTTCAAATCCCGGCCGGGGCACCATATTTTGCAATTAATACTCTCATTTTCAAATCTTGCCCATTTTATTTATGGGTGTTGGTTGTCAGGATGATTTATGGTGATTTTAAGTCTTGGGTTGTGGCGCCTTATTTATGGTGCTCCAATAATCTTTGCCACGTCATATATTATTGTTGGCTTCCAGTAGATTGAGTTGCGTTCCCTCAATATGCCGATTATCCATATTACTAGGAATACTAGACCTGCTAGGTAACCCAGTGCTGTTATTACTATGTGTATTGGTGGTATTAGGACAGTCAGGAGTGATAACACTCCGAGTACCACATCGACGCCAATTATGACCAAGCCAAAGGCAATGCTTAGATATGACCAATGCTTAACATAGCTGGAATTAGGCTTCACTACTATACCAATTATCCCACCAAGAAGTGGTATTATCCAGGCAACCAATGCCCAAATACCCTCTTCCTCACTTAACTGTGACACATAGGCAATAAGAAAAAGTCCTTTATAAATGCTTCTGGTATCATTATTATTAACGTGCAAAATAATCCTTACACTTAGCCAAGAAAATTAATTACATAATGCATATTGCTCATGTAATAAGCAGAGGATAAACCATACATAATCCTTTCCATTGCGTGACTATACCATTTATACTTAGTAAAAATAATAATTCGATTATGAATCAAGGATTTATAGAGCTATTGAAATGCAAGGTTTTTAAAGAGTTAGGGTATTAGTGATTAATGTCAATTATTGGTGGAATAACTTGCCCGAGGTGTGGTTACGTGAATATGGAGGAGGAGAAATGTGGTTTTGTCATTATGATTTTGGAGAGGATGATCAGTTGGAGGAGCAGGTGCTTTATAGCCTTCCCTGGGTTCTAAATTGATTCTAATCATACAAGCTAAGCTTGGATGTTATAGAATGGAAGATAGACTTATCATAACCAATGATAGACTTATATTCTGGGGTTTAAGTCATAAAGTTCATTTGGTCAAGTGGATTTTGGTACTATTAATCTCAGTTTCCTGAATGATTTAACAGGAATAAAGCTCTTCACAAATCGTAGTGTTGACCTGAGAAATGGTACATATAGTGGTAGGTTGTTCTCTGTTGAGGATGCTGAGGTGGACAAGTCATTGAGGGAAGTGGTGCTTGGGCTCGGTGCTAGCGCAAAGGACCTATATGGCGTGTATACTCCGAAGGGTTTTTGGAAAAGCCGTACTAGCGTGTTAATAGGGCTTGATCTACGTAAGGGTGAGGACCGTTTCTCCAGTTTTTGGCGAATCATCGTATTTCCTTCCTTAGCACCCAGGAGTTGGCAGATATACTGAAGAGACCCTCACTGCCAATTAAGGACTTTAGGTTTATTAAGACCAATTGAGTGAATTGAGTCTACTTTTTCAGTGCCCTTTGTAGGTTTTGGTCTCTCCCTTTGCTGAGTTAGATTTTTATGTACTGCGTCTTTATCTCGGTTTGTGAGGGTTAGGGTTAAGTTTTTCGGTGATCTTTATGAGCTTATTGGCACGTTTAAGCTAGAGCTTGAAGTTACTAATGGTCTTTCCATACGTGATCTTATTGATTTGATTTCGCACACATTCAATCCCAAGTTCACAGAGGCTGTACTTGATGGCGATGGTAAGTTGAAGGGTGAGTACGTGGTGTTGGTTAATGGTAAGGCTATTGAGTGGCTTAATGGCTTGGCTACAAAGCTCAATAATAATGACGAGGTTGTGTTCCTACCACCTGCGGAGGGGGGTTAATCACTTCGTTCTTTTCCGATTTAATTAACTGTGGTAATGGTTCTCTAGTGGCATTATTTTAATTGGGATAACTTATAAATTAGTCCTTGGATCCATTATCATTAATGAGCTATACTCATTGGGTCGATAGGATAGTGAACCAAGTTCTTGAGAGATGTCGCAGTGAGGGTAGAGATGATTGCGTACTTAATGGTGGCTTAAGTGTCTCGGGGCTTCAGCACATTGGTAGGCTTAGGGGTGAGATAATACTGAATAGTGTCATTGCTGAAAGGCTGAGGGATGCGGGACTGAGGGTTAGGCAGGTCTTGACTTTATATACTGTGGATCCCTGGAAGGGCAAGGATAAGCAACTCGAGCAGTTCCTAAACCCTGACATTGGTAGGAAGTACATTGAGTGGCCCCTTGAGCGTGTACCTGATCCTAAGGGTTGTCATAAGTCATGGGTTGACCACTACTGGAGGGACTTCGGTGATTACTTGAGTTACTTCGCTAAGAATGTGGAGGTCATAACAACCGGCGAGATGTATAGGGAGCATCCTAGGATGAGGGAGTTCATAGTAATGACCATGAGAAATAGGGAAAAGTTGATCGAGGTCATTAATAAGTATAGGGGTAGAAACCCATACTCGAGGGATTGGATTCCCTTTGAGCCTATCTGTGAGAACTGTGGTAGGATTGGTACTGCGGAGGTCACTAAGCTTGATCTTGATAAGTATGAAGTTGAGTATAAATGCACGTACTGTGGCCATGTAGGTAAAACAAAGTTAACTGAGGGTAAACTCCCATGGAGGGTTGAGTGGGTTGGTATTTGGTACACGTTACAGGTTGTTTTTGAGCCCTATGGTAAAGACCATGCAATGCCAGGTGGTTCCAGGGATTCCGCGGTGGAAATCGCCAAGGTGGTCTACGGTGTTGATCCACCACTAGGTACTTGGTATGAATGGGTTGGTTATGTGGTTAATGGTAAGGACGTGGGTGATATGGGCAGTAGTGACTTCATAGGCTTCACGCCTAGGGAGTGGGTTGAGGTTGCTGAACCTGAGGTCCTTAGGTACATCTACATATTCCATGAGCCCACTAAGAGGTTGACCTTTAGCCTTGATGCTATTTATCAATATACTGATATTTATGATAGGGCCGAGAGACTTTACTACGGTGTCGATAAGCCGAGCCCCAAGGAGAAGGATTACTTGGATTTAATTACTAGGTCATATGAATATGCACAACTGAGGAAGCCACTCCCTAGGGAGATGCCGTTTCAGTTGCCGTATCTACACGCCGTGGCTTTAATACAGACATTACCGCAGTCGCTCACTGATGATGAGCTTATGGAGAGGGTTACTAAGAGATTGAGAGAAACAAAGATCTTAAGTAAGGACTTGGATGATTTATCCCGTGAGAGAATTAGGAATAGATTGGTTAAGGCCCGTAACTGGGTAAGTAAGTATGCGCCAGAGACCTATAGGATTAAGGTGCTCGAGGAAATGCCTGCCTCTGTAAAAGAATCATTATCGAGCATACAGAAGGAAAAATTGAGACTATTACGCCAGGAACTTGAGAGGATTGATGTATGGAATGAAGAGAACATTAAGGAGGCAATGAAGAGGGTGCCCAGGGAGGATAAGAACGCCGAGAGGGTATTTTTTGAGGCAACATACTTAGTATTCTTTGGTAGACCAAGCGGTCCTAGGATTGCACCATACCTGGCAATGCTGGGTAAGGACTTTGTACTAAATAGGTTAAGTGAGGTGTTGAGGTGATGGTTATGTCTAGGTTGTTGGTGATCGCAATAACGTTTGCAGTTATCCTGTACTTCCTCCTATTGTCTTCATTGGCAGGCACGTACCTGCCTAGTAAGGGCAACTTCACGCTTGAAGTAACCGTGCTTGTACTGGCGTTAATTAGTTTCTTTGTTTCGTTCCTCTCCATAAAGCAGTCCTGGTATGATGTTAATACCGCGTACACTGATAAGGAATTGATTGTGGGGAGGCTGAAGAGGATCATCGCATTCTTTGCATTGGGACTAAATATTGTTAATATTATCCTTGTATTTACATATGTACTCATTATTGTCATTTAATAATCTAAGGAATTTATTTCTTTATTAATGCCCTTAGTTGATTTAGCTCCTTATCCTTGCTCTCAATTATCTTCATTAGCTCTTCCCTCTCCTTGAGCAATTGCTCATATTTCTTACGTATGTCCTGGCACTCGTTCTCAATCCTTGATACCTCCTTCATTTTACTCTCTAGCTCCTCCCTCTCTCTATCGAGTTTCTCCCTTAGTTCGACAAGCGTATTTTCCCTAATTATCAATGCCCTCTGGTAATTCATTAACTCCCTCTCCTTATCAAGGAGTCTCTTTTCCCAATCCGTGAGTCTCTTCTCTTCTTCGAGTAGTTTCGTCATTAGTGGTTCAAGCTTCTCCATGATTTCCTTCCTCCTCTTATTAATCTCCTCATCAAGATTCTTTAGCGCACCTTCCCTCTCCTTAAGTAGATTCTCTAGGGTACTCAGTTTGCTCTCTTTGTCCTTAAGTTCAGTCTCGAGTTTATTCAGTGTCTCCTGTCTATCATTCAATTTCTTCTCAAACTCCTTAAGCTCAGCCTCCCTCCTAGCCAATTGCTCAAGTCTCTCCTTAATCTCCTGCTCCCTCTTCTCCAACTCCCTAAGTCTTGCATTCTCAGCGTCGATCCTGACAGCCTCCATTTCAAGCCTTTGTTCACGTGCTTTCAATTCCATTTCCCAATCCCTAAGCTTAGTCTCCTTCTCGCCAAGTGCCTTCTCCCTCTCGCTCAGTGCCTTCTCCCTATTATCAAGCTCGCTTAGTCTCGAGGCCAGTTGATTCGACAGCACCACTAAGGACGCCATTACATTACTCATTTCAGCCAACTTAGCCTTCTCCTCCTCAAGCGCCTTCCTATCGCTTTCTAACCTCTGTCTAAATTCCTCTATAGTCCTCTCCTTAATAGTAACATCACTTTCCCTCCTACTTACATCAAGCAGTTTGCTTTCTAGGTCCTTCTCCCTACCTAAAACCTCATTATACACCTTATTCAACTCAGCCAGTAGGTTACTTAGCTTAGAGACTTCTGAAACGAGAGTTGATGCTTTATCAACGCCACCCTCGATCTTAGCATTAAGCTCCTTAACGTTATTATTTATTGTCTCAAGGGTCGTTGTTGCACTCGTGAGGCTTTGCTGCATACTACCCGACAGGCCCTGGAGTTTATCGAGCAAATTATTTATTTTGTCAAGGGCATCAAATAGGGAGTCCATTAATTTCTTGCTTGTATCGCCGAATTGATTAACTATTGCATTCATCTGGGTGACTCTATTGGCTATGTCGACTGTAGAGGAGTTAATGACCTTAATGGCATCTTGAATACTTTTATCACTTCTCTCGATTCCAGATGAAATAGTTTGAATACTCTTCTGGATCTGGTTGGCATTCGTTAATAATGCTTGAATACTCTGCTGGAAGTTCTGGAGTAAGTTGCTTATGTCGTTAATCCTCTGATAAAGCTCTGTGTACTCCTTAGGCTGTCTAAACACGTTACGTATTTTAAACAAGGGAACTAATATATTTTGCTTTTATTATTCTAAATGAAATTGAAAGAAAAAGAAGTCAGGATTTACCAGTGCCCTTATCCAGAAAATCCAAAATAACTGACTTAAGACCTTCAATGGTCTCAGAACTTTTTCTATACTCAGAAATCAACCTAATACCCTGCTCCTCAATAAGCCTCTGAAGTTCCGCAAGTCTCGTAGCAACATTGGATAATTGATTAGTAATCTCAACAACCTGGTTAACATCTAATGCCCTATACTCCCTTAGGTCCGTAGATACCTTCGCAAGGAGATCCACGGCATTCTCAATCTTACCCTGTATCGAAGACATGAAATCCCTATATGCAATTAATGAAGCCTCAATCCTAGTCAGCTCCCTCAGGGTATTAGATAGCATACTGGCTAATTCAGTCATGCTCTGTGGTGTTATTCCCGCAATTAATTCCTGGGCCTTAATAATGCTTGATAATGACTTCTCGATTTCATTAACCCTGGTCTCAAGCCCATCAACCTTGGCATTAAGGTCGCCTAAGTCCTTGGATAATTGATCAACCTTATTACTGAGATTAATAAGCTCCCTAAGTATCCTGGTTATTGGGTCTTCACGTGGAGGCGGTGGTGTTGGATAATAACCCATTACAGTAGATACACAGGAATTACTTAAATATTTATCTCATGATAATAGGTCAATGGCATACATATCACCAAAAGCCAAGGTTCTTAGTAAAAGTATTAGCGGTGAGGCGGTGGTGTTAGGACCTTCGATAATTAATGAAGGCACAATAATAGAGCCCTTCGTAATCATAGGACACCCAATTAGGGCGAAGCTCATGAATATGAGGAATAGGCTGAACCTCAATGAATTAATGAGTGAAAATAGTAATGGTGCCGTAATAGGGAGGGAGTGCATAATCAGGAGTAATGTTATTATTTATGAAGACGTGGAAGTAGGCGATAACGTAGAGACAGGGCACAATGCATTAATTAGAGAAAGAACGAAGATTGGCAATGGTACCAGGATTGGAACAGGCGTTATTATAGATGGAGAAACCGTGATTGGAAACAACGTTAGTATACAGAGCATGGTCTACATACCAAGGGGTACCGTAATAGAGGATAACGTATTCCTGGGCCCCAATGTGGTTATAACCAATGATAAATACCCACCAAGCAAGAGACTTGATGGGGTCAGGATAAGGAAGAACGCGGTTATAGGAGCTAATTCAACCCTAATAGCCGGTATTGAAATTGGCGAAAACGCTGTGGTGGCGGCAGGCTCCGTAGTGACTAAGGATGTACCACCAGGCGTGGTTATCGCCGGTGTACCTGCAAGGCCTATTTATTCCGTGGATGAATTCATAAGGAAGAGAACAACATATGAAAAATCAGAGACCCCTTAATGCCCTCCTTAAATTCCTTGCCATCTCCTCAAACCTGGTGATATCCTGCTTAGCCAGTGATGGTGGAACAACTTTCAGAGCCTCCTCAAAGTGCTCAATTCCAACAGGCTTCACTTGATCAGTGTTACTCCTAATTGTTTCCCTAAGTGCCAGCATTGCTGCCTCCCTGACCAATGCCGCCAAGTCAGCGCCAGTATAGCCCTCGGTTCTCCTCGCCAAGTCCCTGAGGTACTTATGATCAGTATTCTTAACATCATCAGACAATCTCAAGCCCCTAATATGAACCTTGAGTATTTCGAACCTAGCGTTCTCATCGGGTGGTGGTACGTATACGATTCTGTCGAATCTCCCTGGCCTAAGCAACGCTGGATCCATTATGTCCGCCCTATTCGTCGCTGCTATAACGAC
>DAJV01000116.1:25224-25358 GCA_002496475.1 Vulcanisaeta sp. UBA163 | reverse complement strand
CCTTTAACGCACTCTCTGAAACCTCCACGTATATAATACTCTACTTTGCCCGCCTCTTACCCGACCTCAGTATGAATTCCCTACCCGTACTCGGGTCCCTATAGTGATTGAATGAACCACCACACAACCCACAC
>DAJV01000116.1:10639-25178 GCA_002496475.1 Vulcanisaeta sp. UBA163 | reverse complement strand
GCCTAATGCTTGACTGAATATCCGTGATGCCGAGCAAACCCATTACAGCATACCTAAACTCCTCATCCTCCCTCAATAAGCGAAGAAATTCATTCTTAATGGATATCTTAGTGTTGATTCGTGTTGGGTAAAGTATAAATCCGTTGTTGGTGTTGCACGGTGTGTTTGTACTGTGGTTGAGTGAAATTGATTTTTATACCTAGTTGTGGTTTTGTTTTTGATGGGTGGGTCTAGATTTGTTGTTGCTCTTGGTGACTTCATTGCCGTGGCTCCGTTCAGTGAGGGTGAGGCTAGGACTTTGTTGAGTTTGTTGAGGGTTTTGTATGTTGATTACCTGGGTGCTTATCGTGATTACCATGGCGTCATTATTAATGTTGGTAAGCTTGCGCGTGAGTTGGCTCTGAGTATTGCTAGGGAGTTCAATATTAAGTGCAGTGAGGGTGATATTCTTCCTAAGCCTTGTTTCGTGATTTATGATATTGGTTTGGATATTCCTCCCATGGTCTTTAGGGTTAGTGATGATGCCTCCTTTGAGGAGGTTTTGCGTGGAGTTCTTAGGAGGGGGTTCATTAGTGTTACTGGTGATCTCCATGTTGGTGTTACCTATGTTTATAAAAAGAGGGGAAAATTAAGGGTTGGTGATGATTACTTTAAGGCCGTGGTTGAGGATGGCAACATCTACATTGAGCATAAGGACCCTGATGAGGAGGAGTACGGGTAAGCCAGGGCCTCCGCACATTAGAGGCAAGTGTTCCATGGTCAATGGTTAGTTCACACTGGTCACCATGAATGTACCTAGTTAATTGCGAGACGACCAGTATGAAGTACTTAAGTAGCGACATACCTAGTGGTACTACCCATATTGCCCATAATAAGAGGTAATGAACCTGCGTGTCAATGGGCTTGCCTGGATAACGGACCATGGTGATCCATAGCCTTCACCATGGAAGTCTCTGGAGTTATTGTTTTATTCGTATTGTGGATTCGTGAACTTAATAGGGAATTTACGGTGGGTAAGCAACCTTTAAATAACCAGTCTATATCCATTGTTAATGAATACCAAAAGTGGATCGCAGGGTAGCGCAAAATCAATAGGTAGGGAACCATTTTATTTTAAATCGTTTAATAGGGTCATTGGTATTGCCCATGACCTTGAGGAGTTAAGGAGTGAGTTCAACAGGCTCCTGGGTATTGACCAGAGGGCCCTTGAGTACCACCTAAGGGAGGGTCATATTGTGCAGTGGTTAACGTATATTGGCGAGGACGAACTTGCCGCTAGGTTAACTGGGGTGGGTGATCCGAGGACAGCCTACGAAGTAATAAGTAGTTATGTCATGAGGAGTGGGAGGACCATGGATGATAAAGAGCCCTCCGTAAAGCAGGAAAGGAGGTATGGTAAAAGAAACAGGAATGCAAGAATGACTTAGTTTAAAGTGGATTGCCTAAAACTCCGACTCTCACCAGGGATCCTGAACTATGAACTCACTGCCTCTGCCTATTTAGGTATCCCTGTAGTCCCATGGCTATTAATGCCAGTCCCACGGCCATTTATTACGCTTCCAGCTGTTCTTGATCAGGTAAGCACTGGGGGCATGCCTAGGGATGCTGTGATTAATCCAATGCCCAGCATCGCCATTGCGCCCAGTCCATAATCTATCATCATGCGTATTAGTGCGTATATTGATGGGATCGTTAGTATTACCACAATTAAGACTATGACTACTTCGAAGCTTATGAAGTCCATGGTCCCTATGACTATCCCAGTCGGTGCACCAATGGTAATTGCGGTGATTAGTAGGGACAAAACTGCGTAGTTCTTGTTCCTCACGTCCTTAATCATCAAGAGCCCCTGCACTAGGTAGATCAGGCCGGTGGTTATAAGACTGAGATCGGTATTGGCATAGGAAGAAGGCAACATTGCATACCTAGCCACTGAGTATAGGCCGACTGAGCCCAGGGCTGTGAAAACCACGCCAATTGTGATAAATGCCCTTCCTATTCTTGCGATTATTCTTTGATTGCCATGGCTCATGCATTGTTTATTGCAGTAACTAAATTTAAAACATTACCAAGTATTACGGGCATAAACCTTATTAGTATTACCATGATCACGAAAGTACATGTGCATTACTGCAAGTGAACTTACTAAGCGGTTTAACGGCATTACTGCATTGAATGGCATTAGTTTCAGGATCGGGTGCGGCGAGGCAGCAGCCCTATTGGGCCCCAACGGCGCAGGTAAGACAACAACCCTCAGGATATTCGCCGGGTTACTCAAACCAGACTCGGGGAGTGCCTATGTCTGTAGCTTCGATGTTCAGAGGCAGCCGAGGGAGGCAAAGGCATGCCTTGGTTACTTGCCTGAGGACGCGGTGCCCTTCCTAAACCTCACCGTTAGGGAGAATTTGGAGTACGTGGCCGTGCTCAGGGGCTTGAGTGATTCCGTGGTTGATGATGCCATTAGGCTGCTTGGTCTTGAGGACTTGGCTGACAGAACCGCTGGTTCTTTGTCGAGGGGAAATAGGCAGAGGCTTGCGATTGCCCTGGCCATCATGCATAGGCCCAGGGTGTTGTTGCTTGATGAGCCGCTTAATTACCTGGACATACCGACCCAGGAGAGCGTAATTAGGCTCTTCAGGGAGCTAAATGCCTCTGGTTCTACGCTGTTCGTATCGACGCATATAATGTCCATTGCCGAGAGGTTGACGAGTAGAGTTATTATGATTAGTAAAGGCGTCATTGTTTGGCAGGGTACCATGGATGAGCTTAAGGATAATGCGGCCAGTGCCGGTGAAAGGATTGAGGAAGTTGTGGCGAGGTTGATGAAATGAGATTCCTAAGGATCATTTACTTCGAGATCAAGCAATTATACAGTAAGTGGTTCCTAGCCATACTCATAACCGTGTTAGCCATCTACGCATTCACTAGTTTTGGTGTTGGTAGTGGTAATCCACGATTAATCCTGTACAACCTGAATTACCTCATAATAATCCTCCTAATCCTATACCTATCCACCTCATTCGCTGTTGTGAGGCCCATGATTGACGTGGTCTTCACGACCCAAGTCGACCCAGTGGAGTATTACATAGCCAGGGCAATTGCCACGGGCTTTATATACCCAATAGCCATGATAATGATCACCATGCCCACCCTGAGGCCGGGCCTAGACTTAGCCTACTACGTAGCAATACTACTTCTCCTCCTGGGATTCCTTATACTATTCACAGCCAATATTCAGCTAATCCCATGGAGAAGCAAAATACTGCTGTCCATACCAATATTCGTCATCATAATCCTGGGATACATCAAGCCCGAACTCTCGCCGTTATACGGTCTCGTGAGACCTGGGCCAATTTACGTGTTTTATGCCTTAGCCCTCTTGGCCCTCTCCATAGCCACAATACCCAGGCAGGGCATTAGGGAGTTAACCACGAATGCCTATGGAGTGTTGGGTGAACAACCACCGATAATGCCCCGAAGGCTTGGGGCTAGGCCAATTGGCCTTCCAAGAACCCCATGGGGAATTGCCTGGGTTACATCAACCACGAACTTAACGTTCATGATGAATTCACCTCAGGGCAGCCGGGCGGTGTCAATGAGGATTAATATCTTCATAATACTGATGCCGCTAACCATATCCTTCGCAATCGCCTACTGCATAGTCGCATTGCTTATTCACAATACCGGCGCCCAGGTCTTCCTCTCCTCATACTCCTTCTACATAATATACTTAATGCTCTATGCATTCTCGGCATCCACGATTAGCTATGAAAGGCTGTGGCTGAGCCTATCCATCGACCCAACCCGGTACTTCAGGTACAGGATGGGTGCACGAACATTGATAACGGCAATAACACTACTGCCCTGGATCACTGCCTATGCACTGCAGGGCATGTACTTCAGGCCAGCCGTGTACTTGGCGGCTGCGTTGGTCTCCGCGGTAATGACATCGCCGGTGCTTAGTTGGTTTATTGCGGCCTACGTCGGTCAACCCCAGGTGAGGGAACTCCAAATGATGCAGAGGCCCATGATGTACTCCCTAAGGGCACTCTTGATGTTACTGTTTATCTTCATTGCCATATCAATTTACATGACGCCCTATGCCCTAGCCCTACTAGCCGTTTATTACCAGGGATTGGCCATACTGTGGCCAATAAGCGCTGCACTCACTGCAGTACTACTCATAGCCTCAGCAGCCTTCCTCTACTACGCAGTGGTTTCGGAGAGTGGTCGAGGAATGTGGGCTTGGCTTGTGAATAGGTTGTCCGAGGATGGTTATGTGTGACGCGTGAGGCACACCCTTCATCCTTAAATCAGCGGTTGAGACTGGGTTTGGTGCTGAGTTTGGTGATTCGAGGGTTAGTGAGTACCTTAGGCAGTTGCTTGATTCGTCTTGGATAGTCAAGGCTGGCGATAAGTACTGCCCAGTGGAGCCGTTAATAGGCACGGCATTTAAGTCCTAAGGTATTTTAAAGGGAGGAATAATTCATTCCTGTGGTGATTCATGGGCGTATTTAGTGTTAGGGCTGTGGTTTGGAATGTTACTGAGCCCACCAGGTCAATCACCGTGGATCTACTTGTGGATACTGGCTCCACGTACACGGTAATACCGGGCAGGGTTCTTGAGGAATTTGGTGTCAAGCCCATTAGGGTTGCTAGGTTGAGGCTCGCCGATGGTGGGGTTATTGAGAGTGTCCTGGGCGAGGTTGGTATTGAGGTTGAGGGCTTTAGGGCCTCGGCAACGCCCGTGGCCTTTGGCGACGAGGGTATTTACCTACTGGGCTCTGTAACCCTGGAACAGCTCGGCCTAGCGCCTGACCCCATTGAGAAGAGGCTCAAGCCCACTGAGGCGCTGCTAATGGTACTACGGGCTTAAACGCCCTACTAACCTTATTAACTTCCCAACCATACTAATCAGTGATGGGTAATACCATTGCCAGAGTGAGGATCTGCAACCCCAGGGAACCAACCAGGTGTGTCGACCTAAACCCAGTCGTAGATACCGGTAGCACATACACGTGGGTTAAGGCATCAAGGCTTAGGGAACTTGGTATCGAGCCAATGGCCAGGGTTAGGTTTAGGACCATAGAGGGTAGGATCATTGAGGGAGGTGTTGGTGAGGCCGTCATTGAGTACGCGGGTGAAAGGGCCACGACAATAATTGTCTTTGCCCAGGAGAGTGATGCCGAGGTTCTTGGGACGTATTCACTTGAGGGGCTTAAGCTTGAGGTTGACCCAGTTACTAGGCAGTTGAGGAAGGTTGAGACTCTACTTACCCTTTAGTGATAAGTAGGAATTATTTACCTGGTGGGGCCGCCGGGATTTGAACCCGGGATCACTCGGGTTCGCGAGCCCGCAGGCCCTTTTACCTGTAGCCTGCGGTGGCTACCCAAGCCGAGCCTCAGGCGTGGTCGAACCCACGTATCCTAGCCAGGCTAGACTACGGCCCCGGTAACTGCTGTCATTTTGTGGTTTTTCATTGAATTTAAAGTTTTAAGCTTTTGGTTAGTCTTGAATCATCACGTAATAGTTACTACCCATTATTAGCATTCTCATTCCTGGATCCTTTTCCCTTCTCCTTCTGTTCCAGTATTTCCACCCATGTTAGGAGAAGTCCATTATTACACTGCCGGTGGATTCATGTCTCTCATCATCACTCATGACCATCACACCAGGTACTTCTTGAAGAAGGTTGCTGTCTTTTCCCAGGCGTCCTTAGCGGCTACCTCGTTGTACACGGGCCCGCCCTCTATGGCGAAGGCATGGTACGTGCCTGGGTAGAAGGCCATCTCGAACCACGGCTTGTAAGTAAGCACGGCCCTTATTAGGTCTAGTATTCCCTAGATTTATTAGTGGGTCCTCGCTCGCGTATATGGCGAGTATTGCCCCCTTTATCTTAGCCATGTCGTTTATGTTCTTGGGATTCCTGCCGTAGTAAATAACTGATGCATTGAAGGGAATCCTAGTCGATGCCTCAAAGGACAAGCCTCCTCCCATGCAATAGCCTATTATTCCCATTCTCTCGACATTGTGTGTTGACTTCACGTAATTGTACGTGCCCACTATGTCTCTCACCATCCTTTCCTCGGTCGCCTCCCTATTGATGACCAATTCCCGGACTATCTCCTTCTCGGTTGGTGATAGTGTGCTCATTAACTCATTGATTGCCTTCGGGTCTGCTCTCCTCTCCAGTGGTAGTGACCAGAACCTCCTCATTACTCCAGCAATGTTCTGCTCGGTGAATAGGTCGGCCTTCCTTGAGTATAGGTTTGGCGCCACAGCCAGGTAGCCTAGACCAGCTAGCCGCCTTGCGACGTTCATAATGAACTTGGTTATTCCAAATATCTCATGTATCACAATTACGGCCGATCTGTACGGCGTGTCCGGGTTACTTGGAAGGTCGTTAATTCACTTCCATCGCTCGCCCTGTACCTTATGTATTCCTCCCTCGGCATGCCTTAACCTCTGTTCGCTGTCTTATTATGTTTTCGTTATCGGTTTTTAGAACCACTCACTTGTTATTCCTCATTACTGCCTAGAGATAATTTTTTAAGTGCCTGCGGCACTCGTTCCTTGGTTTTTGAGGTTTTTAATATGCCCTCCTTAAAGGATGAAATGGAGAAGAAGATTATGGAGATTCTTCCTTCAGAGACTAAGTTCTCCAGGGTTGATTTTGAGGGACCCAACGTTATTATCTACGTAATGAACCCAAGGTACGTCATGGAGCATAGTGAGTACATTAAGACCCTTGCCAAGGAGTTGAAGAAGTACATAATCATTAGGGGCGACCCGAAGGTTAGGATCAGGGAGGCTGATAAGTTGAAGAGGATAATCACAGACATGGTTACAAAGAGTGTTGGTTCCAACGTAATTGATGACATTGTAATTGATGAACCAACCGGTGAGGTGTACGTGTACCTCAAGAAGCCCGTTAGGGAAAGGAGTAAGTTGGAGAAGGAGATATTGGCTGAGACCGGTTGGAAGCCCTGGATAATAGCCACAGCCCTAGAGATGGGCGCTGGGCTGCCTAGGTCTGACATTGACGCAGTTAAGCAGATACAGTTGGCCACGGCTAAGGACAGGCTCGAGTTTCTTAAGAGACTGGGCATGAGGATTCATAGGGAGCCCATTTACAGGGATGCCAGGATAACGGTGACCGGACTCGGTGCCCAAATGGAGGTTGGTAGGAGCGCCATACTCGTTAGAACCAAGGAAAGCTCAATACTGCTTGACTGCGGTGTTAAACCATCGAGTTCAGGCGATGAGGCCCCATTAATCGATGACCTCGACCTAGATGCCCTGGACGCCATAGTCATCACCCATGCACACATGGACCACATTGGTTACGTCCCGTACCTGTTCAAGTATGGTTATAAGGGCCCTGTATACATGACAGAACCAACCAAGTACCTAATGGAGGTATTACTGACCGACTACATTGAACAGGCGGAGTCTGAGGGTAGGGTACCGCCGTACAGTAGGCAGGACCTCGCCCAGGCCCTTTACCACACAATAACCCTTAATTACGCGGACCATCCGACGGATATTTCGCCGGATACAAAGCTTATGCTCTTTGATGCTGGCCATGAGGTTGGCTCAGCCGTGGTTCACCTACACATTGGTAACGGACTATACAACATTATTTACACGGGTGATATGAAGTATGGGCCAACGAGACTATTGAATTCAGCCCACAATAAGTTTAAGAGAGCCGAGTTACTGATCATGGAGAGCACGTATGGTGGTAAGGAGGATATTCAACCGCCGAGGCAGGAGAGCGAGCAGAAGCTCGTGGAACTTGTTGGGCATACGGTTGAACATGATGGTAAGGTGTTAATACCGGTTTTCAGTACGGGTAGGGCCCAGGAAATACTCCTGGTGCTTAATGAAGCCATTAACAATAAGCAGTTGCCGAAGGTGCCTATTTACGTTGATGGCATGGTCCTCGAGACCCTTAACGTACACCTAATGTTCCCCGACTACCTGAACAGAACCCTTAGGGAATTGATATATGATGGCGTGAACCCATTCCTCAGTGAGTACGTTAAACCCATTGAGAGAGCCAGGGACCCTGAGAAGCGCAAGGTGCAGGTCATGGATATACTCCAGGGACCACCAGCCGTAATACTGGCACCGCACGGCATGCTCAATGGAGGCCCAATAATGGATTACTTCGTTCACGCGGCCGAGGACGAAAGAAACTTGTTGTTATTTGTCTCATACCAAGCCGAGAACACCATTGGTAGGAAGATCCAGCAGGGTGAGAGGAAATTGACGGTTAGGTATTACTCGGATAAGGTTACCCTTGACGTCAAAATGAGGATTGATTCAATACCCGGGTTCTCCGGGCATAGTGATAGGAGGCAGTTGCTTAATTACGTAAGGAACATGGAGCCCAAGCCGCATAGGGTAATGCTAGTTCACGGCGAACCCTCCAAGATAATGAACCTGGCGCTGACCCTGGAGCTTCAGTTAAAGATACCAACCGTATTCATGAATAATGGGGAGACCATGAGACTCATCTAGGCCTTCTAATGCCATAAACTACGTACATTAATATTGCCAGGATCAACACCACCATTATGATCAATGCAATAATCATGATCACAGGCCTCTGGGGCGGCCTATAGTTGAGGGCTGTAATTACATACATCGCCGCGGACCAGGTTAATGGAGATGTTGTCTGTAATGGATGACCAAGCCTTGGATCAATGGCCTCAGGCAATAAACCATGTTGCGAATGCTCAATGCACCAAGCCATTAACTCAACTGCGCCTGTGTAGTTACCCACATCCTCGTAGTACATGGCGAGGAACAACGTGGTTATTACCCACGGTGGGTCCGGCGCCGTACTGTCGTATAGGCTCGAGTCATAGTGATAATCATCACCTGGGAACCTGGCTAACCCACCATTAACCATTAAGGCATGCACTACCTTGTTAATCGTACTCAATGCCCTGCTACTACGCGGGTTTATTAACCCCATGGCTATTGGTAGTATTACTGAGGCGTCGGGTATTCCGTTAGGTATATACGTCGTCTGCGAGCCATTGGCCGTGTACACCACGGTGCTCATCAAGGCCTGTGAGTAGAAACCCCTTGAGAAAAAGTAGTGCTGTATTGATGAGTTTAGTTCATTGGCCATCCTCAGGATCCAGGTATCGTTTAGTCCAAGTACTCCGTATATTTGGGCTGAGGCGTATAGGCCAAGGTAATCTATTGCCTGGGTCCAGAAATTATAGGCGTAGTTGCTCTCCCATATGCTTAGGTCCTGGGGTATTAAACCATTCTCGTTAATGACCTCCGATTCCCAAATCAATGACTTGTTGATGCATGGAAGGACCTCCATAAGGAATGTCTTGTTGTGGGTGTATTCGTAGAAATGCCAGGTGCCTATTTGGAATAGGCCAATGCTGTCGTACTCGGGAATACCGAAGCTCTCATCCGGGGTCCCCGTCCAGAAATTATACCTAGTGTACCAGGTCCCGTTGGTGTTCTGCGCACTGCACATCCATAGCCAGTACCTCATTGCGGGTTCATAATAACCAGCTGACTGTAGCGCCATTGCTGCGAATGCAGAATCCCTAACCCAGGTATGGAGGTAGATCGGTTCTGGTGATGCGGCGAATTCGCCGGTTACTGGGTTCTGACTATCCATGATAAAGAGGAGACTTAGGTAGTACTCAGTGAGTAGTGCACCGCTTAGTTCCGGCTTTGTGGTTTGCCCCAACCAATTGCTCACCTCATGGTTATTAATCTTCATTAGCTCATTGATTGGTATGGCATTATCACCACCTAGGTTCAGCACTACGTACGTGTTATTACCCTGCGCATTCAATACCGTCCAGCCATCCACATCCTCAACCACGATGGCGCCGTTGGAATACAGACTGGCTTGAAGGGGTCTCGTTATTGCTATGTACGTGTTGTTGACAACCCGGTAACCATATGTGGCTGGTATGAATATCCTAATGGTCAATGTCGTGTTTGACCTACCCATTACTACAATTGATGTGTAGTTTGGTGGTATGAATATTGATAATACACCGTTGCCCCCATCTATGATCACTGTATTATTCAACGCCAGGTAGGCGGCCCTCACGCTACCTATGTTGGTAATGGTTATGTTGATGCCGAGCAGGCCGTATTGACCATACAGTATTTGCAGGATTGATGGGGGTTTCGAGGATTCACCATTAAGCACTGGCTTTGGTATTGGGTATCCCGTGGATATGTAGATACTCAGGTTTCTCCAATTACTGAGTAGTAGGTATGATGGTGAGGAGGAGTTTACTGGTATTTCCACAATAACTTGCCTATTAACTAGTGATGCTAAGATCATTATTATGCCAATTATTATTAATACTATTCCAATAATCAGAATTATTTTTCTATTCATCAGCCACTAATAACGGCATTTACCTTTAATGCTTTACCTATTGATTAAGCCGCTGGGCATTTAGTTTATAACCCCCAAAACTCTATGCCGAATGGAATGATATGCTTACATACGTAGTTGGTATAATCTTGGCAATTACTGCGTCCTTTGCCTGGGCAGTGTCGCCAATACTCTACAGGGTTGGCGCCACCAGGAGCGCCTTGGATGACCTAGTCTCCAATTCCCTCGGCGCCTTCGTACTGGCAATACCATTCATACTACTAAACCCGCCGCTGAATAGTAATGCCTGGCTGTATTGCGCCCTATTCGCAGTACTGGGGCCAGTGTTCGGCACCTACGTATTCCTAGTCTCACTTAGGTACGCCGATGTGGGCATTGCTAACGTGATATCGTATGCCTACGTAGTCATACTGCCGATAATCCTACTTATTGTCAAACCGTCGTATTTAACCTACACATGGCCCGCGTTACTAATCATGCTGGGACTCTACATGATAATGGGTTCGGGCAGGGGCACCCTCTATGGATACTCCATGGCGCTACTCTCAGCCATACTTTACGCCATCTCCTTCCTAGCCCTCTACCGCGCCTATGACTATACGAATCCATGGGGCATTATATTCATCAGAGGCATTACCTTAATGATTGGCGCATTACTACTTAAGATCGCCCTTGAGGGAACAAGGATCAAACTCAGCGGTAAAGTTTTCCTGGCTGGTTTGATAAGCTACGGCATTGGCGGGCCCCTTTATGTATTGTCTGTTGATTACGCAGGTATTGCAGTACCAACGTTAATAACCGCGTTGTCGCCAGTAATAACGGAGGCGCTTGCCATAGTTAGGCTTAAGGAGAAACTGAACAAGAAATCAATACTCGGCTTTACTGCAGTGATCACGGGCATAGTGATGGCCTCGTTAATCGGTATTCAGATTTAAACCCTCTGATCTATAACCTTGTAATGATGAGTTGATTATATGGATAACTAGGATTTAGGAAGGGATGAGGATGACTGCAGGCATAACCATTCCATGACTGCCTTACATTTATGAAAAAGGTTGGAAACAGCGGTCATATTAAACATGGAGATTCATGTTGTTTATCACGGCAGGTTAATGCTGATTACACCCGTAAAGGTTGATACGAAGATAACGAAATAATCAATAATATGTATTACGCTAACCATCTGCCTATAACCGGGTTGTTTAGGTAGTTTACTACCGCAAGTATTATGGTTATTATTTGGCAGTAGTCCTGTGGCAAGTGATGCCATTACAGCATTTACCATAATGAGCTCTACAATTATTTACATTAAAGACAGGGCCAGTAAACCAAGGACGTGATTCATGGCCGTTAGGCTCCCACCTATTACTAGACCGGTGCCTAATATCCATAGTGGTAATACGAATACTACCGTCACAGTCATGTCGAATATGCCGTCTCCATTTTCATGAAGACCATAGTCATAGCCCCCATTAAGGTGCCCGAAAGAGGTACGATACCGAGGTTCCGAGTTTATTCTTACCTATGCAAATTTTCACGAGGTTTATTACAAGGGACATGACAGCGGCTGCCCAGAACAGGGTATTTAGGGTCGTCTGTGCCGCAGAGACCATACTGAAAACAATCATGGTAAAACTTATTTTAAATGTTGTAATATATTTACATATATCCGTTATAGAACTTTAAAATATATTATCAGGGTAAAATTTATAAAACTATTAATTAATATAATGCACTGTGAAAACATGAACAGCTCTACATTTAATGAATTCCTGAGACAAAGAGACCTACTACTAAACTCAAGTAATTATGAGGAGGCTAAGAAAAACTTCAGGTGGCCACCGCCTGGGGAGTTTAACTGGGCCTTGGACTACTTCGATAAGTACCTGGCGGAGACAACCACCAACCCAGCCCTCATTTATATAAATGATGAATTATTTAGGTCGGGTGATTCAAGGATCTTCAGCTACCACGAGCTTAGGGCTCGTTCCAATAAACTAGCCAATGCCCTTTCAGACCTGGGTATTGGCCGTGGCGATGTGGTCATGGTAATGCTTAACAACAGACCTGAATTGTTTGAATCATTCCTAGCCCTCATGAAGATTGGCGCAGTAATCTCGCCGGCAACCACCCTATTAATACCGCCTGACATTGAGGACAGGGCTTCAAGGGCCCATTTCAAGGCCATTATTGCAGACCCAGAGGTCACCAATAGGGTTGACCAGATTAGGGGTAATCTCGAGAAGCTTGGTGTTAAGTACTTCGTAACACTTGGTAAGCCAGGCCCTGAATGGTTTGATTACTACGAATTGACTAGCGGTAGGTCCGAGAACTTCCAGGGAGTTAGGACTAAGTCAAGTGATTTACTCCTGGTTTACTTCACGTCTGGTACCACTGCCAAGCCTAAAATGGTAATGCACACACAGTCAAGCTATCCAATTGGTCATTTAACGACCATGTACTGGATTGGTGCTAAGCCAGGTTATAAACACATGAACATATCAAGTCCAGGCTGGGCCAAGTGGGCTTGGTCAACATTCTTCGCCGCATTCAACGCTGGCGCAACCACAGTTGTTTATGACTATAGTGGCAGGTTCAGCTCAGCTAATCATTTAAGGATTCTTGAGAATTACGGTGTCGACACACTATGTGCACCACCAACCGTCTGGCGTATGATAATACTAGAGGACTTGACTAAGTATAACCTTGAGAAGATTAAGAGCTTCGTAAGCGCAGGTGAACCCCTCAATCCCGAGGTCATTGAACGAGTATATAAGGCTACGGGTAAGTACATACGTGATGGGTATGGTCAGACGGAGACCACACTCATGGTTGGTAACTTCCCAGGTATGAAGATCAAGCCTGGCTCCATGGGTAAGCCAGCCCCTGGCTATGACATAGTCCTTGTCGATGAGGATGGAAACCCAGTTAGTGTTAATAAAGATGGGCACATAACAGTTAAGACCGGCCCAAGACCCATCGGCCTAATGATTGGTTATGATGATGAAAATAAGAATAAGGAGGTGTTTAGGCTCGGCCTATACTTCACGGGTGATGTGGCGTTCATGGATGAGGAGGGCTATTTATACTTCGTTGGTCGTGCGGATGATGTCTTTAAGTCAAGCGACTATAGGATTAGCCCATTCGAACTTGAGAGCGACTTATTAAAACACCCAGCAGTTGCTGAGGCTGCTGTGGTGCCCAGTCCCGACCCAATAAGGGGCTTCATACCAAAGGCCTACATAGTCCTTAAACCTGGTTATGCACCAAGTAAGGATTTAGCCCATGATATCTTTAAGTTCACTAGGCTTAACATAGCTCCATACAAGAGACCAAGGGCGATTGAGTTCGTACCCGAACTACCCAAGACAATTAGCGGTAAGATTAGGCGTGTTGAGCTTAGGGGTATTGAACGTGAAAAGAGAAATAAGGGTGTTAAGGGTGAGCATGAGTACTTTGAGGATGATTTCCCCGACATAAAACAATTGAAAGTATAATACGCGTTATTAGCCTAAAATGATTTTTAACATTATATTGTATTATTTCCCAGATGTCCAGTACAATAAGGAGGATTAGCCTTGGGATTGATTGGCTTGATTATGCATTGCTTGGCGGTGTGCCCAGGGGTAATTGGCTGCTCATCACTGGAGAGCCTGGTGTTGGTAAGAGCATCCTCACAATCCAGGCCGCTGGGGCTAACGTGGATGCCATGCCGGTGGTTTACGTGAGCACGGAGACCAGGTTCTACGATGTTGTTAGGCAGGCTAAGCAATTTAACATTGACTTGACTGATGCAGTTAGCCTAGCTGACGTCCTGACCGGCAGGGTCAAGGACGTGAAGACCAACCTAGTCGTTATAGACTTGTTCGGCCTCGCCAGGGAATACCGTGAACTCCTAAGGGCAAGCGAGGAGGGCAAAGCTAAGGCTAAGTCGCCGCTGAGCATGGAGGTTGTTATGGCAAGTATTGAGAAGGCCTATGAGGTTCTCGGCATTACGGAAGAGGGCAGGGTCGCAAAGGATGTATTAGTCATCATTGACTCCCTAGCCCCAATGTGGAGCCACGCACCAGCCATGGCTAGGCTCATTACGTACCGCCTGAGACAGAGGCTGTATAGGAGTAATGTCACGGTTATTATGAC
>DAJV01000116.1:0-10525 GCA_002496475.1 Vulcanisaeta sp. UBA163 | reverse complement strand
ATCATTATAGGAAGGCCATGAAGTTTGAGATAGAACCCAGTAGGGGATTAACACTTATAGAGCCTGGAATTGATGAGTTAAAGAAGTGGTTTAATGAGTATGCGGGAAAGCAGGAGTCAAGCGAGGAATGATGGCTGTAGTAGGAGGATAATTAGGGCCATGGAGGAGTTCCTGTGGACCTTGGTTAGTAATGGCAGTAGGGATGACATAGTGCTGGAATTGGCACAGTGCGGTGATGAGGCCAGGCCCTATTTAACTGTTGTTAATGGCATAGACCCTGGGAATACCCTGTCCGCTGCATTATCATACTTTCAATACGTTAGGTACTCCAGGGGCGAAGTAACTGTGGGTAAGGATTACCTGGCGAATATTAACGAGGATTTATCAAACCCCAAGGACGCCTACTTAATCATAGTTAATAACCTTGCCCGTGCATTGAGGGTCCAGGACTATGTAACCGCTGCATTCCTCGCTGACCTAGCATTCATTGCCAGGGCGTACATGCTTTGTTTAAGTAATGGCAGTGGCGAATCATGTGATTGGCTGAGGAGGTCCTTTACGGTTAGGGTTTTAATATTGAAGAATAGGATCAACAATTATTAATCGGCCTGAATTTATAGCCGTAATTAATCAATCCATAGGTGCTGTCCATCTTCACCATCCTAAAAACAACCTCAACATCGATACCGGGGCTCAGTTTTTCAGGGTCCATACAATCCACTATTTGCCCAATAACCTTAACACCACCGAGATCCACCATACCCATGATCAGGGGTTTCATCTTCTCAAACTCCGCAGGCACTGAGTAAAGCACCGTGAAGTTAATGAGCTTGCCAGTGCTCGGTAGTGGATACGGCTTAAACTCCCTCGAACCGCACTCACACACTGCCCTTGGCGGGAAGTATACACGGCCGCATTTAATGCATTGGACGCCCTCAAGCCTGTAGTACTGTGGCATCCTCCTCCAGTACCTTGGTACGGATAGTCTCTGGTCAACCATGTCAGCTCACCCTCCTGAGCACTACTGACGTTGATACCAAGTCGAAGCCAGCCATGTCCTGAACAACACCCAACTCAGCCTTGCCAAGTGATTCAAAGGGCTTAATGTTCATTAGTTCCATAACCATTAAGGCCAACTCATACATTCCGGAGGCACCTCCTGGGAATCCCATGGACTTAAGCCCACCGCTTGCATTAACAACTAATTTATTACCAGCATCCAGTGCGCCTGTGGATAATAACCTCGGTGTCTCACCAGGCCTCACAAGCCCCATGGACTCCAACGACAACATACCCAGTATGCTATACGTATCGTGGACTTCGGCAATCCTTATGTCACCTATTGATACGTGGGCCGTCCTAAGGGCCATGTTTGTGGCATCCCTGACTGAGAGTAATTCCGTGAGTGAGTCCCTCTGCCCTGTGTATGTTCCGTATGCACCAATGCCAATGCCATCAATTCTTATTGCGGCGTCACTTTTCACGGGTTTATTACAGAGTATTACCGCGGCTGATCCATCCACGGCCGGCGCAACGTCATACAACCTTAACGGGTCGGCAACGACCTCCGACTCAAGTACATCCTTAAGCGATGCTTGCTTCTTCATGTAGGCAAGCGGGTTTTTGCTGCCTCTCTCGTGCATTTTTATGGGCCATGTAGCGAGATCCTCGTAATCATAACCATACTTAAGCATGTACTCTCTCATTGCCATGGCTGCTTGGGCCGCCGGTGTCACTCCAAAGAATCCCTCGTATTCATAATCCGTAATTGTCGCCAGCGCCTTGTTTAGCTTGATGTTTACGACATCGTGCATCTTCTCGACACCGACCACGGCCACACAGTCATAAATACCCGCCCGGACGGTGTTGTATGCCTCCAGTATTGCCACTCCACTTGATCCATCACCACTCTCGATCCTAATGGCTGGTATTCTTCTCATGCCCACGTAGTCTGATAGGAATGCGCCCAATACACCCTGGTCCTGGAGCACTTCTGAGAAGGCATTTGCCACGTATATTGCGCCTAGGTTTGCATTGCCTACTTGGTCGAGGACCTTCAGGAATGCCTCGGCGAATAGTTCCTTGAGTCCCTTCTCGTAATGTCTACTACCCGGCACCAGGGAGTGAGCTACGACGTATACTTCTGACGTATTAAACACCAGCAGTTGCCATAAATGTGAAGTTTTTAAATATTCCCTGAATATAGTCATTTAATGGTTGAGGAGGTAAGCCTTGAGGATATATTCGCAAAAATAGATAAGGGTGAGTTAAAACTTCATGAGCTGGATAGGTTCCTTGGTGACTCCAACAGGGCCACTGAGGTTAGGAGAGCATACCTCGAGAGAAGAATTGGCGCTCGACTTGACAATGTTGGTAAGACAGTCATTGACTTCAATACCGTAGTCGGAAGAAACATAGAGAACACAATAGGCGCAGTGCAAGTGCCAATAGGCATTGCCGGGCCTCTGCGAGTAATTGGCGATTACGCCGATGGGCTTTACTACATACCACTGGCCACTACTGAGGGTGCCCTCGTTGCTTCCGTGAATAGGGGCGCCAAGATAGTCACTGAGGCCGGTGGTGCAAGGAGCAAGGTTATTAATGATGGCATGGCTAGGGCCCCCGTCATAGCAGTACCAAGTGTAATTGACGCTGTTGAACTAATTAATTGGGTTAATGATAACTTTAATGAAATAAAGAGTGTAGCTGAATCAACAAGTAAGCACGCAAGGTTATTGAATATTCAACCATTCATTATTGGTAATAATGTGTGGCTTAGGTTTAAGTTCATTACTGGCGACGCCATGGGCATGAACATGGTGACTATAGCTACAGACAAGGCCGTTAAGTACATACTCAGTAACTTCCCAAGGGCGCGATTGGTGGCGCTCAGTGGTAACATGTGTGTTGATAAGAAGGCGAATGCCGTAAACTTCCTACTTGGTAGGGGCAAGACAGTGATTAGCGAGGTCGTAATACCGAGGAACACCCTCGAGAAGTGGGGCGTCACGGCAGAGGACGTTGCAGAGGTCAATAATAGAAAGAACCTACTCGGCTCGGCGCTGGCTCATTCCTATGGTTTCAATGCGCACTTCGCCAACATAGTTACTGCCATTTTCATAGCCACTGGGCAAGACGTCGCTCAAGTCGTTGAGTCCAGCATGGGTATTACCTGGATGGAGCCCCTCGATAATGGAGGCCTCTACGTATCAGTCACATTACCAAGCCTCGAGGTCGGCACCGTGGGCGGCGGCACGGGTCTACCCACGCAGAAGGAACTGCTTCGATTGCTCGGTATTTATGGTTCCGGAAACCCACCTGGCTCTAACGCCCTTAAGTTTGCTGAGGTTGTGGCTGCGGCCGTCCTCGCTGGTGAAGTTAACCTAGTCCTTGCATTGGCTAAGGATGAATTGGCAAGGGCTCATGAAATGCTTGGTAGGGCCGGTAAGTCGTAGTACCTCTAACCTAGGAACATAAATTTAGCTATTTATCTATACGTACTCTCTATAGTACATAAATTGAAGCGATAAGGCTTATAAAGAGCTGCATTTAATAATTTCTGGGGATTAGTTTGGTAATTTATGTTTCTCCCGATAAAAAGGTCGTTGAAAAGACGCTTCAAACCGAACTCAAGCGGATAATGCTTAGCGAGTTGATAGACGGCGAAGTAATTATTGGCGCCGCTATTATTGACTCAAACGGCATCCCACTTATTTATCACATCCCAAACACCCTCACCGTTAAATCCCTCAAAAACCTTCTTTCTCTCATAGAGTTTGCCGATCATACCGCTAAAATCAATGATGACCTCCTCGGCTCATATCAATATCTCATAATCCGTTACTCGAACTTTAAAATAGCCTTCTTCGAGATGGGCCCTAAGGGTTGGTTGATGGTTTTCGTGAATCCTGTCTGGCACGTTGAGAACGTTATGTCAAAGATTAAGCAATTCATGCTTAAGGTCCAAAGGATGATTTAAACCCATTAATTAAAACGGTAAGATTTGCCACCTCAAAAATTTAAGTCCTTTATCTAGATCCTACTTAATGTCGAGGATAACTGGTAGCGTGAAGATACCTGAAATGGAGGTTAAGGAGGAGGTTGCCCTGGATGCCTCGAGTGCTGCCGTTATAGTAGTCGATATGCAAAACGACTTCGTAAGACCTAATGGAAAGTTGTACGTACCCACTGCGCAGTCCACAATACCATCAATAAGGAAAGTACTGGCTAAGGCCCGGGAAGCCAATGTACCAGTTATATACACCCAAGACTGGCACTTCAAGAATGACCCGGAGTTTAGGATCTGGGGCGAGCATTGCGTCATGAATACCTGGGGCGCGGAGATCGTGGATGAACTTAAGCCATTACTTGATGATATTGTGATCAGGAAGCATAGGTATGATGCATTCTTCGGTACAGACCTTGATTATGTACTCAGGCATGTAGTTCACGCAATGAACCTCGTCATAGTCGGTACTGTGGCCAACATTTGTGTGCTGCACACGGCTGGTAGCGCTGCGCTTAATTGGTATAACGTAGTTGTGCCTATTGATGGAGTCTCAGCATTAAATGAGTTTGATTACTATGCCGCACTTAGGCAAATAGCCTTCCTATATAATGGCATACTTACAAGGGCTGATGGAGTTAAATTTACATAAGTGAATATTTAATTTCAATTTTTAATATAATATTATTACTCAATATCGAGGACTTACTTTGACTTATAACTCAATGTGCGTATCATATCTTGAGAAGAATTAGATATAATCAAAAAGTGAATAAACTAAACTTAGTGTTAGGATGAGGAATTCATTAAACTCCTAATTTATGGTAATTACCCTGGATTGAACTCATAAGGAGTATTGATCTCAGGAGAGAACAAAGATGGTTTATGAGGTTGTGGGTACCGTTTTCCCTGACTTTGTTGATTGCGTTAATAAATCGTAGATAGTGATGTACCTATTAATGTTCATTGGATGTTTTAATGTGGTGCGGTAGAGCCTTGAATATACGGTTAGGAATTGCATTAAGGACTGGGTTCTTGTGCGAAAGTCCTTAAAAACGGTAAGTAATTAGCCAAATTTAAATTGAGCAGGCGTAATTATGTTAGTGGTGAAGATTGGCGTAGGGACGCCATATTCATAGCCATCTCCATAGCCGTAATAATAGCAACAATAATCATTCTAATAAGGTCAGGATTAGCGGGCGCTAGGTATGAAGCACCGAAGCACCCACTATACCTAGTACTCTCTGAACTCATATACATAACTCAATTATCACTTATTGGCATTAGGCTTAGTATAATTTTTAACAGAGGCATGGGTTATAAAATAAGACCTATGGAATTAATTAAGGTAGTTGCTGCTCAAACATTTGCTTCATTGCTTGTGCCTGGGTTTTACATAGGTGGTGAGGCAGTATCGATAGCCTACTTAACATTTAAGGGATTGCCTACGACTAGGGCTACTGAGGGTATTACCTTTCGTTATACGATTGATACAATAACATTAACGTCCCTCGTACTCATACTTTACCTATTCAGCCTAGTGATAATACCCTACATAGCGCTTATAATGGCGTTAATACTACTTATGGCATATGCCATATTATTTATAACAATAGTAAGTGCAAGGTTAGGTAAGTACATTGAATATATGTTTAGGTTTATTAATTCACGTATAAAAATTATAAGGAACTTCATATTAATGAATGAGAGTGAGATTTACGGACTTAAACTCTCACTGGTAGATTACTTCGTACTTTTTCTAGTGTCAATCATCCAGTGGTTATTATCGGGGCTTAATGTGATGCTGATATTCTATGCCTTCGGTGTCCACATAAGTATAATTACCGGTGTTCTAATTTCATCCTCATACACAATACTTACGTACATATCAGTACTACCTGGGTCAGCCGGTATTGGAGAACTTGCTAACCTATACATATTGAGTAGTCTTAGGCTGAGTAATTATTACTTAGCTTATGATATTTGGTTTAGGGTAATAACATACATAGTGCCATTAATAATACTCATGCCAATATTCCTCAGTATATCCAGGAAATTAACAATGATCAACACTAATCATAGGAACCTCCAGTAGGTAACTCGGTAATTCCCGATTTCGCACCCTTAATCATAGCATCAATAACCCTTATTGCATTCCTCCTTGACAGGTAATGATTATCATTACCGCAGTAAGGTGAATAGACGCACTTTGGACAACCGTCAGTACATGTACAATGCGTTAATACGCCAAGTGATATCCTTAGGATATCATTAATCCTCTTGAGGAGCATCTTAGCCGTGCCTGAACCGCCAGGGTATGAGTCATAGATTATTATGTGCCCTGTTGGGTATGAAATACCGCCTAAGTCTGTGGGCCCTGCTCCAATTACATTCTCGCCAACCATAATGATTATGTGCTCAGTAGCATGATAAGCCCTACCCTTCTCAACAACGTCTATATTCTCGAATGGACTAAAGGTTATGCTTGGTGCATAAATCACGACACCCTTTGTCTTGAATTCATAACTAAGTGGCTCCGCTAAATCCCTCTTCTCCACGACCTCGCCACTACTGAACCTCTTAACTATGTATCCATGAACCACCTCCTTAATTGTTAACTTAACATATTGATACGGCACGGAGTTTATCACACCATCCTCAAGTACCTCATCAATCCTCGGCTCAGAGTTATAGAGCGCTGTTGTGTAAAAGTCGTAGTCACTCGATAACCTCCTTACGTGAGCTGTCCTACTACCCATGTCAAGCCTGCGAACCTCGTAAACCCTACCGCCATGGAGATAAATGGCTCCATCATGGAGTTCCCTCAATGCCATGGGCAACTCCCTATAACCCACGACCCTCTTATCATCACTGACTATTTTAATCACATCACCAATACCCCTAATACCATGTATTACCCTTGCAGCCTCGCGACCCCTATCAGTCACCACGTAATAATTACCCCTGGCCTTAACAAGCCCCTCATTAACAAGTAGCCTAAGGACCTCCTCGCAGTAAACATCCACTGAACCGGCCTTCACGGGTCTCTCGTAAGCCATTAAAAGGCAATGCCTCCTCGCTATCTCATCATTCCTCCACTCCACATACAGGTCCTCGGGTTTTCTTGAGTAGAACTCGTGAGGATTGGAGCTGTAGTACGTACTCATTGGATCATCACCAAGGACCTGAATCACGTAAGCCCTCTGTCCCCTCCTGCCAACCCTACCACTCCTCTGTAGGTACTTTGAGTAGCTGGGCGGTATTGTGGCCATGACGGCGACGTCAATATCACCAACATCAATACCCATCTCCAGGGTAGGCGTGGATAGTAATACTAAGTACTTGTCCTCCTTGAAGCCGTCCTCAACCTCATGTCTCTCCTCAATTGTGAGACCAGCCCTATGAACCCTAACCCTATCACCAAACCCAGCCCTATCGACATACCTCTTAATCAATTCCACAAACCTATGGCTATCCGCAAACATAAGGCACTTCATACCCCTCCTAACACATGTCCTAGCCAACTCAGCGGCCTCCGCAAGCCTACCCCTCCTTATCGGGCTAACCAGCACGTGCCTAGTTAACCCCCTCCTACCCTCTGGACCCTTGACCAGGGACAAATCCTCTACACTAAGCAAATCCCTGGCAAAATCAAGTGGGTTACCCACGGTGGCTGTGGAAACAATGAACTGCCAGTCCCTCATGAACCTCCTCACCCTCTTGAGTACGTAATGGACGTGGGCGCCGAAGACGCCGTTATAGACGTGAAAATCATCAAGTACCATCACCCTATATCCACGAAGAACGTCCTTAAACTTACCCACGTGGGTCAAGGCCTCACTAACCATGTCGGGGTTTGTAATGAGTATGTCTGGTGGTGATGAATAAACCCTGGACCTGGCATCACTGGGTGTATCCCCGTCATATGGCATTACCGATACGTTAACCGCTGAAAGGTACCTCTGTATCCTAAGTAGTTGGTCCCTGGCCAGGGCCTTGGTTGGATACATGATCATTGCCTTAACACCCTCCTTACTCATCAATGATATTAACGGCAGTAGAAAGGCCTCAGTCTTGCCTACGCCTGTCCCAGCCATAATAACCGTGTGACTACCCCCCGTGATTGCTTGGTAGGCGTCCCATTGAAACTCATAAAGCCTATCAATCCCGGCACCCCTTAATCTATCTATTAACTCCCTCGGTAAGTCAAGGGAATCCACTGACGGTCCGTAACTCGGCTCCATGGGCTTCTCCTCATGCACATAAAGAAGAATCCTAGACCTATCATTACCCAATTCACCAATGAATTCATCCTCAAGCATGAACTTGGCAACCACCAACCTATCGCTCCTAATCATCCTACTAACTCATGAATAGCACTACTGGAAATTAATAACTTTGGGTGGGTCTAATTTCATGTACTTAATTTCATCACTCGCCTTGAGTCTCAACACCCTAGGCTCAATAACCGTGAATTTATCCCAACGCTTAACAACAGATCTCAACCTATTACTACACCTCGGGCACTTTCTCATTTCACCCTCACTCTCATAATCAATGTAGCAATTGACGCATCTAAATACGTTGAGAGCCCCGTGTTCGTCGAAGTCCAGGGAGACTATGCTCGGTATTTCCGTAATCACCACGCCATCAACCACGTCCTGCAACCCCTCAATAACCTCCCTCCCAAGTAATGAGTTGTCCAGCATCACGAGGAATTCCTTACTGCCATAAATTGACCTAAGCCTATCCCTGATACGTAATAACCATTCTCTATCAACGACGGCGTCCTTAATGATCACACCATAGGCCCTAACGGGTTGTTGATACTGCCCATCGGGGCTTATGACCATGTAATTCACGGAACCATCACCAATCCTCTGACCAATATGCACAACCTCAATGAGGTCGCTGTTAATACCAATGAAGTCATCAACTAAGACGCCATCCGCACCACCAGCCAGGGCAGCCCTAACAAAATCATTAACTGGCTCAGGCATGGCAGAGCCGTGGACAAAGACCCTAAGCCCAACCCTCCTGGACCAAGCAACTACGCTGGCAAGAGAAATCAACTGCCTAAGCCTACCCAGCAATTGCCGAAGAACATCACCACTAACATTCCCCAACTCAACAATTGATTCAGGCGGTGCCACCGGCGTAGCATCCCTAACGTACTTAACAATCTCTAGGTCCTCGAATAACCAGGAACCCGCGAACATACACCAAGGTAAACCGCACCACTTAATGAAGATCCTCACAATATGATAGGTAGCAATGTACTATTATTAACCTTAACCACATAAAAGAAATAATTAACCCAGGGAATTAATTAGGCAAATCACAGAAGTGGGCGTGGCCTATCCGTAATCAAGGCATCTCTTCCATGCTTAGCGGTAATACTCGCAACTATATCTACGTAATCCCTGGGCTTCCTCCTAACATCATAACCGATGAGGAGCCTCCTCAAGCTATACCTACCGTGACTAATAATAAATAGTGGACTCGGTAAGCACGTCCACTAACCTCTCATTAAAGTCCCTATCAATTACACCACGTATACCATCAGCGCCAAAGCAAAATAATGCTTCCTTACTCACTCCCTTTCAATGGAATGGGTAATTCTTTAAAGATTATCACCATTCATTAATTAATGTCTGCGGCTAGACCAACGGTTGGTGCAAAGGTATACCACCTAATGGCTAGTCTTGGCGACATAGCACCGTACGTCCTAACACCAGGCGATCCAGACAGGGTACCTAGGATAGCCAAGTACTGGGACAACGCCCACGCTGTGGCAACGCATAGGGAGTACGTAACGTACACAGGCACCTACAGGGGTGCCCCAATATCGGCAGTATCCACAGGCATTGGAGGACCGGCAGCGGCAATAGCAATCGAGGAGTTACTAACCCTCGGCGCTCACACGTTCATTAGGGTTGGGACGACTGGGGCATTGCACGAGTGGATTAGGGTTGGTGACGTCATAATTAACACAGGCGCCGTGAGATTTGACGGAGCCAGCAACGCCTATGCAATGCCCGAGTACCCAGCCATAGCCAGTTACGATGTCGTGCTAGCCCTAGTAACAGCCGCGGAGTCACTAGGCACTAGGTATCACGTGGGTTTAACAGCATCTACGGCTGATTTCTACATTGGGCAGGGCAGGCCTGGGTTTAAGGATTACCAACCGCCTTGGTCCAGGGATATGATAAATACACTATCCTCAATGAACGTCCTAAACTTCGAAATGGAGGCAGCCACTATATACACCATAGCCAATGTACATGGCGCAAGGGCCGGCGGCGTAATGGCCGTAATAGCCAATAGAAAGACCAATGAATTTATACCTGACGCAGGTGTTGAGGACGCGATTAAAGTGGCCAATGAGGCAGTTAGGATACTCCATGAGTGGGATACCATTAAGTCAAGCCTAGGCCTGAAGTACCTAACAATGAATGTGATTAGAGAGTGGATTAAGAGGTGATGGGCATGGTGCTTGAGGAATTTGATGATAAAAAA
>DAJV01000050.1:2817-3470 GCA_002496475.1 Vulcanisaeta sp. UBA163 | reverse complement strand
GACCATATATTCAGCTGGTTGGGCTATTGATAATATGCTAACTAGCATTGGTGTATGCAACGGACGCAATATAGCTAGTTGTACCACTTCTAATAAGCCGCACTTAGTCACTTATGCTGATGGTTCTTACATGGTCGTTAGGATCGATGCCATTAAAGCTGCTGGTTTTAATGGTAGGCCCTTTATTAATGAGACGTTTTTATACGCTGATGATGCATTGCTGGGCATTAGGCTGTGGAACCTTGGGTACTCCTCGTATTATGTACCTGTCGAGGCTGGCATTCACTATGCATCGTTAACCACGAGGAGCACGGGCTTTATTAAATATTATCCGGTTAGGGCTAAGTTCATTATGTATGCCATGGTTAGGAACGTGCATGATAACGTGACGCCCATTTACTATGCCAGGATTAAGTGGCTTTCCTGGCTCTTGTGTAAAGTAGGTCTTAGTCAATACTGCATCATGTATAAGGCCGTCATCGATGGTTGGGGATTGGGATTAGTGTTAAGAGGCAGGTATGGCATTCTCGAGCTGAGTAAAGCACCGTGTATTAAAGTCCCAACTCACGTAGTAATAACCCACGCATTCTTCCCAATAAGGTCAACATTCTTAAGGAATAGATTCGTCACTCATAATGATTTAGCGCTTTGTA
>DAJV01000050.1:1085-2798 GCA_002496475.1 Vulcanisaeta sp. UBA163 | reverse complement strand
TTGTTTCTTGGTTTGATTTGTTATGTCTGTGTTTCCGTTTGGTAGTATTGTTGAGGTTAGGCCTGTGCTTGTTGGTGTTGGTAATTACGCGGTTTGGGGTTCTGTTTTTAGGGATTTTGATGGTTCAATTGGCTTGTACGCGTCTATTTGCAGCGGCCCTCGGGATTGCTCCATTGTCTTTTATAGGTCGCTTGATGGGTTTTCGTTTAGGGAAATTGGAACTGTGATTGGTGACGGATTGACTGCGGCACCGTTTAGGTTTGGTGATTTGTATTACCTTGTTTACGTGGATAGGAAGAGGGGTAATAGGGTTAGGCTCGCTGTCTCAAGGGGCCCAGACTCTGGTTTTAGGGATGAGACAATAATCGCAACACCTCAGGTCTTTGGTAATGCGACTGAGGTTGATCTTGGGTGTAACGTATATATGAGGGGGCCCATGATTGACTTAGTGGTGAGTAATATATTGCCGTACCCGAGGAGTCTATACCTACTTAGGTTCTCCATCAGTGGTAACTTCATAATGGCTAAGCCCCTGGTCAGTGGGTCTGGCGTTCCAGGTCCTTGGCATAGCTTGCATAATGCCTCCATGTACAGGTTTGGCGATACGTATTACCTACTATCGGCATCTAATGACTATTCACAGAAGCCGTATAGGGGCTACATACTTACCTTCATCATGGAATCCCCATATAACGTTAGTGATTCATTCAAGTACGTACTTATTGACGCGACACAGTTATCCAGGTTATTTATTAATAGGGAGACTGTGCTTGG
Organism: Vulcanisaeta sp. UBA163; assembly: GCA_002496475.1. Taxonomy (GTDB): domain Archaea; phylum Thermoproteota; class Thermoprotei; order Thermoproteales; family Thermocladiaceae; genus Vulcanisaeta. The sequence goes on along the minus strand of DAJV01000050.1, from coordinate 2,024 downwards.
TGCAGACACGCCCTCATTACTGATGAGGGGTGATGAGGCATTGCTATACTTAAGCGTTGTGGATAGGGGTGGTGGTCCCTGGAACCTTTATGTGGTTAGGTATAAAAGTGAGCGTTATGCATTTTGAGGCTGAGGGAAAATGCGTAGCGCCAGGGTTTTAATCACGGGAGCTGGCGGCATTGGTGGTGTAAACTTCGTTAACGCCCTAAGGCTTGCGGAGAACCAGATTGGTTTGAGGCTATATCTCGTGGGTACTGACCACAATCCATATTATATACATTTCGCCAGCGTTGATGCCAGGTACAGGACGCCACGTCATGATGACCCAACCTTTCTAAACACTCTACTGGACATAATTAAGAGGCATGGCATTGAGTTTATACACCCGCACCCAAGTGTTGAGGCAAGCGTAGTAGCAAGTAATAAGAGGTTGTTTGATTCCATTAACGTGAGGACCTACTTACCGAATCCAGAGTCCATAGCTCCCGATAAGGCCATGATAGTTAGTAAGATGTCAATGGCAGGGGTGCCAGTACCAAGGACCGTGGTCATTAAGACCTTGGAAGATATTGATGATGCATTTTCGAGACTGGGAAGCCCACTGTGGATAAGGGCTAGGAGGGGTGCAGGTGGTAGGCTTAGTCTTAGAGTTAATAACCCCGAAGAGGCGAGACTATGGGTTAGGCTAAACGTGCTTCAGGGCCGGGCATCAATCGAGGACTTCATAATTCAGGAGTACTTGCCAGGTAGGGACTTAGCCTTTGACTCACTGTGGTATAGGGGTAAGTTGATTACGTCTTACTCCAGGGAACGCATTGAGTATCCATTTAAGCACATATCGTTATCGGGAATAACGGGAACACCTTCGGTGGCTAGGACAATAAGTTATGATGAGGTTAATAAGGTGGGTGTAAGGGCCGTGCTTGCGCTTGATCCTGA
>DAJV01000050.1:447-1061 GCA_002496475.1 Vulcanisaeta sp. UBA163 | reverse complement strand
GAGGTCGATGGCAAGTGGCACACAACTGCACCACTCTGGGGTCTCTCGATGGCGAAGGTTTACCAGGAACCAAGATATAATTTGGCATATGTTTACCTGGCGCTCGGTATGTGGGGTGAATTACCCTGGGACCTACCTCAGTATGATCTGTTTCCAAGCGATCACTACCTAATTAGGCAGATGGATAGTGGCGTATTACTAATGAGTGGGAGGGATGGTAATCTATGGAGAATACTATGACCAAAAATAATTACACGCTTGTCCTCGATTTCGACGGTGTAATAACCAGGCTGAACATTGACTGGAAATCACTGAGGAAGGAACTCAGCAAGTACCTGGGCATTAATGTCGTGAGCATCAACAAGCTCTTCGAGGAAACCCATGGGACACGAACCTTCTGGTTGGCGCATGAGTTTGTGGAGAAACGGGAGCTGGAGGCCGTAAGAACAAGCGTGTTGAACAGGGGAATTAGGGAATTGATTACCTCATTCCCAGGCATTAAGTACGTAGCAACGCTGCAGTCCGAGAGGGCCGTAATTAAGTTCCTGGAGGGACATGAATTATTGAGCTTTTTCAGGGAGGTCCTTGGTAGGCCGAGGTTCGCCAGTAAGGAA
>DAJV01000050.1:179-370 GCA_002496475.1 Vulcanisaeta sp. UBA163 | reverse complement strand
AAATAAAGTACTGCATTCACATGAATAATCACTCAGGGATTGATCATTTTATTAAACTATTAAAGGAAATGTCTCATTAAGGCATTAGCATTTGAGGAACTACCCTAACATTAGCAAATTAATAAAGTATATAACATGCCGGTGGAGGTTGGAAGGGCTTGGTTAAGCGTGAATGCCGTTAAGGCGGTTTT
>DAJV01000050.1:0-152 GCA_002496475.1 Vulcanisaeta sp. UBA163 | reverse complement strand
TTTTTGAGGGACAATTAGATACTTAGTCGTGAATGTGGAGGTCCTTGAGGGACCATTGCCTATGCCCATCACCGAAGATTACGTTAGTGCCAGGTTGCTTGAGTCATCGATGGAGACTAGGCTTTCCCCGAATTCCTTAATCGCGGTTTGGT
>DAJV01000068.1 GCA_002496475.1 Vulcanisaeta sp. UBA163 | reverse complement strand
GACGTGAGTCTCCTACTATTTAATACGTGCTCTACCTGGCGCTCCAGGTAATTCACTGTAAACCTCACGCTATTGAGTCTCTCATCAACCTCCTTGATCCTAGGTTTTATTTCCTCGTTGTATATACGCCAATCCCTGGGTTGGAGCACGCGCACTAATTGTGTCGTTCTGTACATGGCGATTATCTCGGTTGTTCTCAATTCCCAGGGTAGTCTTAACTCCTCAAGTCTCCTAACCCTCACGTACTTAGCCCTACCCATTTCTAGGGCGTGTACGTGGTGTGCGAATAGGTGTAGTAGTGCATTCATGTCAACCCTATAGTTGATTAGTATTATTGATTCCTCGGGGAAGTACCTACCGGTAATTACCTGGCATTGTTGATCCTTGTCAACATACTCAACGCACTCATTTGCAGGGTTCACCGTGGCTATTACCCTGGGCTTCTCAATGTTTAATCTCTCAGACAATCCCTCGAGAATTCCCTCGGCGCTACTCTCGATGTCCTCGAGGGGCTTTAGGATTAAGTTTTCGATCTCCATAATGACTTGGTTAATGAAGTCCCTACCCACCGACATGAACCTTATAATTACTTATTCCAATACTTATAAATCCTCCTCAGGGTTATTACCCAGTAAGTCGAGCACTAATTATGCAAAAAATGCACAGCGCACTAACCTAAAGTATTGCTGTTAACCCCGGCAATTGTGAGGGTTGGTGAATTAACAGTTGATTTGCGGAACATTGGTTGCCCATACGGTAGTACATTAGCCATACAACACTTTCGCGATGCACCGGTGGGTTCCGTAATAACCTTCATACTTGATGATGAGGAGTGCTTCCTAACACTGAAGAGAATATTCCCAATGCTTGGACAGAGGATTGTTAAGAGCGAGACCCAGGGCGGGGTATATAAATTATCAGTACTTAAGCTTAGGTTACTATAGGTTATAGATTCGTGGAGAAATGAATAATGCATATTAATTTAATGATAAGTTTTTTGTGCCATTCGGACAAGGCCAGTTACCTGATTGGTAGGAATTCACTCCGGCACATAAGGGCATGGTTGAGGGTAAAGGCTGAAGAGGTCCGTAGAGGGATCAAGCGAGTACACAATTGATGCACCACAGGGCAGGGAATTCATAAAGCTAGACACAGCAGGAATGCAAAGTTTTAGCATGATAGAGGGACACTGAGGATTTATATTATCCAGGTTAATTATGGAACCAAAGCCAAGGAGGGGCTTGTACTTCTTACAAAGACTGCATTCGGCCTCAGGTAGTCATAGTCAATGTCAAGCCTAACATTCATGAGGAAAGCCCTAGGATCCCTGAGACCATAAATAACGCTAGCGAGGTCAATCATGAGGTAGTCATGGAGGCATTAACAAGGTCAGGGAGTAGGTCGTGATCGTAGTGATCCAGGCTGCTTGGCGTGGGGTCAATGGTTAGGCATTAGCCTGGGATTGAAGGTATTGAGCAGTGTATTGAGGGACACTAACCATCAAACAACCAATAAGTAATCAGGCGTGGAATCAGGTTACGCGAGTATGTGCGGAACTAGCCATGACCTTGGCCGCATAGGCTATGTAGCTCCCTGACTTGGCGAGCCTCTCAACAGCGTCGTAATTACTGTAAAGGATCTCCTCAAACCTAGATCTCAACTTCTTAGGCACTACAATCTGCAGCAACCCACCTGGCTTTAGGTGTTCCTTTGCCTCGATTATTAACCGCTTATTTAATTCTAGGCCTGCCGTTATTGGTGGGTTCGATATTACTGTATTAAACCACTCATTCTGAATAGCGTTGTATAGGTCGCCCCAGCGCACCTCGGCATTGCCCACGTTATTAATCCTAGTGTTAATGGCTGCTAACTTAATCGCGAACTTATTGGTGCACATCATGATGACCCTACCCCTCGGTGACAGTTTAGCGGCTACTATGCCGAGAACCCCATAGTCACAACCCATGTCTAATACATCCCAGTCACTCATTATCACCATGTTCTCCGCCAACAACCTAGTACCGGCATCTATGTACTCGCCTGAGAATACGCCGGGTGCTGACACGAGGTTCAAGGGCATTCCCCTAATCATGCCCCTAATCCTTCTAACTCTCATTTCCTTAAAGACGGGCTCCCTATCATAATAATGCATTAATCCACCAGGGTAATTAAGCGCATGCCTTTTTATCCCTTTCATTAACTCCATGTAGAACGGTTTTTAAGGTGAAGTAGGACCCTCTCGTGGATGATGAGGAAATCAGTATTCATCGGTTACCTGCTGGTTTACGTATTCTCGGCATCGATTAACTACTTCTTCGTCAAATTCGGGTTGAGGTATGCAACACCATTGGGTTACATGGCAATTAGGTACGCCATAGCCGGGACCCTGCTGGTCATAACCACTATGGTGATTAATGGAAAATACCACCTTATATTAAACAGGGACCTAGCACTACTAAGTCTATTCTCCGCATTAAGCTCGGCGCTTTGGGCATATGGGTTGCTTTACATTGATCCAGGTTCCTCAGCCATCTTTGGTTACACAATGCCCTTATTCGCAATACCACTATCAATATTACTAATTCGTGAGAAGCCAAGGACCCTTAATGTGGTTGGTTCACTCATTGGGTTCATGGGGGTTATTGTTTATGGTATTTCATCAATAATGAGGGGCGTGTCCCTTGTTGGCGCATTACTTACGATTATGAATGCAGTATTTTGGGCCCTATACAGCATATATTTCAAGAAGCTAGGTAATAATAATGGTCTTGTTGTGGTATCAAACATGTTTGTAATAGGTTCACTAATACTCGCTGCAATGGGGATCCTAGTAAATGGGTTAAGGACATTCACGGGTATTGAGTGGGTACCTGGATTCATTGGTAATTTACTGGGTACTTCAGTAGTTGGAGGCATGGTTCTATTTCTGGTCTGGTACTTGCTTGTTAACACAATTGGTGTTGCTAATTCAACACCATACATATTCACGGTACCTGCATTGACATTAGTACTTAACTACTTCATAATGGGTATTCAACCCACATTACCCGAGGTCATTGGTTCAGCAATAATGTTCGCGGGAATATACCTCGCCTCGGTCTAGGTTCGTTGAGTCAAGCGGGCAGGAAACACAACCCGCCTCAGCGGTGGGCGTTCATTGTTGAAGGCTGTGTATCGGTGGTTACGTATACATTAAAATTTTTAAGTAATTAACTTAGCGGGTTTATTGCATGGTCGCATTAACAAGGTCTAAACAACCAAGGAAGCAGAGGAAGGCGTTATACAATGCACCACTCCATGCTAGGCATAGGTTAATGACAGCTAGGCTAAGCGAGGACCTGCAGAGGCAGTACGGCATCAAGAGATTAACCATTAGGAAGGGCGATACGGTGCTAATACTAAGGGGTGACTTTAAGGGTGTGAGGGGTAAGGTCGTTGAGGTTGACCTAAGGGAGATGAGGATCCACGTGGAGAATGCCACGATGAAGAAGCCCGGCGGTGAAACCGTTTACTACCCAATACACCCGTCGAAGGTCATGATAGTGGAATTAGACACTGGCGATAGGAGGAGACTTGAGGCCATTGAGAAGGCAAGGAAGCAGCGTGAGGAGTATCTAAGGAAGCTTGAGGAGACTAAGGAGGCCAGGGCATTGAGGAAGCCCGAGGTAATCGTAGTTGGTCAGGGCGGTGGCAATGAATCGAAACAGTAGTAAGCCTTTAAATAGGGCTTGTTCACGGTGATAAGTAATGTCCAGGAGACACCTTAGGCGTTATCAAGCACCTGAGTGGTGGCCAGTACCAACTAAGGAAGCCACTTGGGTTGTTAGGCCAAGCCCTGGACCGCACCCGCTGCCCAAGTCATTACCATTGGCCATATTGGTTAGGGACGTGCTCAGGTACACTAAGACCCTTAGGGAGGCGAGGTACGTAATTGGTAAGGGATTAATTAAGGTAGATGGTGAGGTAAGGAGGGACTATAAGTACCCGGTGGGCTTGATGGATGTTGTGGAAATAATACCAACCAGCGAGGCCTATAGAATCGTGCCACACCCAATTAGGTTCCTGTGGCCAGTATCAATAAGCCAAGAGGAAGCGAGGTATAAGCTCTGCAGGATTGAGGGCAAGACTATGGTTAAGGGAGGGCAGGTACAGCTTAATCTACATGATGGTAGGAACCTACAACTACCCTATGAGGAGGGAAGTAAGTACGAGACACTTGACTCATTATTAATAGACATAAATGAGAATAAGATCTCAGACCACGTAAAGCTGGAGCTAGGTTCCATGGGACTCATTGTTGATGGTAAAAACGTGGGTTATTACGGTAAGATAACTGAAATAATACAAACATACAGAAAGAGGGGATCTACAACAAGGATCGTGACAAGTGATGGCAAGGAGGTTAGGACGATAATAGATTACCTATTTGCAGTGGGTAAGGAAAAGCCATTAATAACAATAGCTCAGCTACAGGAGACACCCACATTATAGTGATCAAAGTAGTTTAATCACGGTATTGCCCCTAGCCTTTCGTAAGACTCTGTTAATTAATGCCCTGGCTATTTCCAACTTCATTCTTTTTATCTCGTCATTCCTCTTCACAACTTTACCTGGATTGAAACCATAAACTCTAATTTCCCTAGCACCCATATAATACGCAAGATAAACGGCTCTATCGCCATCAGTAAATCCAGGAATTAGTAATGAGCAACCCCTAGGCCATACTTGGATAGTTGGTAACAATTTCCTAATCTTAGATGCATATTTAGGGTAGTAACTAATATTATCACCATGTGCATGACCAAGCACTAAACAATCACAATTAACCACCTCTTCAGGTTTAAAGTCAAAGTCCGTAACAACAATACTGGGATTTAACCCCCAATCATGAAGTAGCTTAACGGAGTAACCCTCAACAGCAATTAATAGACCATCATCGCTAGGCTTTACCTCGACTGGCGGCATCACTATATTGACAATGTCCCATTTAAACTCCCTTAAATCACCATCATAATTACAGAAACTCGGTGCTAATTCAGCCGCTAAGTAATCACCCTCAAAGTTTAATTGAGGTAGTAATGCCATATAGTAACTCCTGACCAATAACCATTCCATTGGGTCAAGCACAACATCACGCATAGGGAATTTCCTTTTAATTCAGGGGTCTAGTTTTTAATTATTGATGATACTTACATTAGCATACTTATGTTGAAATCAATACCAGCATACTTCGGCGTTAAGCCGTATTTAACCTGTGTAAACTCCCTTCTAAAATCCATCACTTCCCTCCTAACATTACTTGGGTCCTCCCTTTTTATGAGGATACGGGTCATGAATTCAGCGATAATCCTCATTTCATCCTTACCCATGCCCAACCTAGTTATTTCCTGAACACCAAGCCTAAGCCCACTTGGGTCCCTAAATCCTCTATCCCAGGGAAGCGCGTTTTTATTCACAATAATATTAGCCTCCTCAAGTAAAACAGCGGATTTCGTACCGCCACCAACCCTCGAAACATCAACAAGAACCTGGTGAGTTCTTGTGAATCCCTTATTCTCTGCAACTACGTTAAATCCAAGGGTGTGCAATTCCTCAGCTAATGCCCGTGCATTATCAACGACTTGTTCAGCGTATGCTTTACCGAACTTCATCATCTCTATTGCCGTCACGGCAGTTGCGGCATACCTATGGTGGTGATAATTAGATGTTAGGCCAGGAAATACGGCCCTTTGAATAAGCTTAAATAAATCCTCCCTATTTGTGAAGATCACACCGCCTTGAGGACCGGGAAATGTCTTATGTGTTGATGATGTCATAACATCAGCGCCTAAGTCAAGTGGGTTTGGAAATGCTCCGCCGGCTATTAATCCAAGTACGTGAGCTGAGTCATGGAGTAATACGGCATTAACCTCGTGAACAGTATCAAGAAGTTCCTTAACGGGATGTGGGAATAAGTATACGGAACCTCCTAAAATCACGATCCTCGGCTTAATCTCCTTAATTAATTTAATACTTTTATCAACATCAACATTGAATTCATCATTGTCCCACGGCAAATCCACAACCTTTAATCTAAAAATCCCTGGTGCACCCGTTGTTTTATGGCTTATATGCCCGCCTGAGTTAAGTGGGACGGACATTATAGTATCCTCAATCTGTGTGAGTGCTGCATAAACCGCGGCGTTGGCTATGGTACCTGAGATAGGTCTAACATCAACAAACTTCGCATGGAATAACTGTCCCATTAAGTCTACAAGAAGTCCCTCAAGCCTATCAATGTACCTAGTCCCTTGATAGTACCTGCTGCCTAGTGTGCCCTCTGCATACCTTCCCTCCATATCATTTAGATAAATATACTCTGCCAATGGCGACATTACGTTTTCACTGGGTATGAGGTTTATCGCCTCTAACCTACGCCACCTATTATGAGCTCTCACGGTATTTAATACATCGTTCAACACTGAGTCCGGGTCTAATGGCATTTACTGAGGTTTAACGGTAATATATTAAAGCTTTAATGCCCTGTCTAATCAACCTATTCCTTTGGGTATTACGGAGCCGGTGGTTTAATTAACCTCTTAG
>DAJV01000129.1:17373-27843 GCA_002496475.1 Vulcanisaeta sp. UBA163 | reverse complement strand
CAAGGGCTATGCCTGGTGGTTGACTTACAGGGAGTTGCCTAAGGAGGAGGTTGAGGAGACCAAGAGGGTTATTAAGATTAGGATTGAGTAATTGAATGTAGACGCTAAACACATTCATAAAAATTAATAAATAAATACGATTCTTCTCTTTCCTGATCACACATGAAGTTTAAGGGAGAGACCCTATTTGGTAGTGGGACCATTGAAGGTGAATTAATTACCTACAAGGAGCCTCTCTCATTCCTCGGCGACGTTGATGGTAAAAGTGGCGTCATAAAAACCATAAACGTAAACATAGCGGGTAAGGTATTAGCGATACCTAGTTCGAGAGGTTCAACGGTTGGCCCTTACGTAATGTATCAACTAAGCAAGTACGGCAAGGCGCCGCTAGTAATACTAAGTGTTAGGGCAGATACCATGCTAATAATTGGTGCCGTCATGTCACAGATACCGATAATGACGAACTTGCCTAGTGGTATCCTAAGCCTAAGGAGTGGTGTCGCGGTACATGTTGATTTAGACAGGGGTGAGGTCTATGTCAATGAGCCCTGAGGCAAGGTTAGCATTACTACTACTTGAGGAGCTTGAACTTAGGGGAGGCAGGGCAAGGCTTAGGTACCTTAAGGTCTATAGGTTGATCAATTATTGGCTTGGCTATGAATACGCAGAGAAAATAATTGATAAACTGGTTTCAACGGGATATATGGTGATTAAGGGTGATCGTGCTGAGTTATTGCATAGGTTTAAAACGAGCAAGGACTTGGGTCAGGTTTATAGGGAGGCAAGGGAAATTACCATTAATACCTACCTATTAATACACCGACCACCCAATAAGTAAAGTAGTTCATGAACTCTCTTGTCATGAATACCAAGGCCGCTTAACCCATTAATCACCTTGCTCATGTTAAATGAAGAGTTTATTAACAAGCCACCCAGTACCCAAATCACGGAGTCTAGATTAAGGGGTGGCACACCACTGAGCCTACCAATCTCGTTCCACACATCCTGTATCTCCCGCCTGCGTCTAACCATGATCTCCCCAGCCAGTTGACGCACATTAAGTGAATCATCTGCAATGGGTATTAATCCGCTACATATTGTTATTACGGTAACCCTATAATCAACAGGTATTGGGATATCCATAGGCACATTAACATCAAGGCCGCAGGCCCTACCTACATAGTATGCCATCTTCGCGGCGAAAACCACGGTCTTCTCCTCACCATGTGCATTAACAGCACTTGAAAGGAATCTCCATAGCGACGTCAAGTCACTCAAGTATTTACCTGCATCCAAGTTGGCTAATCGAGGGCAAGCAGTCCTAATCCTCCTAATTCTTAAACCCCTGTATCTGGACAGGTACCTACTATTCATTACATAGTTGATGAAGTCATTGCATAGATCACTTGGTTGATTCCTAATGAAGTAATTGGCGAAGTAATCCCAGTGGTCCTCACCCTTACCAGTCAATTGATAACTAATTAATGCATTAAGAACCGTAAGCCTTAGGGCAACGTTAATGTCATTATTCAACCCACCACAGAGTCTCGATATCGATAGGAACTGAGGATCCCCCTCCTCAAACCTCCTAATCCACTCAATGCCAAGTTCACGTAGTATTAATGCGATCTTCTCCTTGGCTATTTCCTTAGCGCTACCCATCCTCAACCCCGTACTAATCTACGTATTGTGTAGACCCTCCAGATGGTTATTATGGCGATTACCTGTCCCCAGTCAAGGTAAAGTAGTGGCTTCCCCACGGTAACCATGGAATAGACAAGTGGGTAAATAATAATGGGCGCGCCTATTGTGAATAGGTAAATGTAGTGTGTAATTACGTAGGAAATTCCGTAAATGGTGCCAGCGGAGTCAAGGACTATTGATGGTTTGATTACGTAGGCGATATATGTAATGATCCAGGCAAGGAATAGCAATGATGAGACCCTCCACATGTAGAGGTAAAGTGGTAGATAATGAAAGCCAATGCTACTGATCTCCCCAGCTTTATAAATCACATAACCATACACCCTAGGCTCCAGGGCGAACGCCTCTCCGAGGTTAGTAAGGCCCATTGGGAGGAAAAGGATGGTGATAACAATACCCAGTATTAAGCCCCTCCTCACCTTCGTGCTTACATTACCATGCTTACCAATGGTAGCACCACCATTCATTATCAAAAGCCTGGGTTAGGTATATTTAAAAGGATCACACTTAGATCAATCTGTATAACCCGGTTATTAACGTGTAGTAAAGTGTCAACCCTATTAGTGACCATAGGACCACGGATAGCAGGATCATAATCCTGTTCCTCAATGCCTGGTTCCTTATTACGTTGGCTAGTACTGCATCGAGGAATTGCCCTCCGTCGAGTGGGTATGCTGGAAAGGCATTAAGTAAAGCCAGCGTTAGATTCAGTGTATATATCCAAAACATTAGGTTGTAGAAGGATCTGCTCTCGACAACCACGCCCCACGGGCTCACATATAGGGCTGAATAACCCAGTAGCTCCATTGTGAGGTTTTTAGTACTTAGAACTTCACTAAGTAGGGCTCCATTTGTTGGATTCAGCGCAGTCACAGTCACGTTATTTGCGTTTACTGAACTCAATATAGAGATCAAGGCGTATACACTGGCTATGGGATGTCCATTTACGGCAGTTATTATGTAACCACTCTTTAGGGCTGCATCCGTAGAATTAACCGTGTAAACAATGGTGGTCCCCAAAAGACCCTGGGTCATTTGGGGACTAAGTAATGCCAATTCCACAAGGGCGGCTGCAATATATGCAAGGATTATGTTCATGAAGACTCCGCTGGAATACACCGCAAGCTTGATGGGTAAGCTCATCTTCCTCAATTCCTCCTCATCTATCTCGACAAAGCCTCCGAAGGCTAGGAATAATAGTGCAAAGGCACCTCCGGACTTTATTCTTACTCCGTACCGTGATGATACGGCGCCATGGGCGAGTTCATGAAGAAGGATACCAATGCCTATGGCCACTATTATGTAGATGAATGTATAAAGTGATACTGTAACGCCTGGTATCAATGGCGCCAGTGGTGTGAACCCCCTTTCCACGGCCTCGATTGGACTTAGCCTATGTATAACGGCCACAGTCATTAGTACCAGGTTCTTAACCATTAGGTAGAGCATTGATGGTAATCCCCATGCGTTGACGCTCATTATCGTTAGTGGTATGGGGACAATCACGAACATGGAAACTAGGAAAAGCCCAACCGTTAGCGTGATCACGAGCCAACTCGGTACCCTGCGCAGTAGGTTACCGAGGGGCGCTATGATGTCCTTAACTAACTCCTCGTCCCTAAGCATAATGAATACCCCATAGTAAACCCTCACAGGTACATTAACGCCTAGGTACCTAAGTAGGTAAATTATGCCGACAATCACGAACCAAGCAGCAATTACAATTAATAAACCGAGGTACTGCATAGCATCACCTAAACCTCAATACTGATCCTGCACCAACATCATGAACATTCCTATAGTTACTCACTAACTCCCTTCTAAGCCTAGGTCCGGTACCATGCAGTGGATAAACACCGCTCAAATTCCTAATAATATGCCTCAACAATACGCCTTGGTATTCGCTTATTGACGTAGCCCCTAAACCACCCACGAAGTACCTAACATCCAACTCCTTAAAGAACCTTGCTAACTCATCATCTTTAATGAGCCATAGATTCAGCCCACAACCACTAATTAGCAAATTATGACTTGGTAAATAAATAAGTAACTCACCAACCCTCCTATTACCAACCCTAATAAGTTCAACAGCACCAAGACCAAGCCTAACCTTTTCCCTACCACCAACCTCAATAACGTCAATGCCAAGCTCCTCAAGCTTACTCCTAAGCTCAAACCCATGCATAGTGTTATCGACTGGCATTATAACCGTGGATACACCCGTCAAGGCATTAACACCACCCCAGTGATGATTAACAGGCGTCGTTACAACAAGCAACCTGGGCTTAATGTTAATACCCAAAGCTTTACTATTACCAGTTAGTTTATTAGCGCTTGAGCAAGCATCGATTAATAACTCATCGTTAATAAGTAACGATATAGAGTTATCCCCTTCCACGTTAGGCGCCTTAACCTCATTGTCGCATATTACGCTTATTGCCAATTTATCACTAGCATTCATTTCCACTATACGTAATTATAAGGAAAATAAACCTTTTCTCACCCTCCTGCCTGCGCCCTGTTCTGTATTTGGTAAGGTTTTAAATGGGCATTAAAGTAGACTTCCGAGATGTTCACTCAACAAAATAGTACACGGAGTAAGGTACTTAGGTACATATGGCCGATAGCATTCACCATAGTATTTGCGGTGGTGGGTGCCTGGGGTAATATAGCGCATGAAGCGTCAATAACATACATAATAGTGATCGCCTACTTGGCAATATTCTTCGGGATAGTCATAGTAATGGGTATTAGGAGCACCAGGACCAGGTTTAGGGAGATCGAGGAATACATGAAGGTTAGCAAGACAGGCGCCGTAGAGAAGTTAACACGTGATGACTTCATGAAGGCGATGGAGAAGGATCCTGAGTACATGCAAGAAACAAATAAGTTTGTTAAGTCACAAATGAAGAATATGGTGGTACTTATGGTGGTTCTAATAGGGCTATTGATGCTCTATACGTACGTGCTTTCTGGACCATTCATATCGCTGGCTAAGTACATCTCAAATACAGTAAACATTGGTTATTACCTAAAGCCTTGGTTTACGCAAACCATTGAGGAAGCTAACCTCTTCTATGCATACTTCATTGATTACCTAATATACTTCGGCGTGTTCTTTGTGCTTATGTACGTAATATTCAGGGTCATGAGGATGCCCTTCATGACAACTAACGTGCAGATATCTAACTTCCCATATACAATAAATAAGGAATTAATAGTTTTCAAGGATGCAATGCTCATAGACGGCATGTACCTGCTTAAATCACCAATACCCGTCAAGCAAGTAGTAATTAATGAGAAGAGGAGGTTCGTGGAATTCGAACTTGTGAAACCCCTGCCTGGATTCCCATATAGCAAGATAAGGATTTATCACAAGTCACCCAGGGAATTATGGGATAAGGCCATGAAGAATTTATTCAAGGTTGAAAGCGAGAATAAATAATTTTTTACACCAATATTAGTAAGGTAAAATATTTTAATCAACCGAACAAGCTTGATAAACCAGCAGCGATCTCCTCCTCACTTGGGCCCTCCTTCTTTTCCTCAGCCTTCTTCTCCTCCGCCTTAGCCTCAGCCTTCTGTTCACCACCAGCCGCAGCGCCACCCGATGTTGCTGTTGGGGCGGCTGCCACGGGCATAGCTACCGCGGTTTTTATAGCCTCGTCAATATTAACCTCCTTTAAAGCCGCAACCAGTGCCTTAACCCTAACCTCATCAACCTGTATACCAGCTGCCTGTAGAACCTTAACCACATTCTCCTCGCTAATGGGTTGTTTACCGTAGTGCAATAGTAATGCTGCATATACGTATTCCATATCTCCTCGACATGACACTTAAGAGCCACTTTAAAAACATTACTTAATACAATAAATCCAAAGGGTATGGCCAAGACGGTGATTATAATAACGAGTAAGTGGGACTACCTCAAGGACCAGTTGGACGCGTTATGCATGCAGTTGCTTAGGGCAGGGGTTAATTGTGAGACCAGGAATTATGATGAGCCAGAGGCCATGAGGCTCATAACCAGGTATGGGATTAATAATGGCATTGTGAGAATACCGCAAATCTATATCATAGATAATGAGAGGATAAGACAGGTTAAATACAGAGTTACGAATGACCTAAGTTTAGTCATTGAGGATCTCAACAACCCTAATCAATGAACATAAAATATGGCCGGGGTAACCCACGACCTTCATCGGCCCGATCCTTCGGGACTCTGTGTGGTTAATTAAAGAATGTGGTATTGATTTAATAACTTTTCGCCACTACAACCCCTGAAACCTCGGCAACCTCTTCCCCTTGAATGCCTCAATACCCTCCCTGAAGTCCTGGCTATATCGTAATAATGCGAAGGTCTTTCTCTCAATATCATAACCAATATCCGTGGGTGAGTCTTGGATAAGTCTAATCGCTTCCTTCATAGCCTTAATGACGAGTGGTGATAGTGACATTAAGTCCTTTGCAATCTCAATGGCTCTCTCGTAGATCCTTGATGGCTCAACGATCTCATGCACCAACCCATACTGCAGCGCCTCCTCTGCCTTAATCCTCTTACCAAGGAGTAGGTAATACCTCGCACGGAGTGGACCGAGTGCCTTAACCATCTTTGTTAATCCGCCACTGGCTGGCGTCATGCCGATTCTGATCTCAGGGAGTCCAATCTCGACGTCCGGCGTGCCAATCCTAATGTCACATGCTAGGGCTAATTCCGTGCCTGCACCAAGCACGTGACCTCTAAGGAGGGCTATGGTCGGCTTGTTAATGTGTTCCACTTCTTCTATTGTTTTTCCCCAGTCAATTAATTCATTGGGTGTTGTGTTTAGGAATTCAGTAACGTCACCACCCGCTGAAAAGGCTTTATCACCACTACCTTCAAAAACCACTACCTTCACGTCTTTGTCCTGTTCTAGCTCATTGATTATACTGCCTAGGTCTTTCCTCATTTCATGCGTTATTATGTTAAGTGGTGGCTTGTTTATTATTACCTCGGCGATTCCATTGTTAATCCTTATCAACCAACCACCACTTGAATAGTTTTTTTCCACGGAATCCAGACACGTGCCTAATTTTTATAAGTATTAATATGTTTGAGTAAGTCCTTATAAGTAAGTTGCTGGGCATTGCGTGCCAATATGCATGGTTATGCTGGTAGGATACTGTGGATTAATTTGAACCATAATGAGGTAAGGACAGAAAATATTAGCGAAGGCGATGCCAAGCTATTCATAGGAGGTAGGGGATTAGGGCTTAAGATAGTTTTTGACTTAAACCTGAGCCTTAACAATGTTGATCCCTATGGTGCCGAGAATCCACTAATAATAGCCACAGGTCCATTGGGCGGGACGAGGATACCGCTGGCCACTAGGGCCGCTGCCATATTTAAGTCACCACTCACGAATAGGTGGAGTTACTCAACCGTCGGTGGCACATTGGGCGCCTACATGAAGTATGCAGGTGTTGATGCCGTTGTAATCACTGGAGTAAACCCAAAACCTGTTCATTTGGTGATTAGTGATGGTAAGGTTGAGTTTAGGGATGCCAGGGAGTTATGGGGCTTAGACACCGTTGGCACCGAGCACGCGATTAAGAGGGAGTTTAGGGACTCCGCGGTCTTAACAATTGGACCTGCTGGTGAGAATAGGGTGCCGTATGCGTGCATTGGTCATGAGGAGTGGAGACAGTTTGGGCGCACTGGGGCTGGGGCTGTTATGGGTAGTAAGAATGTGAAGGCCATAACCTTCGTGCCCGTCAATAAGACTGTGGATGTGGCTGATGATAAGGCTTACCAAGACCTAGTTAGGAGCCTTGGTAGGCAGGCCGTTACAAGCCCTGGCATGATCCCCACCAGGCAGGGCGGTACTCTGAGGTTAATAGACTCCGGTAATGGAATGGGTTTCTTCCCATCAATTTACTGGACCAAGGTCGTTATGCCTAATTGGGAGGATATATCATGGGAGAAATCATTGAAACCCAGGTACTTCATTAAGCATGGCGCCTGCCTTTACTGCCCAGTGGCGTGCCATAAGGTGGTTAGATCAAGCGATGGGGAGTATGACCTTGAGTATGAGACCACGATGGCCCTTGGGGGTTTAACCGGTATTCATGATCCACAGAGGCTCATTGACCTTGCAGAACTAGCTGATAGGCTTGGATTTGATACAATAAGTCTTGGAAACACAATAGCCTTCCTGGTATACCTTGGCGATAAGGGCATTATTAAGGGTGCACCAGGGTGGGGTGATTATGAGGGCATTAGGCAGTTAATAATCAACACTGCCTATAGGCATGGGCTCGGTGAGTTAGCCGCACTGGGTACAAAAGCCATTGCTGAAAGACTCGGTGTTCAAGACCTGGCGATACATGATAAAGGCCTTGAACCAGCTGGTTATGATCCCAGGACCCTCAAGGGCATGATACTAAATAATGCAATCTCAGAGAGAGGCGCTGATCACCTGTGGTCAAGCGCCTACGCTATTGATATGGTGGGTCAAGCAGGTGGTAGATTCGCCACAGGTGAGGAGAAGGTTAAGGCTGTCATGGATCTCGAGGAGAGAAATGCACTATATGACTCAATGCTCCTCTGCAAGTTTGGCAGGGCTATATACATGTGGGACGTGATTAGAGATGTTATGAATGCCGTGACTGGCCTTAATTATACCATTGATGAGTTGAGGGAGGTAGCGCAAAGGGTCATTGTGCTTCACAGGTACATGAATGGAACCACCATTGCGCAGGATAGGCTACCGCAAAGGTGGTTGAGGGAGTCCGTGGAATATGAGGGTAGGCAGTATGTGGTTACTGAGGAGGAGTGGTCATTCATGGTTAGGAAGTACTATGAACTCAGGGGTTATGATGAAACAGGAAGACCTAGGCAGGATACGTTGGCTAGGCTTAAGATACGGCCTTAAAATTATGACCTAACAGCCCTTATTATCAGGAAGATCCCTAGGTAAGTGCGGTAAAGTACTACATTACCAATTAAGTCATTAATTAATCCCCTTAACCATGAGAAGCCTCCAATGTTCCTAAGGGTAATCCTCATGGTGGCGTAATCCCCAACCTCCCTCGGCGCCGCGATAGATACCAATAGTGGTAATGCGAATGTTAAGTAGAATAGTAGAATTGCATGGGTTAATGGATTATCGGGTTTCCAAAAATCAAGAATTATGAAAGACCCACCCTTCCTAAGCACCCTACGTACTTCAAGTAGTGCAAGAACCTTATTCCCAAACTGTCTGAACGCGAATGCGGTGTACACCGTGCATAGTGATCTAGGCTTGATCGGTAAGTACTCACTAACGCCAACGACCCTATCAACTACCTCTGGATAAAGATTACCCACTGACTTAAGTCCACTAATTGCTGGGTCAAGCAGGATTATGGGCCTGCGCCTAAATCTATTGCGTATTATGAACTTGGTCATTGAGCCATCGCCAGCGCCAAGGTCAAGTAAGTAGCCATCACAATTACCAACCGAGGATATTACTTCTCGGAAACCCCAATACCTAAGCCTCCTTAATTGGAAGAGTGTGACTACGGTATTTACTAATTCATAGTTTGAGTATGTGAAGACCTTATTCATTACATCCTTAAGGAATTGAGTTAAGCTCACACAATCACCTTAACAATCTCAGGGAACCAGTGACCTTATTAATTAATTCCTCGGGTCCGGGACCAATGGCCAGTACCGTAACTGTGCCAGGCGGTAGCTCAGTAAGCCCTGCATCCTCAACGAGGAATGTCGGTAAGCCCAGCCTATCGGCCTTCTCCTTAAGCCTAAGCAACTCATCCAGTGAGTCAACTACAAGGACCACCTTCTTCTGTCCAGAGGACTCCCACGCTCTAAACCACTCAAGCCACTCCCTCCTACCATCCTCAATGATCCTAAGCACGGCGCCAACTGCTCCATGGGCAACCTGAGCCGCAGTCTTACCGCAGGACATCCCAAGGTCAGTCCTAACCACAATAACCTGCTTATACGTGGGCATCACCCTATTGAACCCCAATCATTGAGTATCTTCCTACCTGTATTATAATTAGGCACGCCAGTTACCAGTCCACCAAGTCGCACTGCATGGCTAAGGACTAAAACATTTAGTCCAGCTTTAGCTGGGACTATGCCTGTGGTTAAGCCATTATGCCCTGCACCAATTATTACGGTATTAACCGTAGACATTGGGTTGATTAGTAATTATTTTTAATTTAACCTTAACTAAGGAATCGCTTATAATGGTCCACGTACTTACACAGCGTGTCAGGGGTTCTTATGGCTAGGGCGGCTGCGCCTATTATGCCCACGTCATCGCCGAATTCCGTAAACTCTATACGCGCTGGTTTAATAGGTATGGCTAGGTAGTGTTTTAGGTATTTTTCGATAAAGCCTTTAAACAACTCCTTATTATTAAGCGCCATTGAACCACCCAGCACTATTATTTCTGGGTCGTAGGCGCTCACTACGTCCACTAACCCAGCAACATACACCCTCGCCAGATAGTTATCAATAAAATCCCTCGCAAGTTCATCCCCCTCATGGTAGGCTTGAAAAACCCTCTCGGTACTCACGTAACCATTTTTAGCAAGTTCATAGTATAGCCCCGATTTATAGGATTTGCCTTTAATGAATTCCTTAATGACCCTAGGTATGTTGGCGCCTGAGCCAAGGGCCTCCCAATGACCGTAACCGCCACAGCCGCATTGTATTTCCGAGTTTATGTCAATCACCAAGTGCCCAATCTCGTGGGCATTACCATCCTTACCAAC
>DAJV01000129.1:3614-17335 GCA_002496475.1 Vulcanisaeta sp. UBA163 | reverse complement strand
TTATCGACACCCTTACCAATGCCGAACAGGTACTCGCCCCACACGGCCGCCATGGCGTCGTTGCCCAAAACCACCGGTATCCTGAAGGCCCTTATTATTGGTTCCACAACCTTAAACCTCCTGATGGGTGCATTCGGCGCCCAGGGAACAATGCCCTCCTTTAGGTCCAAGGGTCCTATGGAGCCTATGCCTATACCCTCAATACTACTGTCCCCGACTAAGTCCCTTATCGACCTTATAATTATGTTTGCTACGGTGTTCTCATCGCCAGTGCTCGGCTGCTTGGTCCTAATCTTATTAATAACACTACCATCCCTATCTATGAGCCCAACCCTTATGTACGTGGCGCCAATATCCACCCCAACATATACCATACAAAACCACCTGCTTTTTCATTAGTTTTTAAGTTATTAGCCGTGATTGTTGGGTTTATAAATGGGTAAGCGATAAAGCCTTACTGTAATTTATGGTTAAGTTGATCATAAAGCCCATAGCTGATGTGGTTAGTGAGGATGAGATTAGGAGAAAGACCGAGGAGTACTTAAGTGATATGCTAAGGAATGCCCAGGCCATTGGTGATGACCTATACCTCATTGATAAACCCACTGGTAGAGCCACGCCATCATACTTCAGTAATGACTGCTTTGTTAAGTCATTGATTAAGTTAAGGTTTGGCACAATAACCAATATGGATGGAATAAGGAACTTGGCAAGAGGTAGGGCGGTTCATGATCTTTACCAGGAATGGTTTAGGGTTGTTAATCCAAGGGTTCACGTGGAGGTCGAAAGCGGAATAGAGACTGCGGACACCTCGGGTAGGGCTGACATTATTTACATGCGTGAGTTCGACGGCGAGGAGATCTGGGGGTTGATAGAGTTGAAAAGTTCGTGGAACCTGAATGAGGATAGGGAAAGGAGGTACCTTAAGCAGGTTGTTTCCTACATAGTGATGCTGGAGGAGACTGGGATAACAATTAGGGAGGCGTACCTAGTTACAATGAGGGATGTTAAGTCACTGCCCATAAACAAACTAAGAAGGGATAATCAAAGTGTGCTAGCTGAGCTTAAGTTCCTTGAGTCATACCAGGGATGGCCAATAGAACCTCCGGACCCGTTATTATGCATGAAATGCGAGTTGAGGCCTATGTGCACGACATACGCGATTTATAGGAGTAGTAAGTCCATCATGGATACGGGGAACGTGCACAATGCCGAATAATACTTATTAACAGTAGTTTAATCCTTGGATCTGTGTCTTCAATATCAAAGATACTGGTGGGCTTTGATGGTTCAAAGGCTGGGGAGAAGGCCCTTGATTATGCAATAGGCATTGCCAAGGAATTCGGTGCCAAGCTCTACGTGCTTCACGTCATTGAGGAGGGTAAGATAGCAATAGCGCCGGATTCCTCAATGTATCCCGCATTAATAGACACCATGGAGAGACAAGGTAGGGATCTTCTGGATAAGGCGGTTGAGCGTGCCAAGAGCCTTGGCGTCGAGACCGAGGGCTTGCTTGAAATAGGTACCGACGCGGCTGACACGATCATAAATATAGCGAATAATCTTAATGTCGACCTAATCATAGTTGGTTCAAGGGGATTAAAGGGGTTAACGAGGTTCCTACTTGGTTCTGTATCTGAAAAGGTAGTTAGGTACGCAAACAAGCCCGTGCTTGTCGTGCATTGATACCGTTAGGTTTAAAATACGTTATTGGGGAGGTTGTTCTATAATGGTGGAAATCAATGTTGGTAACGCAGGTGGTGGAGTGAGTATTTTAGTCCCGGGTTGGGTTTGGTATGCGGTAATAGTTGTTGTTATATCAGTGGCCATGTATTTCGTGCTTGATTACGTATTTGACAAGTTGGTTAGGGCTGTGGTGAAGCTTTCGAGGAAAGGTGATGTTGAGAATGCAAGGTTTATTTTCAGGATAATGCTTGTGGTTACCATATTATCAGCCATAGCCTACGCCTTTAGGCAGTACTTAATAGTGGGTTCCTTGCTCATTATCGTAGCGGTTATACTAGTAATAGGCACGAGACCAATAATTGAGGAGTACTTCACGGGTAAGCTCAGTAGGCTCGTTAAGGATTACTCGCTGGATGTTGGAGATCACGTGGAAGTCATGGGAATTAAGGGTTACGTGATCAAACAAACATCCCTTGGGCTAATAATTAGGAGTTCACGTAACGAGTTGATATACGTACCATACACACTCGTACTAAAGAACGTAATTAGGAAGGTGCCACCTGCCGAGGGTATTGAGGTCAGGATACCATTTAAGATGCCCAAGGATGGTTTACTCATCGGTGATTTGCGTAAGGAATTGAATGATTACATGGAAGAGTTGGGTATTGAGGATCCTCATGTGGATGTGGCAGCCATTGAGGATAAGTATGTGGAATTAATTGCCAGGGGTACGTATAAGGACTTAAGGACCATAGATGACGTTAAGTACTCCGTGCTTAATAAAGCCTTTGAATTATCAATGGAACTTGGCAAGAGATATAGTGGTGTGAGGAGTAATGAATAACGCGATGGATCATATATACCTACTCCGTTAATAATTCACTTATGAGTTTGTTAATACTTGCTGAGGGACCGACTATTACTAATTCGTCATTGCCTTCGATAACATAATCATCACCTGGCTTAATGATTCTACCTGACGTGATTACGTAGGGCACCGCCACTTCATAATTATTAATAACATAACTAATTTGTTTACCTATTATTTGCGAATTTTCATTGATTCGTATTATTACAAAGGAAAGGTTCGTTAATGGATCTGTGAACATTGACTTGGCTACTTTCCTCGTTAGCATGGACTCTATAGTATTTATTACCAAGTCTTCCACATTTATTATAGATGTGATATTTAGTTCCTTGAATAAATCCTCATTACTCTTATTATTAACCCTTGCAATTATTATTGGCACGCCCTTTCCTACGGCAATGCTACATGCCCTGTGATTAAGTTCATCATCATCTGACAACGCCAGGAAAAGCTCAGCCTTATCAATACCGACTTCGCTCAATACATCCTCACTGCCAGGATCACCCCTATACACCAGCGCCGATGATTTGAGCGCCTTGAAGGCCCTTGAGCATGCCTCGTCATTTGAGTCGACAATGACTGTTTCATACTTGTCCATTAGCGTCTTGGCCACGTTAATGCCTATGTTATTTGCCCCAATTATTATGGCAATTCTCAATGCAAGTCACCAACTGCATGACATAGGTGAAAGCCATTTAAATTCATTATTACCTAACAATAAACTGTGGGTGCGAATGTTTGGATAGATCTCGTAAAGGACGGATTAAAATACTCCTATGCGCCATACAGTGGGGTTAGAGTAAGTGCACTAGCCGTAACACCCGACGGTAAGGTATATAGAGGGGTGAATGTTGAGAATTCATCCCTTGGACTTACGATATGTGCCGAGAGGGTTGCCATATTCAATGCCGTATCAAATGGAGAGAGGAAAATAAAGACCATAGTACTAACATCAAATCTAGATAAACCGATATACCCCTGCGGAGCCTGCCTACAGGTAATGAGTGAGTTTGGCGTTGAGGAGGTGATCATTGTTCATGACAATAAGACAATAAGGCACAGTCTCGCGGAGTTATTTCCAAAACCATTCAGTGACTGGAGAAAATAGGGTAATGACTGATTTAGGGTTTCAATGCACATGATTGGTTCAATAAAAAATGTTGATGGTTTGAATCCTAGTGTCGATCCTAGGATTTTTGAAAGGTTGTTAGAGCTTGATCATGATCTAATGATTACGGGTCGCCTACTGCGCTCAAATAGTTTTGTCTCACTATTGGTTACGGGTGACCCTTATGTTAGGGCGGTTGAGTTTAGGACCTATAATGTTGAAACTTAGTAACGTTGGGAATAATTGCGTCATTTAACTCCGGAACTGTGCATTTAGGGTTTTCTTCTTAATTCCCTGGGTGTTTTCAGCTTCAGTATTATTTCCCTGGCCTCCTTACCGCTGTTTACCCGTGCAATTATTGATGCTTCTTCAATTCGCATTACATAGCCGCAGTATGGACATTGGTGTGTCTTAACCGTGTCACGGGCAACAGAGTAACTCCCACATCTGGGGCATGTAATAACTAGGTACACCAAGTACTTAGTGTGTATGGGGTTTTATTTGCTTTCGGGTTTAATCACATAACTCCAGAGTTGGGCGAAGTAATATATATTCCTTACAGGCGTGTTCATGTTGACTTATTTTATCTTATTTCATTATTAATAAAGTAATTTAAATTCTGGATTGTGTCGTTAAGCACTGAGACAGTAAGTAAGGTGGTTGGTATAAGGATTCTGAAGAGAAATGGAACAATGGAGGACTTTTCAAGAGATAAGTTAGTTTATTCTCTTAAACTTGCAGGTGTCCCAGACCCTGATCTGGTAATTAAAGTCCTTGATATTAAGGGCACTGTACCAAGTAGTGAGTTGTCGGATAGGGTTCAACTCATCATGCTTAACATGGTCACTGATGATCTTAGGTGGCACGACACGGCCAGGAACTACCTACTTTGGAGTGTCTACAAGCAGGTCTGGGGCAAGGATGTTATTAAGGCGATTAATGAGGGTAGGGTTAAGTTCGAGGATGCTTATAGGGAGGGCTTCAAGGCGTGGTTTAGGGCTGGTCTTGAA
This sequence comes from Vulcanisaeta sp. UBA163, assembly GCA_002496475.1. Taxonomy (GTDB): domain Archaea; phylum Thermoproteota; class Thermoprotei; order Thermoproteales; family Thermocladiaceae; genus Vulcanisaeta. The sequence continues at coordinate 12,663 of DAJV01000129.1, read as the reverse complement.
CATAGGATTTGGGACTCAGAGATGAGCGCCTGGTATGCCCAGCACATTGAAGAATTGGCTAAATACCTCGACCCAGGCAGGGATTTACTACTTACCTACAATGGAGTTAGAACGCTTATGAGCAGGTACTTGTTGAAGAGGCTCAATGGGACGTTCTTCGAGACACCCCAGTACCTATGGATGAGGACCGCAATGGGCGTAGCCTACGCGGAGCTTAAGTATGGCGGTGATCCAATAACGTGGACAAGGAGGTTCTACGAACTAATGAGCCAGTTAAAACTAATGCCCAACTCGCCAACGCTTTACAATGCAATGACGAGACTTGGGCAGTTATCCGCGTGTTTCGTGGTGCCAATTGATGACTGCCTATCCAGGGAGAGTGACACGAATAGGGAAGACCCAGAATGCAACTTTGGGATAATGGATGCCCTAAGACTTGCAGCTTTGATATTCCAGTCTGGCGGTGGCGTTGGTTATAACTTCGGTAAGTTAAGACCTGAAGGCGACATTGTCAGGAGCACCACTGGGATAGCCTCAGGGCCTCTTAGCTTTATGAGACTCTTCGATACGTTGGTTGATACTATTAAGCAGGGTGGTAAGAGGCGCGGTGCGCAAATGGGCATGCTCTTCTGGTGGCACCCGGATATTGAGAGATTCATAACGTCGAAGAGTGGTGAGCTTAAGGATGTTCAGCTACAGAACTTCAACATAAGCGTCGCCATAGATGACTACTTCATGCAGAAGGCACTCAAGGGAGAAGACATTTACCTAATAAACCCGAGGGAGTGCCCATGCCTGTACAAGACCTGGGGTGAGGAATTCACTAAGTGCTATGAGGACTGCATTGAGGCCATAAAGGCTGGTAAGGTAAGGATTTGGAGGAGGATCGATGCCAAGGAGCTCTGGGGCAAGATAGTTAGGTCAGCGTGGGACAGTGGTGATCCAGGGTTATGGAATAGGGACTTAGCCAACTACATAAATAATGAAAAATTACCAGGTGAGGTCATAAATGCCACTAACCCATGCAGTGAGGAGAGTCTTTATGATTTTGAAAGCTGTAACCTAGGTAGTATTAACTTAGTGAAGTATGTACATGACAGTAAGATTGATTGGGATTCCCTGGCGAGGGATGTTCAGTTGGCCGTTAGGTTCCTGGACGACGTTATCGACGTTAACAAGTTACCGCATGATAGGCTTAGGAAGAGGGTTCTCGAGACCAGGAGGATCGGCCTTGGGGCCAATGGCCTCGCCGACACCTTAATAGCCCTAGGCCTTAGGTACGACTCACCGCAGGCAATAGCCGTCTCTAATGAATTGGCTAGTTTCATTGCTAGGATGGCTGTTAGGGCTAGTATCGAGTTAGCTAGGGAGAAGGGAGTTTACCCGGCGTATAAGCATGGCGATTGGGCTGAGGGTGTGTTGCCATGGACGAAACATAGGGAGAGGCTTGAGAAATTCTCAAGTACGGTTGATAAGGGCTCTGTTGAAGAGTACCTTAAGGTCCTGGATGCGGGTTATAACGATCCAAGGGTTAGGTCAATAATTGACGGAGCCACGGCAGTACTTAAGGGTTACAGGGCTTTGGATGGTGAGTTGTCAATAGATGTAAGTACAATAGGTATTAGGAACGGTTCAATAATGAGTATAGCCCCTGAGGGTTCTAGGAGTTTGATTGCTGGCGTTAATTCAAGTATTGAGCCCCTCTTCGCCATTGCCTACATAAGGAACCTAACAATTGGAAGGCTTATTGAGTACAATTATACTGCTTTGAGGTTCTTAATGGGTACAAGGACCCTTGATGAGGTGACGAGGAAGTTCGTAGAAGAATACGGTGTATTACCAAGGGATCATCCATTGGTTAACATATTGAGGACTGCCCATGAGATTCACTGGAAGTGGCATGTGTACATGCAAGTGACTTGGGCGAAGTGGAATGATTCGGGCGTTAGTAAGACAATAAACATGCCCAGCGACACGCCTATTGAGGATGTTGAACAGGCATATAGGCTTGCCTGGTTGTTGAATGCCTTTGGGATAACCGTATATAGGGATAAGAGCAAGTCTGTTCAGGTAATATACACGGGCGTTAAGGGCGCTGAGGCTAAACCCACTGTTGAGACTAAGGTGGAGTCCAAACCTAAGATTGAGACCAGGGTCAGTTATACGTCGTTATCGGCGCTTAAGGATAAGTTGGTTAGGATTAAGGGTAATGGAGAAAGTATTGAGGAGGAGATGCAGGAGGAGCTTGGTGAGACTGATGACCCGTATTGTAAGACCGGGTCCTGTGGCTAATGAGTTAGGTAATAATGTTTTCCCTAAGTATTCCTTTACTTATGGCCTCATTAAATAGTTCATTAAGTACATCCATGTAATCTCTCTCGCCGACCTCAACATCATCCATGTGCCTCTCAACCATCCTAGTCCTCTCCTCACTAACCAAGTCACTAAATTCCTTGTTATCCTCGGTTAGGAATTTATAGACCTGGCGACCTAGGTTTGTCGGCACAACATATCTAACCCTTCTTCCAACTATTAGGGCGTAGTACCTCTTCAGTATTACATCTATGATCTTGGCATAGGTGCTTGGTCTACCAATGCCTCTCTCCTTCATCATTGTAATAATGTCACCCTCTCTAAGCGGTTGTACCCTACTTACCTTCTTTATATAGTCGGTACTTGACACGTTGTATTCACCAGGTGTGAGGTCCTGGTACTCCCTACCGTTGATGTTGCTCCAGATCCTCGTGAAGCCGGGCTCCAATATCTTCGAGATCCTCTCAAACTCCTCATCATGTACATACTCATTATTAAGTTGTAGGCTTATTCTCATTTTCTCCTTCAAAACCCTCGCACTCCTCATCTGGCTTGCAATAAATCTTCTGAATATTAGGTCATAGACCCTCAGGTGATTAGTTGTGACCTTAATCGCCAATTGAAGCAATCCAGTGTTGAGTAGGTTCCTTAGGTCATCGCTGTCGATAGGTCTCGTCGGCCTTATACATTCATGCGCCCCTATTTCCTTACCACCCCATGCCCTACCAATGAAGTACTCAGTGCCAATCCTCTCGCCTATGTATTCCTTGGCCACACTAATACCGACATTAGATACCCTTGTACTATCAGTCCTGTGATATGTTATGAGTCCTGATTCGAATAATTCCTGGGCTATTGCCATGGTCTGTTCAACACTTAGGCCAAGTATGTTTGCGGAGTCCCTTAGTAGGGCGTCCGTGGTATACGGTGGCAATGGGTTTAATTCCTCCTCGGTTTCCCCAACCTTTGTTATTGTTACCTTAATTGTTGTATCGGTGGGTTTATTCCTATGGAGTGCCTTGAGTGCTCTTATTAATTCCTCCTTATCAGGTGGTATACTTAGCCTGATCCTTGTACCGTTGTTAAGCATTAATGTCACCGAGTACACCTTGTCCCTCCTACTTTCATCATACCTTTCTATTATCCAGCCAAGGACCGGTGTTTGTACTCTACCTGCTGATAGAGTCTTTCTATTGAACTTCTCTTGAACCTTCTGGCTGAGTCCAAAGCCTATCCACCTATCCTCAATCCTTCTAACTAACTGAGCGCCGACCATGCTAAGGCTTATTGACCTTGGGTTCATTATTGCATCAATAATTGCCTTTTTAGTGACTTCATGAAACTCAATCCTGGCAATACTACTCACGTAGGGTCTCAGCATCATGTATACGTCCCACGCGATCTTCTCACCCTCAGAGTCAGGGTCAGTACCAATCATTACCTGATCAACCTCAGTGGCAATATCCCTAATGGTGTTGACTATTTCCATTGCATCGACAAGCTTGATACCGTGAACCTTACAAACATCTGTATCATCAGTATATGCCTCACCACCAACTGGGCACCTCTTTATTGTACTATATATTGGCACGAAGCTACCGCCAGCCTTAAGTACCCCGTAGTAGTCAATAAGCTTCTCCACTCTTAATATTGATGCGTAGTCCCTAACATCCGTCGGTGCTGCTGGTATTAAATCCCACATATGCCCCTTAGTAGCCGTTATCAATAGGTATAAATTCCCCAGTGTTGCCTCGTAAATAACCAGGGGACCACTCTCTCTCCTTGTTGGGACTCCGAAGAAGCTTGCTATTGTCCTCGCCTTCGTCGGTGACTCCACAATAACGAATACTGTCTTCAAGGGATCCTTCTCGAGAAATTGATTTGGGACATTACCAAGTATTATATTTCTTATTAATTCTCTCTCGTCCCTTATCCTCCTCATTAAGTCATCGATATTAATCTCACTGATATTCTGTATCTTAACATCCTCGAGCCTGTACCTAAGATTCTTAACTAAGCCGTTGAATATCCTCTCATTATCAACAATTAATACTGATAAACCCAGGGATATGCCACCCACGTAGAGCCTTGACGATCTACCACTTCCCTGTATATATGTTGTGACGTCGGGAATCACCACATAAAGCTCATCACCCTTATATTCAAGGCTTACCTCGTTTGATTGTTCAATAGCCTTCTTAATATTTTGTTCATTCAGTAATTTATTCACAATCTCCACAGCCTCCTTAATTACATCAGCTGCATACCTATTGAAACCACTTAATTCCTTACCTTCCTCAATGGCACTTAGCAGGTTATTTATTTGTTCCTGGTTAAGTGCTGTTAGGTTCCTTAGTCTTGTAATAATCCTGTCAATATCATTCCTTAGGTATTGGGGGACGATATTCCTAATATTAAAGAGGAACATTAGGTACTTCATGGGTGTAAATTCCTCAAGTCTTAGCCTGAACTTCATGCGCGGGACCCCCGCAAAGACTACGTATGCTATTCTCTGGGGTAAATCAATACCTCTTACAAGGGATGACCTGGACGTGGCAAGGCCTATAAGCACGTTTATTTTTCCATCAACAAAGTCATTAAGCAATGACTTGCTTGGTTTTATATAGGCAGCCGCCCTTATCCCCTCTTTGTTCAATTTCTCGGTTAACTCACTAACAAGGTCCCTAAGATCGGGCGGTACATATATTATCCCTCCATCACCTAGTCTCTTTACCAATTGAACTGTTTCATTTACCAAGTTGTCCTGGGGCTTAACGTAGATGTCTACCACGTTTCTAAGGCCCTCAGCCCTACCTCCAGTTTCAAAGCCTAGGAATTCCCTAAATAGGAAGAGTCTGGCTGTCCTCCTCATCCTCGTTAACGCACCCGAGGTTATCAATATGCCTATGTTGTTACTCTTCACGTAACTACTTAATTCAGTACTTAATCTTTTAATATCCTCCCTTAGCTTATTAATCTCCCCATCACTTGCCCTAAACCTAATCGCCTTCCTGAGCCTCTTCATTAAATCAACCACGGTTAATGCCTTATGCAGAGCCTCCTCACTAATACCAAGCAATAGTAGTATCCTGTCAATGTTTTTGCTTGATGCCCTCAGGACGCTGTCTACATCGTCAACGAATATCAGGGAGAACCTATACCTGTTGAGGACATCCATGTGCCTTGGTAGAAAGGCATTGGTTATTATCAGCGCGTCGAAATCCCCATTCTCAATTGCCTTCATGGAGTTAACCAATTCCTGCTTGGATAATATTGAGGAAGCCATGACTATTCTTACATTGGCACCAGCCCTATTGGCGTAGTCAATAAGTCTTCTATGGACATCGTACGCGAGCGTTGATGTAGGGACCATGATTAGTACCTTACCGCCCTTCCTCAAGATAGTGTACAGTGATGCAATTATACCAAACGTGGTCTTTCCACTGCCTGTTGGAGCAACTATTGCAAAACTCTTCCCTTTAATGAGTCTCCTAGTCCATAGTCTCTGGGCACCCCACATTCCTGTCCCAACTATCCTTCTAAACATACCTGCGAATTCGTTATACTCATTGATCAAGTTCGATATTGATCTAAGCCTGTTAATCGTGCCCAACCTCTCCAGTAAATTCAACACCTCGATAGTGCCGGACACCCTCTTCGGTACATCAGGTAAGCACTTGTGACAAGGTAAACCAGCACCCAACCTATCCGATGTTATATCCCCTCCACAATTAGGGCACGCTCTTCGGTATATAACTATCGGTTGTTTCTCCATTTAACCTCCCTCCATTATGAGTAACCCCTTAATAAACATAAGTGAGGATATGGAGCCTAGGAGACTCATTACTTTGCCGTGAATATCGTCATAAATAAAAACCTTATATTTAATTTTTTAAGGTGAAACTAGTCCGTTTATGGGCTGGTTATAAGTAGGTTATGTAACTCTTGGGTTTGGTACTTGAGATCTTTCAAAGCCTTATTACATTGAGGACCTGAAGACAGGCAAATCTTAATTGTTAGGGTTAAATATCGATATTACAGTGGTATTCCTTGAATACTATGTCAGTTAATACAGTAGGTGTACAGGACTATGTTAGGTACGTATATGTACTGTCACTGGTGTCCGCGTTGGCCATGGCCATTGCCGTGGATTACGTACTAACTGAGTTGTGGATCTACGGTACTGCTGATTTAACGATACTAGTGATAACACCTGTGTTCATGTTCATGATTTCAATGCTCGTTATTTCATCAATAAGCATGATCAAGCAATTAAAAGGTAATTTCGGTAAAATGTCCACTAAGGCCAAGGCATTGATGATGACTTATATATCATTCTTCATAGTAGCGCTGGTATACTTCACATACATATCGGTAATTCACTACGCAGGGCTTGGACTTACTGTCTCTGATCCTCAATTGATTGGCGATCATTATTTAGGCTTTGGTCTTGCACTTTACGACGCTGGTTTACTGACTACATCATGGCAATTAACTGAGGATTTAATGAACAATAAATTCTCGACCCTGTATAGGCTCTTCGTTAAAATGTTTAAACCCGATGATGAAGATAATGATAACGATACAATAGTTGTTAAATAATTCTATTTCTAATTTCACCTTCAAACCCACTCTTCCTTAATCATTGATTATAGGGAGAGGCACATGATTTTAAAATAAGCCCGCAAGTGCGCTAATGAGCATGCGAATAGCTGGATTGGTTGCCGACCTTTTAATGAGGACTTGCAATGCAAGTTCCGTGGAGAGACAATCATTTACTGACGGGTCTAGGTACATGATTAGGTTTAGTGATAATAATAACATGGAGGTTCACCTAGTTGACAGGGGCGAGAGACTCTTTGCTGAGTTTTGGATTAGTACATATGCAACGCCAATCATGATCCTTGAATACGTGTACTCAGGCACAGAGCCATCCAGTGTCTGCAGGGAAATATGCGCACTTATAAGGATAATTAGCGACTCAATAACAAGGCAAATGATGGAGAAAGCCGCGGTAAAGCAAAATATAACCTAAGCAAGGTAATCCATTATTCCGCCCCTTCTACCCGTAACTGCCTCAGTTGAGCCTGGCGCTAACTCACCTATGAGGATCCTAACCAGGTTATCCCAGGTGAGTGTATTCCTAATGGCCCACTCAATCAATTCCTGCGTGTGGTTGCTAAGTATTGAAAGAAACCTCTGCCAGTTAATACCCGTCCTGGTCAACTCACGGTTCCAGTGATCCCATAGATATTTCGCAACTTCATTACCAAACCACACAGCGAAAGAGTCGCAACTAGGGCCGCTACATGCATTCCTCCTCCTTACTATTCTATCCTTAATATCCCTGGGCTCTGGTGGTATTGGTAGTGACATTGCAATTTACACCATTAAAAGGCCCTTGGGTATTATATTAAGCTACCGCTTAACATTATCGTATGTTAAGTCATCTATTATTCTTTTGCCATTTATTAGCAACCAACCCTCATTATCACTGGCGACCTCACCCCTATATCCATACCTACGCATTAAGGTGTTAAACAGCGCCTTACCATTAAGCGTCTCGAGGCGATGCACCTTACTGAAGTATCTGTTAACATTTTCAATATCCCTAAGTAGTAATTCCATGGCATTTGGGTGATTCGTCTTAACAGCGCTTCCCCAATCAATTATCACCAGCTCGCTTCCCGTATTAACTATGTTGAATTCACTTAGGTCTGCATGTATTATCCTGCCCAGGATCAATGCCCTCTCAATGTACTTAATGATTGTCAAGTAGGCTGACGCTGGATCCTCGGGTGGCGCATCCTTAATCAACGGGGCTGGCACGCCACTATACCCGCCATAATTTATGAATTCCATGACTAATATGTTTTTGTTGAAGGTTATTGGTTTAGGTACCCTAACACCAGCATTATAGGCATCATTTAGGTTACTGAATTCCCTCCTACACCAGTATTCAATTAACTTCCTTGTGTTGGTTATTTTCGCCCCGGCAAGTCTCGGATCACCAAGTATGTACTTATACCTACCCCTTATGAATTGGGCTGTGGTTGTGTAGAATATTTTTAGTGCAATGTCGGCGTTATCAGGCGACCTAGCCCAAATTACCTTGGCCTCCTTACCCTGAGCGACTGGTCCGTAAATCTCCTCAACAATTCCCCTATTCATTAACTCCCTTAATGCATTTATTGTGTATTGATTGAACACGTCGTCGACGGTTTTTAATTGGTTAACATCCTTAATCCTAAACCTCCTGCTCTCCTCCCTTTCCCTAATGAATCTATCAAGGTCCTCTGAATTACCCACTATTATGAATGAATAGGATTCCGCATTTAAGCCCTAGTGTTGTTTGCGCTACCGTTTTGCTTATTCTCATGGTAAATATTCTAATGAATTCAATATATAAATATGAATAAAAATACATATAAAAGGCTAGTATCAATAGGCTTTGTACGGTTGAAAAAGGAAAAGATTTAAAAACATTTCTAATGGAAAATAACCTAGGAAGTATGGCTTTGGTTCAGCAGGACGAGGTTCGGTCCATGCGTAGGCTCGTTAACCTTCATAAGATGAAGCGTCCAATTGGCAAGGTTATTGTAACCCCTGATCTTTGTAAGGATTGTAGGCTCTGTATCGAGTTTTGCCCTAACAATGTCCTCGAGGAATCCAAGGACATTAACATTAAGGGTTATCATTACCCAGTCGTAAAACCAGGCAAGGAACTTGACTGTGT
>DAJV01000129.1:2689-3553 GCA_002496475.1 Vulcanisaeta sp. UBA163 | reverse complement strand
CATGCCCACAGTGGCTGAGCTGTACAAGAATGACCTGGATAAATTACTGAGGCCGGGTATTCATTTCCTAGACGGCAACACCGCTGTTGCCGAAGGCGCGGTGACGGCTGGTTGTAGATTCTATGCTGGTTACCCGATAACACCATCGAATGAAATAGCTGAGTATATGTCGTATAGGTTACCGCAGGTTGGTGGTAAGTTCATACAGATGGAGGATGAAATAGGCAGTATAATGGCTGTATTAGGCGCCTCGGCCGCCGGTGTCAAGGCGATGACTGCAACGTCAGGCCCAGGCTTCTCCCTAATGCAGGAGGAAATTGGGCTTGCTTCAATGCTTGAGATCCCGGCCGTGATAGTTGATGTAATGAGGGCAGGGCCGTCCACTGGCATACCAACGCTCCTGGGTCAAGGCGATATTCTCCAGGCCAAGTATGGCTCTCACGGCGATTATGAAGTGGTGGCTTACCTACCGGCTAACCCTCAGGAGGCCTTTGACTTCACAATAAAGGCATTCAACATGGCTGAGAAGTATAGGGTTGTCGCTATGGTCCTTTCTGACCAATTGGTTGGTCACATGTATGGTAAGGTTAGGGTCCCTGAGTTTGATGAAATTGAGATTGTCGAGAGGCCAAAACCAACAGTACCACCAGATCAATATCTGCCATACGACAGTAGGTACCTGGTACCACCAATGGCCATAGCCGGCACTGGCTATAGGGCTAACTATGAATCATTAACGCATACGGATAAGGGATACCCGACCACTGATAGGGATGCCTCATTTAAGCTTGTGATGAGACTTGTACGTAAGATTAGGGAGAATGAGAAGGAGATAGCGGAGTGGGAGGAGTACCTGCTCGATGA
>DAJV01000129.1:1775-2659 GCA_002496475.1 Vulcanisaeta sp. UBA163 | reverse complement strand
TTGAGGGCGCAGGGATATAGGGTTGGTATGCTTAGGCCAAAGACGGCGTGGCCATTCCCGGGCTGGGTCGTGGAGAACCTAGCCTCTAGGGGTGTTCAGAAGTTCATAACCGTCGAGGTTAACATGGGTAAGATGTACCACGTGGTTAAGGAGTTCTCTAAGGGGGTGCCTGTGGAGCATATACCGTACGCCCCTGGTTATATTCCTGACCCGGATTATGTAATAAATAATGTGAGGAAGGTGATCGAGAAATGAGCATGGAGGCTGAAGTGGCGACAACTGGGGTAAAGGTGGAGTTGCCTAAGTCGTATGAGGATATAAAGGATTTGATAAGGATTGATAGGTTACCACACATCTGGTGCCCAGGTTGTGGGCTGGGCATCTTACTTAAGTTGTTGGCTAGGGCAATCAAGAATTCCGGAATACCACTTGAGAGGCACGTGATAGTCACTGGTATAGGATGTACTGGTAGGCTCGGTGGTTACCTAAAGTTGGATGCATATCACGTAACTCACGGTAGGGCAATACCCTTCGCCGTGGGCCTGAAAATGGCTAACCCAAACCTTGAGGTAACGGTGGTCGGTGGTGATGGTGATATACTGGCCATTGGTGGTAACCATTTCATACATGCTGCCAGGAGGAATGATGATATTAATGTCATTATAGTTAATAATTTCATCTATGGAATGACCGGTGGGCAATACAGCCCAACCACGCCTAAGGGTGCTAAGACGACGACATCGCCGTATGGCCATTATGAGAATCCATTTAACGTACCATTGCTTGCATATGCTGCTGGTGCCTCATACGTAGCTAGGTGGACTGTTCTTCACCAGAATGAACTTTACCAGTCCCTCCTAGAGATGTTTAAAGTTAAGGGTTTC
>DAJV01000129.1:863-1652 GCA_002496475.1 Vulcanisaeta sp. UBA163 | reverse complement strand
ATGAAGAAGATAATCCTAGGAAATTTTGTGAAAAGAGAGAGACCTGTTTCGTATGGATGATAATCGTAAAATTAGACTTTTTTCTTATATAAACGTATGATATTAAATAGTTTTTGTCAAAATAGAGTAAGATTTATTAAGGATTCCTAATTATTTGCTATATGGAAAAATATGCTACAACAGCTCGATCAGATACGTGTTAGGCTTATGGGGCTTGGTGGGCATGGCATTGTTTTTGCTGGTAGACTTCTGGGTATGGCTGCCGCGATGAGTGGACTTGATTCAGTATTAACAATAACATATAGCCCCGAGCAGAGGGGCGGTTGGTCCAAGGCTGATGTGATAATAGCCAAGGAGATGGTTGATTACCCACTCATTGATGAGGCTGATTTATTTCTAGCAACCACACCACAGGCATTTAACCTTGAATTCAAGAGCCTACGTAAGGGCGGCGTGTTCATTTACGAAAGCACCATATATAAGCCCACGATTCCTGACGCAAATAATTACGTAGTGATTCCAGTGCCTGCCACTGAAATTGCGGAAAAAACCACAGGTAGGAGATTAACAATGAACGTGGTTCTTGTTGGCGTAGTGACAGCGATCCTGGAGCCCATGATAAAGGAGGACTGCATAGTCAATGCAATAAGGAATATGACGAGAAGGGCAGGTAAACTCGATACCTCGGTTCAAGAAATGAACATAAAAGCATTCCAGGCTGGCCTTGATTACGGTAGGAAGTACCTGCAGGGATTAAGGTGATTGCATGCCGACAAATAGATTACTCAT
>DAJV01000129.1:0-759 GCA_002496475.1 Vulcanisaeta sp. UBA163 | reverse complement strand
CTGCAGCATATGCATAGAGGGACCGTTGATAAGTGACGTAGCTAGGCACCCAAACATTGAATTATTGTCTCCAGCCGAATTAATCGACATAACGGGATCCCCCGGTGACTTTAAGGCTAAAATCCTTGTTAAGCCTAGGTACGTAACTGATGACTGCACGAAATGCGGTCAATGCGAAGACGTGTGTCCAGTGGTTGTACCAAGTGAGTTTGAAGCCGGCATTGGCGCTAGAAAGGCGATATACCTACCATTCCCACAGGCGGAACCTGGAATATACGTGCTTGACATGGACCACTGCCTCAATAAACCACCGAATTACTTCCCCTGTGATAGGTGTGCCAGGGCCTGTGATAGGAATGCCATCATATATAATATGATGCCCAAGGTCATAGAGCGCGATGTGGCTGCTGTGATTGTATCAACTGGTTTCGAACTCGAGAAAGGCGACATCCTTGGGGAGTATGGGTATGGTAGGTATATGGATGTTGTGACCTCACTTGAGTTCGAGAGACTTGTTAATGCATCAGGTCCTTCAAGTGGTGTTATTGTTAAGCCAAGTACTGGTGAGGAGCCAGAGGACATTTTGCTCGTGTCCTGCGTGGGTTCGAGAAATAATAAATATAATGATTACTGTTCGGGGTTCTGCTGCACATACCTGCTTAAGCAGGGTATATACGCTAAGGTGCTTCATGGTATTAAGAACGTCACTATAATGTACATGAATGATGTTAGGACGTATGGTAAGGGTTTCGAGAGTTT
>DAJV01000049.1:39587-40751 GCA_002496475.1 Vulcanisaeta sp. UBA163 | reverse complement strand
ATCTCTAAGGATTTCACGAATCATTACGAAACACTTAATTTTACACCTTGAGCTTTGCTCTTCTCTAATGTCTCCTGGCTGGGTTTGTTAGGACTCTCCTATCGGTCTTAGCAGTTATCCAGATCGGTGGTGCCCTATTTGACTTACCCGCTGCTGCGAGCCTTAGTTTCTTACCTAGTGGTTTATTCCTGGCCATATCCCTCACCTATACCTTATCCTGAACTCTCTATGGGTCTGTTTATAAATTGTTTCCAGTATCCTCTTTAGGTCCTCATCGGTGATGGGCACCTTGACCCTCCCTGATTGGGCTAGGGCTATTAATTGTTGCTCAAGGGCATCAACGAGTTCGGGCTTAATCACCCTTAGGTTATCAAGCCTCTCACGGGCTTCCGGCGTCAGTATTGCCCTGAGAACAGCCCTCCTCTGTGCAGCTAGTTCCTGCCTCTTTCTTTCCTCCTCCGCCTGCCTTTGGAGCTCCTGGAGCTTCCTCCGCCTAATTGCCTCTAGGTCGTCTTGCCCCGTCTCCTGTCCCTCGTTTCCTTCATCGTAGTATTCATCAATGGACATAACATGGCAGAACCAGCAGACCTATTTATTAACCTTATGATGTGAATATGGTTATTCCGTGGCTGTCTTTGGCGTTAAGTACTTGATCAATTCCGGGTTTTTCTTGGTTAATTCCTTAAGTATGTTTAGGGCTATTTTATCAAGTAATGACTTACCCTGTGGCGTTACCACCCTGCCAGTCCTCGCCTTTGCAACAAGGCCCGCAGTCTCGAGTTGATGGAGTATATTCCTAATTATGGCGCCGCCGGCCTTCCTGGTCCTCTCGCTCCTGGCGCCAGTGCTAATCTTAGCCCTGTAACTGAAGGCCATTCTTAGGCTGCCAAGCCCCACTGGGCCGTTTAAATAGACCTTCCTTAATACGGCTGCTGCCCTTATGTACCACCAATCATCTTGCATTGGTACCTTGTCCTTATTCGGGCCTGTCTTAACGAATAATGCCCAGTCCGGCGGCTTTACCTGTGGCACGTTTTCCCTTAGGTACTTGGCTAACTCCCTAATTAGTAGGTCCGCTGGTACGTCCCTAACACTGACCAAGGCTGATCAATTACGCGGGGTAATTAGGGTTAATAAGCATTTGCTGAATATGCCTAGCAACAA
>DAJV01000049.1:0-39558 GCA_002496475.1 Vulcanisaeta sp. UBA163 | reverse complement strand
CATAACGGCCAGAAGGCTTAATAAATAGGTTGCTTTGCGGGTTTGGGCAATGGCCATTAAGTTCTGTCCAAGATGCAGGAGTATTATGGTTTTAACGAAGGAGGGTGGGAGGGCAGTTTGGAGGTGTCCGAAGTGTGGTTACACTGAGGAGGTTGATTCTGCTAATGCCAAGCTCGTTGAGAAGACGACACTGAGTAAGAAGGATGATAAGCCAATAGTGCTTGCAAAGGCGGGTGAGGAGGCACTGCCGAAGGTTAGGAAGACTTGTCCGAAGTGTGGTAATGATGAGGCCTACTTCTGGGTTCAGCAGACCAGGGCTGCGGATGAGCCGCCAACCAGGTTTTACAAGTGTACGAAATGCGGCTACGTGTGGCGTGAGTACGAGTAAGGCGTGGCTGGAGATATTATTGTTTCTGTTGAGGATGTAGAGTTTATATTTAGGCGGTGGTTAAGTAATGCGATGTCTGAGGTTAAGATAACGTATCCAGATGCCAGGGAGTTCTCGCAGATAATAGATGCCGTGTCTGCGTTGATTGAGGAGACAAACTTTACATTAGCTAGTGATGGCCTTAAGCTGAGGGCTTTAGATCCGTCTAGGACAGCAATGATCGACTTATTAATACCCAGGGAGGCCTTTGAGGAATTTCCTGAAGGTCTCAATGAGGAGGTTAAGATTGGAATTAACTTTGATGACTTCAAGAAGTTGCTGAGGAGGATTAAGAAGGGTGATAAATTGAGTATGGAGGTGAGTGAGGGTAAGCTCAGGGTTAGGCTTGTTGGTAAGGCCTCAAGGACAATGACACTGCCACTCATTGATATTGGTGCCGAGGAACTACCAACACCAAAGGTGGTGTACACCGTATTGGCTAAGATATCCAGTGATTCATTAAACGAGGCTCTCAAGGATGCTGATGTTATTGCTGACGCTGTTAAGTTTGATGCCAAGGATGATGGTCTCTACGTGTCAGCGAGTAGTGATAAGGGTGATGTGGAGGTTAAGTTTGAGAGGGAGGGTGAGGTGATGTTTGAGTATGACCTAAAGGAACCAGCCACTGCAAAGTACAGCCTTGATTACTTAGTTGACACTATTTCAAGGGCCTATAGGATTAGTGATATAGTTACCGTGGAGTTTGCCACGCAGAAGCCCATTGCATTAACATTTGAGATACCCATGGGTGGTAAGTTAACATACTACATAGCGCCAATGATTGAGTAATACTAAAAGCAATATAGTTATGTAGGTGGTAAAAACGATTTTAATGATTGCTGGTATGGGGCAATTGACATGCCTAGTTTTATTGAATTGGTGAGGGTTTTATTTAGGAATTATTATAGGAGTATTGACTTGTCGGAAGCCAGTGATTTGGAGATGAGGGAGTTTGGCTTTCAATTCTTCGATAAAGAGGGCATGATTAGGCATGTTGGTTTTAGAAGTGGTGATGAGTTGAGACGGTACTTAGTAAATAATGCGCCCTCCCACATTTACTACTCGGCTGCCCTTTACAGGGATCCCACTAACCAGGACATGGATGCCAAGGGTTGGCTGGGCGCTGACCTGGTCTTTGATATTGATGGTGATCACCTACCAACGCCTAACTGCCAGGGCGTTGAGTTAATGACTCTTGAGTGCCTAGGCGATGCCACTGAGGAGGTTGGTAAACTCCTTGATTTTCTAATTGAGGACTTTGGATTCTCCGACTCATCAATTAAAATCTTCTTTAGTGGACATAGGGGTTACCACGTACACATTGAGTTACCAGATGTTAGGGGTTTGACGGATGAGGAGAGGAGGGAAGTCGTTGACTACCTACTGCTTCGCGGCTTCGACATTGAGCACCTGACCAGGGGTAATGCAGGCCTTATTGATGCCAAGCTGAGGGGTATTGGCGGCAGGTTGGCTTCGATTATTCACGAGGTAGATCCGGAGCTTCTGAATGGGCTTAGTGGAAGGAAGAGACTGGGTAAGTACCTGGTTCGAAAGTTAAGTTCTCTCAATACCATGATTAGTGAACGTCTCTCTGTTCATATTGACGAGGTGGTTACCATGGACATTCACAGGCTCATTAGAATGCCCAATTCGCTACATGGTAAGACAGGCCTTAGGGTCATTAGGATAAGCCCCAGCGAGTTGGAGCGTGGCGTCGAATTCATTATAGATAAGGCCGTGCAGTTCAGGAAGGGTTCACTAACGATTAGGCTTGCTAGGAAGGTACCCGTTAGGAGGGTTCTTGGTGAGGAGATCAATGGTGATGAGGGTAGTATTATTAAGGTGCCCACATACATTGGTTTGTACCTAGTGATCAATGGTTGGGGTGAGTTGGTTGATTAATGATGTGCTCAAGAGGTTGGTGGATTTCGTAAAGCTTGAGGTAAGTACGGAGGAGATTCAAAAACCACCCTATGAGTCATACGCCCAAATAATTCAGGAAATAAATAATAGGTTATTAACCGGTGGTAACGTACTTGATAAGGAGCTCGTTGAGTCCACGAGAACCATGATCAGGGAAACCCTAGCAGCGCTCATTAGGAGGAGGATTGAGAAACTAATGAAGAGTTACGAGTTAGGTAGGGGAATTCCCCAGGAGTCATTGTTCGTGGAGGAAAGGAGATTCCTCATGCCACTACTTGAGTTGAGGGTTCTTGTAACACCCAAGGGAGAAACCCAGGAATTAGCGATTGTATCCTTTAGGAAGGGGTTTCCCGTACTGTACAGTGTTCGCCTAGTGACCCTGGGCCCCTTCTCCCAGTTTGACGTGGCTGCAATACCTAGGAGCGACGCTGGGGAGCTACAACGTAGGGGTATAATTGATATTGTACGTTAATTAATGAAAGAGAAAATATAAAAGGGGCCTTATCCCGAGGGTTACTTCGTGAAGTTTCCCAAGGTTGTGAGGGCTTATTGCCCAAGGTGTGATACGTACACGGATCACTCAGTAACGATATACAGCCATGGAAAGAGGAGGAACCTATCCGAGGGACAGAGGAGGTACTTAAGGAAGCTTAAGGGCTATGGATCAAGCAGGAAGCCAAAGCAGAAGAGGTTTTCTAAGACCACTAAGAAGGTTGTTGTTAAGCTTCAGTGCAGGCAGTGCGGTTATGTTGTTCTTAGGACACTTGGTAGGTTAAAGAAGGTTGAGTTAGCCGAGACCAAGTGAGGTGGTGAGCATGCCCGCTAATTGGCGTTTAATACTTGTTCCAAGACCGAGATCAAGGTTCCTGAGGGTTAGGTGCAACAATTGTGGTAATGAGCAGGTAATCTTCGACAGGCCAGCCATGGCGGTTAGGTGTCTGGTCTGTGGTAATGTTCTCATAGAACCAACGGGTGGTAGGGGTAGGATAGTCGGCGCCACCGTGGTCACCACATACGAATAAAACGAAAAAGTATTAAATTCACCCCGTCTTGCCAATGGTTAATGAGTAAGAAAGAGGAGAGGACAGATGATATTAGGAAGAATGTGCTAACGGTTAGGATAGCTAGGAAGGAATTACCTGACATAGGGGAACTCGTAATCGGCACGGTATATAGGATACTAGAACACGGCGCGTATGTGCTGCTTGATGAGTACGGAGGTGTGGAGGCCTATGCGCCAATTAATGAGGTTGTTCAATCGTGGTTTCACGACATTAAGGACTACCTAAGGCCCGGGCAGAAGACCGTATTCAGGGTTATCAGGGTTGATGCCAGGAGGAGATTTATTGATGTTTCGCTCAGGAAGGTTAGGGAGGAGGAGAAGAAGGAGAAGCTGACTAGATGGAAGAGAATGCTTAGGGGTGTTAAACTCCTCGAACTTGTTGCAAAGAAGTTGAACATGCCGCTTGAAAGAGCTCTCCGGGAATTTGGGTGGAAACTTGAGGATTACTATGGTGATTTTCTATCGATTTTTGAGAACGTGGTTAAGTACGGCCCTGACGACCTAAGGAAGCTGGGGCTTAGTGATGATGTTATTAATGCAATTGTGGAGGTGGCAAAGGAGAGGATTGAGGTGGAGCCCGTGGAGATCTCGGGCATTATTAGGATAATAAGCATCAAGCCTGATGGTGTTAAGCATGTTAGGGATGTGCTTTTAAAGGCAATGGAATTGGCTAGGAAGGAGGGCGCTGACGGCATTAAGATATACACAATAGGTCCGCCTAGGTATAGGGTGGACGTGGTTGGCAGGGATCCAAAGAAACTGGAGCAAGTGCTAAAGGACGTGGTTAACCTAGTGAGTATGGAAATAAAGAAGAGGGGCGGCGAGGCCAGTTTTACGAGGATAGGCGAATAACGTGGGTGGACCATTATGGATTCAATACTGAGGAGGTGTAGGAATTGTGGTAGGTACACAATGAGGAAGGACAAGTGCCCATACTGTGGTGGTGAGCTCGAGGTGCCGCACCCACCCAAGTACTCGCCTGAGGATAGGTATGGTAGGCAAAGACTATTAATGAAGGTAATGAGTGGAAGGATCAAACTAAGTCAGGATGTAGTAAATGCATTAATTTCAGGGCGATCAATTAAGCAATAGTCGTGGATTTTTAGGGGTTCGAAAGCGTTTGGTTATGCGCCAATGCCTCCAATAATGCATAGTTTACCTTATATATCATTACCCAACCATATGGCCTAGAGACATAGACCAATTGAGCCCAGGGTGGTGGTGAGGAAAGGAGTGGCGACGGTACACCATCATAGTTAGACAGTATACTTTGATACATAAGTTTTAGGGTGTATGATGAACCGCTGGTTGTTGGGATCACAGTTGGCATACTTTCGAATATCCAATACGTTGGTATGCCATTCATTGTGCACGTCAGCCACACAGCATATGATGCGCTGGATACATCGGAGTTAAACATTAAGTCGTACAGGGTAACATTATACGCTGCGGAGTAGCCCTTCAATGTGTTGTTAACCACGGTTATGTTGGAATACGGTAAGTAAATATATGATGAACCTAGCTTCACGGGCTCTATGAATGTGCTTCCTATGTAGCTACTTGAGTAACCGGCTATACTAGCCATCCAATAACTCTTTGCAAAGTCACCGCCTGCTGGATATTCAGGTATGAGGATACATATTGAGCTTGATCCTAAACCCGTATTCGTAGCATTCACAGGCCCGTATATGTAGTACGGTTCGAATATTAATATATACTGTGGATCATGAAGTTTATTCAAGTCATCCAGGACACCCGTGTAGTTGTACGGGTTGGACATGAAGAACCTACCTATTAGCGCTATTTGTGTACTATTTACCGTTGAGTTGTCGGCTAGGCTTGTCCTATTCCCTATGACCGAGATCCAATAACCGTAGTCCCACCACGAGAGTACGGTGGCGTTCGGTGGCGTGTTATAGGATAGCCATTGAAGTGCGTCAAGCCAGTCGGGCGTTGGATATGGCGGCGATACGGTACTAACTATTTGTTGGGGCATTATGGACATTGATAGTGCGGGCTGTATGTTAATCACGAGGGCTACGGCTAGTATGACGCCGAATAGGGCCGCTAGGGAAATACCAATCAATGCACGCCTATTTAATACAAGCTCTGTGAGTTTTACAAAGCCGTATGCCGCAGCCGGTACCCAGAATAACCCAAGGAGCATGAATAACCAAACCTCGGATGATGCGAAGTACGCAGCCGCCAATGACCCAAGACTGATTAGTATTGCTGGAAGTGATAATGACATTATGGAGAGGAGTATTGTGTATATTACGAATGGTATAGTCATTGATACATTATATATGCTCTGTTGGAGTGTTGATGGAGAGTGCTCGGCAACGCTTTGAACAATGGCGCTCCTGGCAATGGGCGATAATGCGCCGAGGTATTTACCGCCTATTGATGTGAAGCTCAGCCCAACGACTGCCACGATTAGCACGGCAATGGCTATTAGGAAGTACTTAACTACGGGCACCATGATCCTTGGGTATCTTGAATATAATTTAATTAGGGCGTAGGCTATTATTGAGAATAATAAAGCGGCATTAGCGACACCACCCATCCCAGATATTAGTGTGTGGAAGCCGTACCTTGGTGTTATTGCTACGAAGGCCGAGAAGCCAAGGTCAGTGAGTACATAGGCTATTACAAGCCTGTCAATGGTGAAGGGCAGGTTTTGCCTCCTGGCTATCCTAATGAGTAAGTAGAGTAGCATTACTATTGTGAATAATCCGTAAAAGTTCCATAGGAATACGTAGGAACCCCATACCCAAGTCGTTACTCCATTTAGTATTGCCGAAAGCACGGCAAAGAGTACCCAGTAATTATCCCTCCTGACCAGGGACTCGATGTAGAAGGCGATGCCTAGGGTCGCTATGAACTGGAATATTGGTTCCGCGGCGAACCAACCAGCCGTACCCCTCTGCAGGAACATGGTGGTGAATACGGACCATAAGGCCGCTAATATACCTACGTACTTACCACCAAGCCTATAGCCGAGGTAAAACATTGCCGGGACAACTGCGGCATTAGCTATTGCCGGGAGCAAAACAACTGATTGCAGTAGGTCGAAGCCGAAGTGGGACAATACCTTATATGCAAGCACCCCTAACCAGGAAACACCTGGCGATAATATGGTTGTCCAATTGGCGCCCCATGGGTACCAGAAGTGCGTGAATAATGCGCCGTAGCCCTTATGGAGCCACCATAGAAGTCCCTTGATTGTTCCGTACTTAAGCATTTGTTCAGTCATGAAGAACCTTATGTATGGGTCGAACTCATTTATGTACCAGCCATAAATCAGCACTGGGTATAACCTAACGTAGTAAGCCAGTAGTGTGAATGGCACTAGGGCTGACAGAAAAGCAAGCCACTGCGTAACCCTCACATCAAGTGGAATACTAGGTATTACGCGGGTAATGGGTTCCACCTTTGCCTTACTAACGGCCTTTGCCTTACTCATTACGGCTTGATTAAATAATCAATTTAAAAGTATTTTTCACAGATCGAACACGAAAAACAAATTAGCAAGCCGTGATAGAATACCACCGTGAGTTGCCTCGAAATAGGTAGTTACACCTCGAGGGCTGTAATATGTAGTAGGGGCGCGTATTTACTCGAGTGGTCGGTCTCAGGTAAGGATATAATACTACCCGGCGACCTTGATAGACCGACATGGGGCGGCATGGCAATAATGATACCCTTCGCGAACAGGGTCAGGGGTGGGGAATACGAGTTTGAGGGCGTGAGGTACTCGCTGCCCAGGAATGGGGAGGGTCATGCAATTCATGGCCTCGTCTTAAACGAGGAATGGAGCATAACATCCATCAGTGAGAACAGTGTCTCACTAAGGCACGTTCTTAATCATCCTGGTTACCCAACGGAATTGACATCAACAATCAAGTACGCATTAGCTGAGGGAGGACTCAATGTTGAGTTCGTTGTTAAAAATACGGGGTTCAGGAATGCGCCGTTAGTCGTTGGTGCTCATCCATACTTAATAGCCACTAATGATTGGAGGATAAATACCCAGGGGGAAGTATTAATATGTGAGGCGGTTAATAAAATACCAACTGGTAAATTAATACCATTTAACCTAAATAACATGGGAAGGAGGGAATTCGATGATTGCTTCCTAATCAATAATGGCATAACACTGGAGTCCCAATACTCAGTAATCAGGATCACAAGACAGGGCATGCCCTACATACAAATATTCACTGGAGTACCCAATGCAGTGGCCATAGAGCCAATGAGCGGAGCACCAGATGCATACCATAATGGCATGGGATTAACCATAGTAAAGCCAAAGGAGGAAATGAGCTTCGGATTCGCAATAAAGGTACTAAGGGCCTAAACAATGGCGATACAAAGGGCGAGAAGGGCAGGGGCACCGGCGAAGCCGCAAATGCTTGGTCAACTCCATAGGTGGCCGGGGCAGTGGGCTATTAGGGATTGCCACGTGCACTCTCGCTATTAGCGTCTTAGGTAAGTATGTAAGTCTAGCAAGTAATGGATTGATCATGGGTTGATTACCCACGTATTTTCATCATCAAGGTTCTCATTGAAAGAAAAATTAATTAAGTCATGCTTTAGGCGGTTCTTGCTAGTTATGGCTTCACAACCAGTGTTTAAGCGTACATACGTTAGGACAAAGCCCTATCCGGAGAGGAAGACTAGGATTATTAATGAGTTGAGGGAGTTGTTTAGTAAGCATGAGACGGTATTCGTAATAAACCTGCATGAGACATCGAATAGGGTTCTTCAGGAGTATAGGTTCTGGCTTAGGAGGAGGGGTGCGAAGATTGTTAAGGCGAAGAACACACTTGTTTTGATAGCACTTAGGCAGTTAATGGGTAGCGTTAGTGAGGAGATTGAGAGGATCTTTACGGGTGAGAACCTGCTGATATTCACCAATGAGAACCCGTTTGAGTTAGCCAAGTGGATTTGGGAAACTGGTGTTAGGAGGGAGGCAATGCCTGGTGATGTGGCGCCATTCGACTTGGTGGTTCCAGCTGGTAATACCAATATGGGACCAGGCCCAATAATGAGTAAGTTCGGTAAGTTGAAGATACCGATTAAGGTCCAGGATGGTAAGATCTGGGTTGTTAGGGATACAGTGGTTGCCAAGAAGGGTGATAAGATTAATGAAGACGCTGCTGAGATACTGAAGAAATTGAATGTTAAGCCAATATTTGAGACACTGAACATAAAGGCAGCAATAATAAAGAGCAAGTACGTAATAACAACGGATGAACTGAGGATTGACACCAAGACCTATAGGACCATGATTGAGGAAGCGGCTAGGGGAGCATTCAACTTAGCCGTTAACACAGCGTACCCAGCACCGGAGGTACTCAGAGTATCCATCGCGAAGGCGTACATGGAGGCCATAAACCTAGCCGTAAATGCCAGGTATGTAACCCCAGAGACTGCACAGTACATATTAATTAGGGCCACGATGGAGGCAAACGCACTCGCTGCAGTAATAGCTCCTAAAGCCCCTGAGCTTGGTTTGCAGGTTGCCCAGCAGGCAAGGACTGAGGCAACCCAGGCGGCTACGGAATCCAAGCCGGAGGAGAAGAGGGCTGAGGAGGAGAAGAAGGAGGGCCCAAGTGAGGAGGAGATCGCCTCCGGTCTTTCAAGCCTATTTGGTGGTTAATCAAGAGTCGCTCCTCAATAGTTATCAATAATAATACATATACTGGTATAACTTATTAATCTATATGTTTAAGATACATCATGGCGCGAGTAACTGAGGTAATGGGCGGCGTGTACCAAATAGACCTTGAGCCCGGTGGATTCAGTAACCTAGTATCCGTGTATGCGGTAAATACAGGTAGGGGCATTATTGTATTTGAGGGAGGACCAGCGGTATCCAGTAATGACCTGAGGAACACCCTGAGGGGATTACCGGGTAATGTTACTCATTCCTTCATAACCCACGTGCACATTGATCATTACGGCGGTACTGGTGCATTAACTACATTGAACCCAAATATTGAGGTTTATGTTCATCCCAGGGGTTCTAGGGTACTGCCTAACCCGGATATTATCTGGGCGCCCGCTAGGGAGGCCATGGGTTGGCTTGGAGAGTTGTACGGTAAACCGCTTGAGATACCTGGTGGGAACGCTAGGGAGACTAGAGATGGTGATAGGGTTACAATTGGTGATGTTACAGTGGAGGTAATACATACGCCAGGCCATGCCAGTCACCATCAGTCATTCATTGTCGAGCCCTGGAACATACTCATAGTTGGTGATGCGGCTGGTATTTACGTTAAAGACCTTGATTACATAATACCAACCACCATGGAACCACTTAGGTTTGATCTATATGTTGATAGTATCAAGAAGCTCATTGCCAAGAACCCAAGGTACATAGCCTACACCCACCACTTACTTGTTCCCAACGCCACTGATTTATTGAATAGGCACCTTAGGCAAGTGGATGTTTGGGGTAGGGCTGCCGAGGAGGCTGTTAGGGAGGGATTGAGTGCTGATGACCTCGAGAGAATACTCTTGGAAAGGGACCAGGATCTTAGGAGGGTTTATGATAGTTTAAGGAATATGAGGGCTCATTATCACTTATTCGGTATGGCCATTGATGGCTTGTATAAGTATTTCCGCGATATTGAGTTAAGGCATAGGTAGTAAGTTGAATTTGTGACAGGAACAAAATATAAAAAGAATCTTGGCTTTATTTATCGTTAAGTTATGGAGGAATTAAGGACCAGGCTGTTTGAGAGGATGGGATTCTATAGGAGACAATGCCCATATTGTAAGCATTACTTTTGGACGCTTGATAAGGGGCAAGAGACCTGTGGTGATCAACCATGCACGCCATACCTATTCATAGGTAATCCACCTGGCAAGTTCAGGCCTGAGTCCATTAGGGATGTTAGGGAGAAGTTCCTAAACTTCTTTGAGGGACATGGGCACACCAGGATTAAGAGATACCCTGTGGTTGCGCGTTGGAGGACTGATGTTTACCTAGTCGGTGCATCAATATATGATTTCCAGCCGTGGGTTACCGAGGGTATTGTGCCACCACCAGCAAACCCACTGACTCTCTCCCAGCCAAGCATTAGATTTACGGATATTGATAAGGTTGGACGTAGTGGCAGGCACTTAACTGGTTTTGAGATGATGGCCCATCATGCCTTCAACTACCCTGATAAGCATGTTTATTGGATTGATGAGACCGTTGGGTACGCACATGAGTTCTTCACGAAGGAACTTGGCCTTAGGGATGATGAGATTACGTATAAGGAGAATATCTGGGAGGGCGGTGGTAACGCGGGCGAATGCCTTGAGGTACTTGTTGGTGGCCTTGAGGTGGCTACGCTGGTTTTCATGCATTACAGGACTGTTGATGGTAAGTATGTGGAGATGCCCATGAAGATCGTGGATACCGGTTATGGTCTCGAGAGGATCTATTGGTTGCTCACGGGTAAACCCACGGTTTACGATGCAGTATTCGGTACATTTATTGAGAAGCTTAGGGGCAAGCTTGGGCTTCCTAAACCGAGTGATGAAATGTTGATGCATATGGCTACGTACTTTGGGCAACTGGATCCCGAGGTTACGAGCATTGAGAAGGCCTATGAGTATATATCAGGGAAGGTTGGTATGGATGTTAATGAGGTTAGGAGCACACTCAAGGCTCAGGAGACTCTTTACATGCTTGGTGATCATGGTAGGACTCTCTCGTGGATGATGGCTGATGGTGCGATACCAAGTAATTCAGGGGTTGGTTACCTGGGTAGGTTATTACTTAGGAGGATGCTGAGGAGTATGTACGTGGTTGGCATTGAAATGCCCCTCACTGAGTTAATGAGCATGGAGCTTGAGTTTCTCAGAGATGATTACCCGGAGGTTTATGAGGAGAGACAGACGATTATTGAACTCGTTGAAATTGAGGAAAAGAAGTTCAGGGAATTACTTAGGCAGTCACCAAGTATAATTGATAGGGTTGTTAGGGATAGGGAGAGGAGGACGGGTAAGAGGGAGCTCACGGTTGACGACTTGGTAATGCTCTATGATTCGCAGGGCTTACCGCCGGAGATAGTGCGTGAGGTTGCATCATCAAGGCTCGGGCTAAGTGTTGTGGTTCCTGATGATTTCTACTCAAGGCTTGCCGCCAAGTACCAGAGGGAGTCTGGTGAGGAGAGGCCTAGGGTTGATGTGAATCCTGTGGAGGTCCAGGATTTACCGCAGACTAGGGAGTTGTTCTATGATAACATGAGGCTGTTTCAATTCACCGCAAAGGTTCTTAGGGTGATTAGGGGTAAGTACGTGGTCCTTGATCAAACGGCCTTCTACCCGGAGGGTGGTGGGCAGGTTGCTGATCACGGCATTATTAGGCATAGTAGGGGGGAGTCTAGGGTGGTTGATGTTCAGAGGGTTGGGCCAGTCATTGTACATGTCATTGAGGGTGAAACACCAATGGAGGATGAAACCATTGAGGGTGTTGTTGATTCCACCCGTAGGCTTGACCTAATGAGGATGCACACCGCAACGCATATACTGCTTCAAAGCATTAGACGGGTCCTTGGTAGGCATGTTTGGCAGGCTGGCGCCGAGAAGAACGTGCCCTTCAGCAGGCTTGATGTGACGCATTACAAGCTACCGAGTAGGGACGAGATTAGGAAGATTGAGGAGCTCGCCAACCAGATGGTCATTGCCAACCACCCAGTGGTCATTAGGTGGCTCGGTAGGACAGAGGCCGAGTCGAAGTTCGGCGTCTACATATACCAAGGAGGCGCCGTACCCGGTGCTAGGCTGAGGATAGTCCAAGTGGGACCTGATGATAGTCCATACGATGTTGAGGCTTGTGGCGGCATGCACGTTAGCAGTACCGGTGAGATCGGAATGATTAAGATTGTTAAGGTTGAGAAGATTCAGGAAGGTGTTGTTAGGTTCATATTCACCACCGGTAGGCATGCGATTAATTATGTCGAGTCACTTGAGGACTCAATAAGCAGTGTTTCAGAACTAATTGGCAAGGGTAGGGAAGATGTTGTTAAGGGCGTTAAGGAATTGATTGAGGAAACAAACAGGATGGAGAGTAGGATAAGGGAACTCACCAGGAAGGCTGTTAAGGGTGACATTGCTGATGCAATAAGTAGGGAGGTTATGATAAATGACACCGGCTTTACATACATGGAGTATGAGAATGAGGATAAGAATTACATACAGGAGTTTGCCAAGGAATACCTAGGCGCTAGACCCAACACTGTACTGTTGATAATTAATAGGGTAGGTAATGGAACTGAGTACATGGTATACCTAAGCCCTGAAACGGCTAAGCGTATAAACATTAGGGAATTAATGACTAAGATAAACTTAAGTGTTAATGGTAAGGGTGGCGGTTCAACAACCTACGGGCAGGGATTCACCCAGGGCAAACCATCGATTGACCCATTCATAAACGCCATAAAAGCTGTACTACAAGCATTATAGACTTCTCCTAACGTTCTTGCCTAATTCATCCCTAAAGCACCAAGTACCTTCACCAATATCCAACAGAACAACACCCAACCTACTAACTAATTTATCACTTAGTAATACTTCGTCAGCCCGTTCACTAATCGTCACGTGAGCCGTAACCCCACCAACCTCCCTATCGTCCTCAATAATCCAGACCTGCACGGCATTAGGGATTAGTATTAACCTAGTCACTGTGCCGTCGGCCAACACATAATTCCTAACCTCGGAACCACTGGGCAACTTGGGCAGTAGATCTAGGTCCTCGGCGATGCTCCTTGGTATTAGGGCCTCTGGTTCCTGGGTTTCATAACCCGTGGTTACCAACGCCTTTGTTATTGTAGTTCTTCCCATGTTGGACAATAACTTAATCCTTAATCTAATAGCCATTAATTATTACCACCGTCATTACCCTTATTATGTCTTTCCCAGGGAATCCAGGGACTTGTTAGTAAGGTTTTTTAAACTAATCAATATAGTGCCAAGGGATTATGTTGAGCAATAAAAATATGAATCAGGTATTGCTAATAGCTGTTGTGGTACTCGCAGTGGCGCTCGTCGGCGTACTAATCTACTTCCTAGTCCTTAAATCGTCGTCTACGCTCGTGGTACCACCATCAAATAAGAACCAGGGAACAACGGGTTCAAGTTCATCATTGCAGTCTTCAATGATTACACTGGCGTTCGAGAGAGGTGTTGAGAATTGGCTTAGTTTGGAGTGCGTTTATAGTAAGTATGGTGGGAACGCTGTATTAAACGCATTGAGTAATATTTATTCCATAGCGTATAGTTATATGTATCATTATGAACAGACAAGCAACACCACGTACCTATTACTCTACCCAATCGCCCAGTACCAATACCTAGCGAGTAATTATGCTGAATGCGCCGTGAGCGAGGGCGATCAGTACCTAGTTAATACTGTCACCGGTGCATTAAGAAACATTAGTGCAATAGCCTATACACTAAACATACCTAGTGGCTTACTCGGTACTCCATTATTCATAGTCTTTAACAAGGCGAATAACGTGACCTACATACTCGCCGGTGCATCACCCTACGTCTTCTACGCAATTAATTACAGCAAGGCTGGGAACATAACCACATTCACCTACCAAGGCCAGGAACTCGGTTATGGGTTTAAGGCCAACTCAACCCAGGTCTCCCTCATTAATGAACTAGTCACCACTGGCCTGGGTGTTGGTGATCCGAATATGAATGTAACCGTGATTGAGTTCCTCGACCCAGAATGCCCATACTGCGCAATCTTCCAGTTGGAGTATGGAGGGTACCTGGATAGCCTCATAAGCCATGGCTCCATATACTACGTAATACAGTACTTCCCAACACACGTACTTGGTTATGGATGCTCATCACCAACAATAGCACCAATGCTAGGAACACTATGCCAAGGCTAATGGAAGTAGAGCGCCATGGAGAGACGGATTTATGCCCCTCGTAGAGAAATTGTTTTAAATAATGCTACGTATTGCATAAATACGTGGGGTTAAACTCAAGGGAGGTAAAGAGGTTACTTAAGCGGTTGGGCATTCAGGATCTGAACCTTGAGGAGGTTAGTAATGTTACTAGGGTGGTTATTTACCTGGGTGATGGTTCTACGATAGAGATCAATAAGCCCATGGTGGCTAGAATGAAAATGCAGGGGTTATCCATATACCAAGTGCAGGCGGTTGATGCTGATACTAAGGTGATAAAGCCACAACCTGCAACACCACAACAGAGATCATCATTATTAATTCAACAAATGCAGCAACCCACAGTAACAAAGACATCACCGCAATACGAACCTAGCGAGGATGATGTTAAACTCGTTATGGAGGAGACTGGGTGCACCAGGGAGGAAGCCATAAAGGCTTTGAAGGAGACTAATGGTGACATTGCCGAGGCAATAATCAGGGTGCAATCACAAAGAGGCAATAAGTGATGGCTTACTCTCCCTAAGGGAGTTCGATTTATTAATTAATCACCACCATGATTATTGATGCCTAAGCATAAGGTGATAAAACGATTATTAATCATTTTGCTATTGATAATAGTGCTCGCTGAAATAGCATTCTTACTAATTAATTGGAAAACATGGTTAATGTATATGTCACGCGATTCTTCACAGTAAATTCAACAACAGGTCTCATGTTAATGACACTGGTAGTTCACAGTGCATATGCTAAGGTCATTATTACCGTAGAGAATCCGTCGGATACATCGTTATTAATTTACCTGAGCAATGGAATGAAATTAATCCTTGGGCCTAATAGCAAAATTAGTCTGACGTACTTATTCACACCTAGTAACTACTTGGCATATCCCGTGTGCTCCGGAGGGTTTAGGATTGCCTCGTCCAATGCCTCGGTGTTAATACCCTTCATTGAATAGTTTAGGTAGGCCAATCATGAGCATCCTTCATAGACTTATCAATACGCGCATACACGTAAAACGGCACCACAATTAGTAACGCAATTGCAATGATACCACCCAGATTCTGCTGCGGCGTTATTGTCTTCATCATCACTACATACATTATGATATACGCAATGTATGCACCCAATACCGCAGCAATTATGATTAGCACGGTAATGAAGATTCTCGGCAATTCGTTTAATGCCCTCGATATGGGTAAGCGTATCCCTAAGTGCCATAAGCCTATTCTTGACCTCCTCAATGCTCATACCACTATCACCAACTTACTTACTATAACCATAATCACCACATTCCTATTACTGGTTGTTGTTACCAATAAGTAGGTACTTGATGCGCACTGCGATATATGCTTAACCTGCATTAGCAATGTGGGCATTACTTGACGTAGTAGCTCAAGGCTAGTCGTGTTTTCATAAAGAGTGTGTGATTATTGGAATGAGAAGCTTCAGTCAGGTATTTCGGGAATACTCGAGATATTGTCTACACTGGATTTTGACAGTATTGAGTATAAGATTAATAGGGTTAGGATTGGCTATGCCCTGGTAATTATAGTTAATTATTGGCCTTATCAGTACTCCTCTTCATAATAATCTTCATGCTGGTCTCCGCATTAGCCGATTTCCTGGGCTATACCCAGTGGACGTGGTACGTAATAACCATGGCGTAATCCTAGACATCGCAATAACATTAGCGTTTGAGTGGGATGGATTAGTTAATGATGTTGGGAGGTTATGGTCCCTAGGCAGATTAATTATTAAGTTTAGGTGACTTTACCATGAGCTCCGAAAGATTCAGACCTGATTTATACGTACTAGCTCGCATCATCGAGACATTGGCCAGTAATGGACCTATGAAGAGGACTAGACTAGCGATGGCATGCGGCTTGTCCTATGACAAGTTTGAGAAATACCTCGAGTGGTTGGTTAATAAGGGTTTGGTATCCATTAATGATGATGGGTTAGTTAGGCTTACGAAGGATGGTGAGAGGACCTATGAGGAGTTGGTTATGTGGATTAGGAGGTACGTTGGTTCGCTTAGGATTACAGGCC
Source organism: Vulcanisaeta sp. UBA163 (assembly GCA_002496475.1). GTDB lineage: Archaea > Thermoproteota > Thermoprotei > Thermoproteales > Thermocladiaceae > Vulcanisaeta. The sequence goes on along the minus strand of DAJV01000049.1, from coordinate 23,165 downwards.
TAAGGACGAGGGCAAACGAGTAACGAGACAATAACGAAAAACCTTAAATACCCATGTCTTCCCAATAATTCGACGTTACTATGCCACTTAGGCCTGCGCGTTGTTATAGGAGGTTGAAGAGACCGTACGCAAGGACTGAGTATATTGCAGGCGCTCCCTATGTTCAAATACCCAGGTTTGAGCTTGGCAATACGAAGCCCAGAGAGAGGGCAAGGTTTGACCATGTGGTTGAGCTTGTTACTGAGGAGATTGGTCAAATAAGGGCTAATGCCCTTGAGGCAGCTAGGCAGATGGCGTATAAGTACCTGTCTAAATATGTCACTGACCCAAACTTCTATCTCAAGATAAATGTTTACCCGTTTAATGTGGTTAGGGAGAACAAGATGTTAGCCATGGCTGGAGCCGATCGTCTTCAGCAGGGTATGAGATTATCATTCGGCGTCCCCTCTGGTAGGGCCGTTAGAGTGCTTAAGCCGGGTACTGTGGTTATGCATGTGGAGGTGGAAAGTAGGAACCTTGCTCACGCTAAGGAGGCTCTCAGGAGGGCTGCATCCAAGTTACCATTGCCTACGCGTATAGTGTCCTTCCCAAAGCAATCAGGGCAGGTTAAGGTTAACGCCTAGGTCTTTTGCCTTGAAGCACAAGGGTTATAAGGCGCTGGATTTTTGATTACTTGGGATAGGTGAATTACTAAATGAGTAATGGCTTAGATGCTAGACAGCTGTATAAAAACCGCATTGAGGCCGCCACGGAGATATGGAGCAAGATAATGAGAAATGAGATTAGTACCAGAAATCAACTTGAGGAGTTGGTATACATTGTATATAAACAGAAGGGTGTTGAACCATTCAGGGGCTTGAGTAAGGTTAGGATTTACGATAAGGAGATAGCCACGATATACATAGTCGGCAAGTATGGGCTAGGCGTACTGGACGGAGAACTGGCAAATGCCTTCAAGAACATCTTTAATGTGGAAATAACATGTGATGAAATATATAACTTCCTCAGGGGAAGGGATTTCCAGTTAAGTAATGATGATGCCGAGCAGGTCAAGAAATTACTTGATAATGAATCACTGGGGCCTGGCATTGAGGAGAGAGGGTTCAGGTTGCTTAGGTATGTATTCACTGGGACCATAATGAGGTTCTTCCCTGAGGATGACTTCATCGGAACATACAGGGCGTTAGGTACGGTATTTCCCGATCTCGCCCCTAGGTTCATGAGTTATGTAAGGTTTTACGTTGCCTTCAGGGTAGCCGAGGACATTGCCCTGGGTAGTATCAGGAAGATAGAGGAAAAGAAGATAATGAAATACACACACTGCCTAAGGCTTAACTTAACCAAGTGCGCGCCTCATGATAAGTTAATTAGAGAGGTGGCGCTCAGGGTGTATAAGGTGCCTAGAAAGGTACTCGATAGGTTGTTCCCAAATGAAGACCAGAGATCATTCATACCAAAGGCCCAGTAGAATACTCCATTAAAATCATCCACTCTTATTCCTTAACAACCTTAAATATTGAACTCCAAATACCACCCTGCTCAACGACTCTCTCACTAATCAATCCAAATCCGTACTTCCTAATTAATCTCCTTACTATTGACTTCCTAACCGTGATCAGGACAAAGCTAGACCCACTCCTGAGAATGTGATTAAGTGAGTTAAATAATGAGTCATAAAAACTTGCCACTCCCTCCATGGGCTCAATACGGATACCAAAGGGTGGGTTAAACACCGCATAGCCACAGGCATGTTCTCTAAGGGCAGGCTTCGTGGAATCCATAACCAAGAAATCAATCAATGCATCAACCCCAGCATTCCTGGCATTCATGGCTGCGCCATTAACATAGCCATAATTAACATCAGCACAAAGGAAATATAAGTCCCGTCTCATTAGGATCCCCTCAATTGCAATGGTCCCACTTCCGCACGTTGGGTCGCACACCCTAGATGGTGAATTAGGGCTTAGTATTCTCAGCATGGCGTTGGCCAGTATTGGGTTTATTGACGCGGGGTGATTGAACACCCTATACGACCTATCCTTAAGTGTTCTACGGGTCATTGACAGCCCAAGTACGCACTTATCCTGGTCAATGATAAGCCTTAGGACTAAATCAGCATTATCAAGGTTAAATATGGGCTTAATCCCCTTGCTTAGCAGGAATTCTGAAATTCTCTCACCAAGTAACGCCGCCGCCTCTGGGCTCTTGTAGTCATGAGTCCCCGCCCTATCCGCCGTGACGCCAATCGACGTGTTAGGCGTGTAGTAATTAAGTAATCCATTAAGGTTCAGGTTCCAAATACATTTCCTTAGGCTATTGATGTCCTTACCGGTGATCCCACTATCAAGAACCAGGATAACGTGCTCAACAGTCCTTAACTGCCTTAGGTCATTTGAACTTGCGTCATTAATATTGGCAAGCACCTTACCCGTGACATTGGAACCTCCAAAAACCTCTGCATTAATTACCCTATTGCCGAAGTGTTCCCTAACCTCCTCAATGACGATATCCTCAATGCCAGGCACCGTAGTAAATAGTATGAGCATTCATGGTAATGTAAACCTGGGTAATAAAGGGTTTTCGTGATCATGCCACATGGGCAATACCTGGGTTAATTGGAATTACCCTAAGTGTCATTAATACCTGCACAATTCCCGAGACAATAAGCACAACAAACACAGGTAGGGCCACTGCGTAAAGCAGTAATTTAATGGATATAGCAAGGTACTTAATCAAGTGATAACTGACGTAGTATTGGGATCTTGGTTTACCCCACATTAGTAATTGGTAAATCGTGATGACCGTGATTAGGGATGATTCTATTGACAGTAGGTTGCTAAGTAATGGACCAAAGCTTACCGACAAATTGAATGCTAGGTATCCGATGAAAGAACCAATGAGTAAAGCCACCAGGTACTTAAGCACGGAATAATTACTAAGCTTGAGTACTAGCGCTGCGTAGTTAAGGAGTTCATTGGTTCCCAGTTTACTTGTGCCATAAACCCTCTCTCTGAAGGTGTATGGCACTTCAATAGCCCTAAAGGAATTACCATACTTAGTGTGCATTAATGTCAATATTTCGAGGATTAATTTATACCCGGAAGAATCGCTCAATAAGTCAATTATGTCCTTCAGTTTCTCCGCATTCATTGCAAAGAAGCCACTTACCGGGTCCTTAATGCTACGCGTCCAGGGCATTAATAACCTAGCCATATATGTAGCCCCCTTACTAATTATGAGTCTCTTTAATGACCAACCAATGATCCCGCCGCCCCTAACGTACCTACTGGCTATTGCCAAATCAACGCCACTAAGCACGGACTTTACCAAACTAGGAACAACCTCAGGCGGGTGCTGTAGGTCTGCATCCATTACCGCTATGGATTTAGCGCCCATGTCTATACACGCCTTGATACCGGTCTTTATTGCGCTACCCAATCCAAGTCTCATTCCCCTCTCTATTAATTTAGCCCTACCAGTTGATCTCACGTAATCATTAACAACATCCTGCGTTCCATCAGTACTGCCATCATCAACAACCACTATAAACCAGTCATAACCAATCAATACATTACTTAACCTAGGCAGGAGTATCCTCAAATTCTCAGCTTCATTTATTGTTGGCAATACTATGCATGTATCCACGGATCTAATAAAATACCCAATAAAATTAAGCATTGCTGCCTCATCAGTAATGTTAATGGGTTCATTGATAAATAAAATATTTACTAGCTACATTAAAAGTGAAGTTATATCCAGTGTGCTTCAATGCGTGTACTAGCCGCGGTACTAAGGGAGTACAATAAACCCTTTAGTATTGAGGAGTTTAACATAGGTGATCCAGGTCCTAATGACGTTGTTGTTAAGGTAAGGGCAGAGGGGATTTGCGGACGCGACTTGGTTGTTTGGAAGGGCGGGTTTAGGAACCTAAAGCCCCCTCTGATTCTTGGGCACGAAATATATGGCGAAGTTTATGGAAAGGCCGTTGGCGTATTTGGCGCCATTGTTGATGGCACGTGTCCCTACTGCAGGGCTGGCAAGGAGAACCTATGCATAAACCTTCAATTTTTTGGTGAAAATAAGCCTGGTGGTTATGCGGAGGCCGTAATTGCGCCGAGAAATAATGTGTTTGAGCTACCGGATAGTGACTATATTAAGTATGCGGCGGCCGTGTGTCCATTGGCTACGGCGATCCATGCAAGCAAACTTGGCAATGTTGGCCCAGGTACTAGGGTTCTTGTTACGGGCGCTGGTGGTGGTGTTGGTGTTCATTCAATACAGTACCTAAAGAGCCTTGGGGCGTATGTTATTTCAATAACGTCACCAGGCAAGGCGGACCTTGTTGCCAAGTTCTCTGATGAGACCATTACGGATAGGGAGTTCTCTAGGAGGGTTAGGGATGTTGATGTGGTGCTTGAGAATGTAGGTGCTGCTACAATAAATGAAAGCCTTAGAGCGCTGAAGCGTGAGGGTACGTTGATACTTATTGGTAATACTGAGGGTGAGGAAATTAGGCTCACAAGACCTGCGCTCACTGTGATGAGGGAGCATAGGATAATTGGTTCAGCATCATACACAAGGAGCGAGATCCTCAAGGCTGTTGAGCTCCTCCATAAGGGCATTGTTAAGCCTATTTATAAGACCTACAATTTTAGGGATGTTAATCAGGCCTATAATGACTTATTAAACCAGAAAGTGTTGGGCAGAGCGGTATTGATATTCTAAATACTTAAGGAAGATTAACTTAAAAGGTCAAAATAACTGGGTTTACTGTGGTGCTCCGGAGGTCTCAATTATTTGTTCCAGGTAATAATGAACGCATGATAAGGAAAGCGGCACTGGAGTTGAGACCTGACTCCGTGATTATTGACCTTGAGGACGCCGTACCAGTTAATGAAAAGGAAAACGCCCGTAAGTTAATAAGGGAATTACTACCGCAACTTAATTGGGGTAATAAGGAGCTCTGTGTTAGGGTTAATGATCCAAGGACCCCATTCTTTTACGCGGATATTGATACTGTGTATAGGATAGATCACGTTAAGTGCATTGTGATCCCCAAGGCAGAGTTTGACCTTGGCTTTGTATATAAGGCCACCAGTAGGGAAATTGAACCTCTTATAGAGACTGCCAAGGGACTATTGAGACTTGAAGACGTGGTTAGGAGTGAGGGAGTCACGGCAGTGTCATACGGTATAGCCGACTTTGCGCTTTCCGTGGGTGGTTCATTAAAGGCCTATGAACCTAATCAGATAATAAAGACCTTAGTTGTCTCGGCCGCCAGGGCCTACGGCATTGACCCAATCGACAGGGTATACTTTGACATTGGCAATTTGGAGGGTTTCAGGATGGACTGCATCGAGGCTAAGTCCCTCGGGTTTGCTGGTAAGCAGGTTATTCATCCAAGTCAAATATCAATAGCCAATGAGGTCTTTTCGCCGAGTGATGAGGAGGTTAATTGGGCTAGGAGGATTGTTGAGGCCTATGAGGGGGCTGTTAAGGAGGGCCGTGGGGCAATAAGCCTTGATGGCCAATTAGTTGATTACGTGCATTATAGGCTTGCCAGGAGGATCCTGGAATTCACTAGGCAATCAAGTTAGTCTTTGTCGTATTCCTCGAGTTCTGCGAATAATCTTTCAATCGCCAATACCCTTGGATCACCCTCACTGAGCCTTATTATCCTTATTCTACCGAACCTCTTCTCTTCAGCAACGCCTAGCCTTTTGAGGGCCTCTATGTGGTACTCAATAACCTTATGATTAATGCCCAGCTCCCTTGATAATTTCGTTATGTTGACCTCCCTATACTTAATTAATGCCCTAAGGATCCTTATCCTAACCCTCGAGGAGAATATGTCCTCTATGAAGTCGATAGTCACGTGCCTAACTCACCCTTTATGATCTTTCTTAATTCCTCGTCAAGCGTCATCAGCGGCTCTGAGGGTATTGAGACAAGCGTGGTTCTACCCCTCATGCCCTTACTCGAGGTCCTGGTCTCCACAAACCCCTTCAGGTTTAGGTCCCTTAGGTACTCCCATAGTTGCGTGTGTTTCCTGGGTTCCTCACCATACTGTTCACAAAGCATCTTATACTCATCCTCAGCGGTTCCAAAGGGTATATATGGAGAATTCGGGTTTTTCATGAGACTCTTGACTATGGCTAATAGAAATATTTTCTCATGGAGTGGCAGCATTCTCAATTCATCACTCCTAATACCCCTGAGAGTATTCTTTATGGCCTCCCTAACATGCTCGGGCAAAATCCTATCTACACCCTTTATCTCCGCAAGCTTTGATGCCCTCCACAGTATGTCAATGGCATACCTAGCATCACCCCTATGATCATCAAGAACCTTCTCATCTATACCGGCAACATCGGCTATCATTTCCAGGATCTCCTCGTCATATGCATCATCAGCCAAAGCCTCCTGAGCCCTTACAAGCAGTATCTCGAATATTTGATCCTTAGTGTATGGCTCAAACTTGATAACGGCATTACCAAGGGAGCTCTGCGAGCTCCTATCAAGTTGATCCCTGAAGGTCAGGTCTTGGCTTATGAGTATTATACCAAATCTGTATTTATCTCCCCTGCTTGCGTACTCCTCACCAAGTCTTATTAACGTACCCAGTGCATGTGGACCACTATTATTAACCAGGTGGAATACATCATCAAGGACAACTATGGCATAGATATCCTTCTCCCTAACCATGTCCAGGAGCATCTTAAGTAGTTCCTCTGTTGAGTAGCCCCTCTTTGGTATTGCTATGTTTAGTTGAACGCCGATGTCCTTTAGCACCGAACTCAGTGTTCTATTGAGGAAGCAGGAAACATGAACATACCTAACCCTATTACTTGACTTCACCACGTGGCTTCCAAATTTCCTACTCGTTACGGTCTTACCACTGCCTGGTCTGCCGATTAACATCACCTTAGGGTACATGGAACCTGGGCTTTCGAGGAAGCCGCTGAAGTACGCTCCTAACTGCTTTAGTTGTTCTTCCCTATGTGGTAACTTACCCGGTATGTACTCTGGCGTTAATGCTGCCTCGTTCTTAAAGATCCTTGGCATTTACTATTTCTAGTTATGGGAGGTAAAAAAATAGTTTTTGGTTACTATAGAAGGAAAGACCTAGTGCATATTGAAACTTTCACTAAACCCTCACAAAGAACCTAGGCCCAACATAAATACCGAACCAATTACCCAGGCCCTCAATAACAATAGCACAATCAGTATCACCCCTATGCACGGCATGAAAACCAAAATTCCTAACTAAGGTAATTACAGCCTTCTCGCACTCGTCATTACCAATCGACGAACCTCGTAACCTACACCTCACAATAAATGCCTTGCACCCGTGATCAATACTATCACGGACATGCCCAAGCAGATCATTAAGTACGTTATAACTTCCCTCAATGATTATGGGAACCACCGAAGTCAATACATCATCAGGTATGGGTGCATTAATTAGGAGCCTGGCTATATCCTTGGGATCCTTCATGGACTCCACGATGAGGACTCCCCTGAACTCAGTTAAACTTACTTTAACGTCTTGATCAAAGAAAAATAAGTGATCCTTAATGTCCTGCCTTAGGTAATACTCAAAGGATGACTTAACGGTAATTAATACCTTACCCGCCATACATTATCCCACGTTTATGACACCCATTACTTCCTCATAATACCGGAATGACCTTTGTACATACCTCCCCTACTAATCGCCATATTCGCTAGCGCGCATGATAATCCAATGACTACGTCCTCTATTGTCTTAAAGGCAGTAAGGGCTGAGTCATACGGGTTGAAATAACTATGCACTTCGCCACTGGATCCGTGTTTCATGGACATGTAATAATAATGATCACTGGTTAGTAAATGCCTCCAGATCTTCTCGAGACCATAGGCACTCATTAACTCCCTTAGTGATACCACGTGGTTGAGCGCAATTCTTTGGAGTTCATTACCCTGCCATGCACTGTCATCTTTCTCCACATCAGCCCAGGAGATTATTGATGAGATATCAAGATAATCAATGGGCTCCTCGTTAGCCAAGGCCGATGGATGGATGAAGGACACATCAGACCTACGCGCCTCCTTGGGAAGCCACTCAAGGAAGTTAAATATGCCACTCTCACGCCAGTGATGCTCACCAAATGTCTCAAAATCAAGCCCAATTAATACGAAATCCCCTGGGGTAGCCCTAACCCATGCCATGTACTTATCTGCGGTTAATGGCCATTGATCCCAAGACCTATTGCTAAACCTGAAACCAATGTCGTCAGATAACCTATAATGCCTAAGCAATAACCTTACCCTGGAATTGGGCGCGCCATAAACATAGGCTGGGCTTCTCCAACCAAGCACCCAATCAACACCCTCAGTAAGCACCACAGACGCCCCAGCCTTCTCCATAAGCTCCCCCCAATCATTTCTATACAAAAACTCCGTGTTCTCGAAGGTAATAGGTACCTTACCAAACAATGACTTGTTCGCCTCAACATGTTGTCTTAATTCATCAATGAACAAATCCCCACTAATGAACGACGCCAATGAGTGATGGTAAGGCTCAGCAACCAACTCGACAATGCCGCTCTTCACCAACTCCCTCAGTAGCTCAATAACATCAGGTCTCCACATCATTAACTGCTCAATTAATGACCCGGATATCGATATTGAGGCCCTAAACCCCTCATTTCCCAATTGCCTCATCAACTCCAGTGTTGGTATGTAGGACTTCTCCGAAACCCTATTTAGTATTTCCCTATTTACATCGTCATTAAATATTGTGGGGATAATAATCGATTCATTAACCTCACTACCCCTCAACCCACATAATTTATTAAGCACGGAGTGTCTCAACCTCCTCGGCTGATGCATCTCCAGGAACAATACCATCTTTCTAACCATGCTAATCACTCCTCAAACCATTGATACATACCAACCAATTTCCTAAGGTCCTGCTCAACCTTCGACTTAGCACCACCCAAGAACTTCAACAACTCATCAATAGAATTATCACTTGATTTCCTCCTTTCCTTCATTATATTTAGGAACCTCGAAACAACATCAAGGTTTATGAATAGGTCTATCACGGACTTACCATAAATTGACTCCTTGGGCTCTCCGCAGGTCATCACAAACTCCCCTGAGGACTTTAGCCTATCACCGCTCATTAACCTGATTAATAATTTCATAGAATCATCGCCGGAGGTCAAACTCACGCTTGCCCTATTTATACTGAGCTTCGTACCAACGCCAACCGTTAAAACCTGGTACCACCCTGTCTCCCTGTCCATACTAACATCCTCATTAATATTCAAGCCAGGGCATATTCCTCCATACTTAATGGCATACTCAGAGATCAGTGGGTTCTGTCTTTCCTTAACGCTTATTAGCACATTGCCGTTGATTAAATTCCCAAAGATACTCTTGATTAGATCAATGGCGGTACTCACAATGTCATTAAACGCATATACTAATAAAGCTTTTACCCAAATATTGAATCCAGCACTGGCATAATGGTTTGTTGATGTATGTAGTGTTTAAATTATTGGGCCAGCGTCAGGGCGTCCCTGCCTAAGTCCCATGCCAGCCCACTTCGTTAACTCACCCCTAAGCATTAGTATCAGGTTCTTCGCGTGCTTCTTCGTCCTATCCACGGCTATGTTGAATAATTCCTTCTCGTCATTAGTCTCATCCTCATGAATTGTCACGTCCACTATTGGTTTATCATACTCTATTTGAAGCATTATTAGGCCCATTGATGCCACGGCATACGTAATCTTATCCGTCAGACTAGGACCTATCCAGCCAAACACCATTACTGCATCGACACCCCTATTAATCAATTGCTTGGCCGCCCAGGGAGTATTCTTGAAACCAGGCACTGTCAGTCTCTCTATTATTACTGAGGGTTCGTTATTCCTAAGTTCCTCAATTGCGTACTTGGCCATATCAACCCTGGCAAATGTAGTGTCCACAATACCCACCCTCATTGTCATTACAAGTAATGTGATGATGCGCTTTATAACAATTTACGCCGGATTATTCCCATGATTAGTTCTATGAGCGGTAACGTGTTGATGCTCAATATCGAGAAACTTACTAATGTTTAGCCTATCTACGGACTCATCAATAGTGCCCACTGTGCATGTCGATGAACCATGCCTATAGAGAACCTTATCACCGTTACCACCAGTGATCCTAATTACCAAGGTACCCTCCCTACCGCATATTGGGCATTTACCAATGGCTACCCTAACCCACGTTCTTCCCTGTTCACGAGCCCAATTAGCAACCCTCTTAAGATAATCCCTAATGCCCTCCCTATCCATTGTGTTGGGCGGCACTAGCTTATTTTCATCATGAGCTCCCTGTGCATTGGTCGGTTGCGTGAATATTGAGTTGTAGATTTCATCGACTATCTTCGAGGTATCACTGGGTAATACAGTCTCATCGCCCAGGTTACTGAATGGGCAAATATTCCTTAGTGGACATATGTTGCAGCTCGTTGTCTTAATACCGACCTCCCTATTCCTTAGCGAGTTAGTAACAGCATTAAGTAGTTCCTTACCCCACTCGGGCTTGATCGTTATTGATAATCCCTCCTCGATCTCACCATTGATGTTTTTAGACAAGTAGTGAAGTTGAATTTCTGAATTCAATAAGGCAGCCACCAGTAGGGCCTCGATTATGTGGGACTTAATGTTCTCCTTGAGCAGCATTAACTTGGGTAGTATTAATGCATCACCACACCTGAATAGTCTTGGTAACTCCAGGGTGTAATTCTCAAGCCTAACCACATGCTTCTCCGTGGCGCACATGGTTAAAACCCTCGGTAAGTACTCAGTATATGCCTCGTCCATTATACTGACATCCCTTCTCAGGGACAATAATGAGCATTTAGATATTGAGGTTACAAAGTGAAAGTCTTCCTTCCTCTGCATCCTGTTGAGTAGGTAATTCGCCAAGTCAGTTATTTCATCAAGGCTCATTAACCAATCACCTTAACACCGGTCTTCAAGACCTCATGCTTAACATAATCAAGGTAATTATCAAGTAATTCCTTACCTGGTAGCAAGACCTCATGCGGATTCCTAGTCCTCATTATACAAATATCCCTAAACCTACATACCTTGCATGATGTTGTCTTAGTGACTAAAGCCCCAATGTCACCACCTTCCACGGCCTTAACCCAAAGCTTGAAGGCATAAATGACGGGATAACCAACCTCTGGTATTACCTCAATGGGCACTATATTGCGTAACACACCATCACTAAGCACTATATACATCACATAGGTGTTTTTATTACCCGCCGCCGAGTAGAAGCCTGCCTGTATTAGATCGTGAAATAACCTAGCCTTCGTCACCCTACCCATTATTGTTTTGAACTCCAGGTAGTAATTGCCGCAGTCTAAGTCGGGCTTTCCCCTCATAGTCCAGGAATTATGCGTATACATGACCTCCACGCCCTCTATGCATTTATTACCAAGCCTGTCCTTTATCTCGGCTACTGCTAAGTTATGGATCATCTTACCCAGTAGGTGCATTGTTACATCCCCCCAATCAATACTTGGATTCTTACCCGTCAGATAATAACTGGGTATTAGGGCGCATTGCGTGAATAAACCCACTGGTACATTGCCTGGACTTATCTTAACCATTGACTCCCTTATCTCATTAAAAATAATCCTACTTAGGCCAACTTCCTTGTTAATTGCGTCAGTAACCTCCTTTATTATGCCCGTTAGTGAATATCCCTCCTTTACCAATTTTGTTGTTTCCTCAATTATGTTCTTCAATGCTTCAGGCTTTTGACTCATGCCTGATATTGTGAGAAGACTCTTTTTATAACTAACTCTCGATGGACCCATTGGTGATGCCCATCTATACGTAAGTCGTTGATTAACAACATCGTGAGCCACGTCCTCCTAGCCAATATTGCCAAGTTATTTTATGAACATGTGGTGCTTAATACTAACATTGGTAATAATAGCAACACCACTATTAAGCTATGGTTGGTGGCGGCAAGGTCTATGATCAAACATTGACAGTTAAACCCTTTGAATTACTAAGTCCAACCTGACCAAGTCCCCGCTTTAACGCATTGCACTAAGCGGGTAATCCAATCCTCACTAGGAAGTCCTGGTATTGATTTAACACCTCCTTACTCAGTGATGGGTGGACCTTGCCAAGGGCGTACTCAAAGTCCTCCCTAGTAATTCTAATGTTTGTATCACCGTTCAATACCCTATCCAGGGCCTTCATCTTAGCCTCCCTGACCAATGCAGCCAAATCAGCGCCACTGTACCCCTCGGTAACCTCTGCGACCCAATTAATGACCTCCTCCTCAACCTCAGCATTCTTAATGTGAATCTTAATAATCTCGCGTCTAGCATCCCTATTTGGTGGTTGTATGTAAATAACCTTGTCGAACCTACCAGGCCTAAGCAACGCTGGATCAACAAACCAGGGCCTATTCGTAGCCGCAATAACAATGACATTATTCAACCCCCTTAACCCATCCATTTCAGTTAGCAATTGTGAAATGACCCCAGACCAGACACCACCTATTGGTGAGTCCCTTGGTGGTGCCACTGAGTCAATCTCATCAATGAAGATTATGGCAGGCGCATTATCACGCGCCATGTTGAAGACATCCTTCACAACAGCAGCAGCTCTCTCCGGCCCAACCCTAGCCAATTCAGCCCCATTAAGCTCTATGAAGTTCGCCTTAAGCATGTTAGCCGTTGCCTTGGCAACGAGGGTCTTACCAACCCCTGGAGGACCAAAGAGTAGTATGCCGTGTATTGGTTCAATACCCAACCTCTCAAGTATGTCTCTTCTCTGCATTGTGGTGACTACGTACCTATTGATGACATCCTTAACTTCCTCGAGATCACCAACATCATCCCAAGTAGTCTCTGGAATACCAACTTGCGCCTTCCCGTAGGTCCTCAATCTACTGTATTGTAGCCTGAATGCATCATACTTTTCAAGCAAATCATAGGTTAGGCTGGGCTTATACCTATTGATTAATTCCTCTAATTTGTCTTGTGTTATGGGTCTCTGTTCCTTAATTGATTCAAGGACTGCGGTTCTAACAATGTTCATGATATCAGCGCCAGTAAACCTATCGGTTATTTTAGCCAGCTTTGCATAATCAATATTCCCCTGGATGGGTTTATCCCTGAGTAATGCCTCGAATAACCTAGCCCTGACCTCCTCATTTGGTGGTTGTATGTAAATAACCTTGTCGAACCTACCAGGCCTAAGCAACGCTGGATCAAGTAGGTCGGGCTGGTTCGTTGTTCCGATTACCAGGATATTCTCATTCCTCTTGACTATTCCATCCATCTCACTAAGTAGTATGTTGAGCAGTCTTGGTGTTACGTCGTCACTCACGTACTTACTCCTTGCTTTGCCGATAGCATCGAATTCATCAATTATTATAACGGAGGGCGTATAGTTCCTAGCCACCTTGAAGAGTTCGGAAAGCCTATTCTCACTCTCACCATAGTACTTACTGAGCAATTCGCCTAGGTTCATGATTATCGCGGTCCAACCCAACCTACCCGCTATTGCCCTAGCCAGCATTGTCTTACCAACCCCTGGAGGGCCGAAGAGGAGGACGCCATGGATTGGCATCAAACCATACCTCTGGGATAATTTGTTATCCCTAAGTGGTGTTATTACGGCTGTCTCTATCTCGTTCTTAACATCATCAAGCCCAACCACGTTATCCCACTCATCAGCTAAGACCTTGAGTTCATCCTTGTTAAGGATTAATTGATAACCACGTTCAAGGGCAACCACGGACTGCCTCTCCTCTTCCTCAAACTTAATCTCAATAAGCCTGAAGTGCATTACTGCAGGGAGAATGGTTACGCTTATTATCAGGGCAGGCAATAGACCCTGCATGAGTGTGTTGATATCAATACCCTGGTAAAGACCAAAGTATGGATTCATGTAGAACAATAAGTATGTCATTAAGGCGTAAGCGACCATTGTGCCAATGGCCGGCGCGAAGAACCTGACCGCCCTATTATCATGAGACCTCAACCTGCTGGATATTACATATGCCGTGTATGCTGCCAAGGCCATCACCAGCGGCAATACGTAGGTACTCGTCCAAGTGAACACCCTACCAATGGCCTGATTCAACCCATAAAATCCAACGTCTATTCTGCCCAGGGCATTTATTATTGCACTGGTGGTGAGGTATTGCAATGGCGTCAGTTGTGAACTCACATACCCAAACCAGGGGATCACGGTATTGCCGGCATTCAATAGTAGCAGTGTTGGTATATAAAGGACGAGAAATGTTATTAATGACTTAAGCGGCGTGACTTTCCTGGTGACACCAATAGTGAGACTTGGTGAGGTTAATATCAATGGTACAGAAAGCACGTAGAGTGGGTTAGGCATTATTGAAAATTCCCAGGCTAGCATGCCGACACCAATGCCGAACCAATCAAAAACCCTAATCAACACAATCAGTATTAGTATGAGAAGTAATGTCCCTAATGCGGCATACTCATAGGCATAGAGCAGGGCGGGTATTAGGAGCATTATCATTACTGTGAAACCAAGCTTAACATGCCCAGAATACGCAAGGGCCGCTGTAACGACTACTATTAGTATAGCAATTGGTATTGGATAAAACGGAAAATCAATTATGAAGGCCAATGATGAGATCGCGAAATAGAGAAATGCCGTGAACAACCTTGACATTGAACGCAGCGTCCTATTACTAACCACACCATCTGAGAGGTAAAGGTCCTTTAAAAGAAATCGGCTATTTACAGGGTGTTACTTTTCCTCAGCCTTNNCTTCTCCGGGACGTTCAAGGCAACCCTAACAGTACCATCACTGTACTTAGTGACCTTGACCTCAATCCTCCTCGGCGGCTTCTCAATACTACCTGACCAAATATACTCATTAACACTACCGTCTATCTTAACATTCCCCGGTTCGACCTTCATATGTCTAGCCACGAAATTCCTAATCAACCTAATAGCGTATGGGGATCTCCTAGTCCTCGAAGCCTCCCTAGTCCTCCTTAGATTAATTACGTAAACCCTCTCAATCTCAACCTTGGCGCTTTCGCTCATCAATGCACGATTAATCAGTGGAATTAATAAGCATTATTTTTCCTTTACACGGCCAATAAGCTCAAGCAAGCCAGCCCTAACATAGTCCTCATTACTAAAGCCCATGGCGGCCAATAACTCGTAGAGGGACTTAACGGCTGACGAAACAACAAGGGGAGTTTTCGTATCACCCGCTGACTTAACGGCATAGTGCATATCCTTAGCAGCCAGGGCTAATGTGAATGATGGAGGCGACTTAGGCTTTAACATCCTATCCATGTACCTCTCAGCCACTCCCTTAAATGCCGTCTTCATCAGTAAATCCTTAAGTACCTCATCATCAACACCGAAGGTTCTGCCTAAAACCACGTACTCGCCAAGTAATGCCATGGATCCTATTAGGAGGGCGTTGTAGGCTAGCTTGAGCGCCATTGCCGATTCAGCAGTTGGTAACCTAATCACAACACCCAGCTTATCAAAGACCTCCCTGGCCCTCTGATAGGTGTTTTCCGGGCCGCCGACTAAGTATATGGCTGTGCCACCTTCAATGTCCGCAGGCCCACCAACGACAGGCGCGGCTAATAGGCCAACCCCCATGCCAGTGAACCTAACATTAAACGCAGTAACAGCATTAATACTGTAGGTTCCTGACAATACCATTAACTCACCACCAACGCCTCTGACGGCGTTCAATGCCTCATCATCAGAGACAAAGATGAATGTAAGCCCCCTGGCCTGGGACACATCATCTATTGGATTAGCTGGTAATCCCTTGAGTCTATCCTTAGTTCTATTCCAGGCGTATACGTTAAATCCCTGACTGGCCAGTCTCCTAATGAGCGCACTACCCATCCTGCCTGTTCCAATTACTGTAACATCCATAATAAAACCCCAGTCAGCCATGTGGAATTAAAGAATTACGGTTATTGAATAATGACTTACTCACTATTCTGTTGAGAGCCAATACTAACCCTCATTAGTGAGAAAATATCATCCTCCCTAATCACGCTTATTCCAGTCCTTGAGGGGAAAACCTCAACTTGAATAACCTTATCAGGGCCCTCAAGCTTAACCTTATTACTTATCTTCGACGCTATTGAGTCAATTATATCCATCCTATCAAGATCAACACCCCTCTTCCTAACCTCAACCTTATAAGTCTCATTAGCACTAAGGTACCTACCAGATAATTCTATGGCGGCCTTCGTTATTTCGTCGATTTTTGTGCTTACGGTTCTCATTACAGGCACAACCTTAAGTACGAAGCGTGGTACATAACGACCACTTATGACGAGTTCCTTTAGTCTCCTTGTGAACTCCACGGGGTCTCCATCAACATAACCAGTTATTAACCCGTCAAAGCCTGTAAAGGACGTTTGCGCAATCCTCATGCCGACCAAGTCACCTATGTACTTAAGTTCATCGGCGCACCTACCCTCTAACCTCCTTCCCGTGGATACCACTAAATTGAAATCCACGAATAACCCCAACCTTTATCTTAATTCAACCTTTTATAAACCACACCTAATCATGAAACTAACTTCTGCACCGCGTTCATAAATACACCAGTTAAGGGTAGGTAATACTTTTTAAGATTGCTTTTAAGTCACCATAGACCGGGCATGAACAACCTAGTTATGGAGGAAGAGGAAGAATTCGAGGGTGAGGAGGAAGAAGAGTGGGAGGAGTTTGAGGAGGAGTGGGAGGAGGAGTTATGAGTTTAGTCGTGATTCTTCCTTAAAAATAGAAAGGAGTAATTTCTCTTTAATCAAGAGGTGATGTGCGGACTCTCGTGATTTCACCTACTTTCAATTACTAAGGCAATTAAAAATGATCATAATTCGACGTATTTCAATTGCTCAAGTACATAATCCCTGATCTCCTGGTCACTGGGCATTGATTCAACGGCCATACCATTATCAACAAACTTCCTAAGTAGTGGTTTAGGTTTAGAACCATCTTGGCATGTGGCTGGTTCTGAATCCCATGGAATAACCTGGTCATTTAAGGCCTCACCACACCTATAAACCTGCTTAAAGCCTGGTAATTTACCGCGTTTCGTTATTGGCACCCAACGTCCACTCTTCTCATCATAAGCCTCAACAATATCCATACTAATATCAACACTTGGTGGGAAGGCTATTGATGTACCAACACCGAACATATCGGCAATATCCCTAAGCCTAATGACCTCGTCCTCATCAACACCACCACTCACAACAATCTTCACATTCCTATAACCAGCCAGGTCAAGGGTCCACCTAACCTCACGAACAATGGCCTCCATATTACCACGCCTACTACTCGGCGTGTCCAACCTAACACCATGGAGCCTATTACCGAGTAATTTAGCAGCCAGCATCGACTCCTCACGCTCGTCGAGAAATGTATCAGCCAGCACAATCCTGGGCACGTCACTGGGCATTACCTTATCGAACCAGACCCAGGCAAGCGTGTGGTCACCAGTTGCGTGTCTAAACACAATCATTAATGCGTGGGGCATTGTACCGCTGGGCTTCACACCCAATAATTTCGCGCCTGTAACGCCTGCAACACCGTCACAACCACCTATGTAGGATGCCCTATCAACCATTGGCTGTATAGCTGGGTGTACAACCCTGGCCCCAAAGAATAGGCAGGTCCTATCACCAGTAAGCCTCTTTATCCTAGCCGCCTTAGTAGCCACTGAGGAGTAATGCCTAAGTATGCCTAGGAACACGGTTTCATAAATCGCAAAATCCATGTAATTACCCTCCACCACCATCAATGGCTCATTAGCCCTAAAGAGCGTGCCCTCAGGCATCGCGTAGATAGTTATTGGCAACCCCTTGGCTGCTGTAAGATTAACGACCTCCTTCAAACCAGCAAACACGGCCCACTTATAATTCCTTGGTAGGTTAACGACATGAAACTCAGCCCTAACCCTGATCCTATTCAATCCCGCGGCTTTGAGGACATCAACAGTCCTCATGAAGTATACGTCCGTGGTCTCACCATTGAGGATCTCCTCATCCTTAGCAATATAGAATAACCTATCCATTATTTGGCTTGGGGAAGTGACATAATTATAAGCTATACACTGCAAGAAATGCCACTAACTACGTAAGCCCGCCAATATACCTACTAATCAAGGTGTTGATGAATTCATCATTAGTCCTGAAGATTCCTGCATACGATCTGTGAAAACCAACACCAATAACCACATCCACAATGTAATCATTAAGTACCTTAACTACCTCACTAACTATGCGATCTATACAATCATTAACGCCCATGATTATGACCGACACTTGATCATGCCCAACCGGGTTAAGAAGCAACAAGCCACGCCTTAACTGGGTTGTGCCAGCCATATATGTCAAAGCTCCCAGACCAGCGTCCCTAAACCTGGATATACCCGTCAAGTGCTCCCTAAGGCTTAGGTATGCCGGGTACGTCATCTGCCAGGTACTGAGAATCATTCTTGCAGGCACTATGGTTATTAGGGAATCCCTGCAATTATTAACTATCAACTTAACCCTACTGAGTAATTCATCATTTATGGGCCTACTCAATACAAGAGTCGCAAGCCAAGTCCTTAACTCACCAACATCACTGGCAAGCCTGATCACCTGACCCCTCATCATTAACCACCATGGATGTAGGCAAGGATCAAAACCTCATCATCATCCCTAACAGGCGTGTCAAGACCCTTGAGAAGCCTTATATCAACATCATTAACGGCAATGTATATATCAGGCATCAAGTCATTCCTTGATGGATCAAAGACCCTCTTAAACAACTTCTCATTCACGGCCTTAAGTCCATTAATTACCTCCCTCACGCTGCCAACGTTGGTAAGCTCAATGTACTCCCTCCCAACAGCCAATGCCCTCAATACGCCAACCAACCTAACCCTAACAACCACATTGTCTCCTTGGGCGAGGGTTTTTAAGGTGCTACTTATCAATTAAATGAAATGCGTTGTTTAACATTATCAATAGTGGGAATTGGAATATTGGAAGTTTGTATTTATAGCGATAGGATCCGGGAAATAAGGGTTAGGGTCGGTATTGACGGCATTAAGAACAATAATGAGGAACCCGTTATAAAATTAATACTTGATTACCTAATGGGTGTCGCGAAACCTCAAGACGTAATCAAGCACATAGAACTAAGCCCAGGCCTGCTTGGCCTTGCTCAGGTCGCCATGCTCTCGATCCCGCGGGGAATGGTAGCAACCTACGCCCAAATAGCGCGCCTGCTAAACACTAGCCCCAGGGCGGCTGGCAGGTTGGCAAGCGCGAATAAACTACCAGTTATAGTACCATGCCACAGGGTCATAAAAAGCGATGGTTCACTCGGTGGCTATTCGGTTAGTGATGCTGATGTTAAGTCCAGGTTGTTAGTGATGGAGGGCGTATCAGTAATCAACGGTAAGGTGCCCAGGCAATACATAGTTAGTAGTACCGTGCTAATGAGGAATTTCAAGGAACTCCTTAATCATTTATCGCAGGGCATGGTCATTTAATGACTGATAATGTAACTTCATCACCCTCTTCCACGCCATACCTAGAGGCAAAGCTACCCCTATTAATTGAGAGTTCCAGGAAACCCTCACTGTTAATAATCGCCAAAGCCTCACCCTCACCTGCATAGCCGTAACTCCTCAGTAACCTAACCCTAAGATCAACATTTCTCCTTGGTATATTGATCCGCAGTTCATCACCGTAATCAAGCCCAAGGGCTTCAAGGTCACCAACCCTAACCCCGGTATAGGCATTGCCGAAGTGATCAATGTAGATAATCACGGAACTAGCGCCACTCCTAGATACACTACCGCCAATGCCTGGCAACACCACAGGGTCGGAAACCCTGGGGCCAAGTAATGATGGGTCAAGCCCAAGGCTTAGGTACGCAGCTGCTGGGGCAAATACATCGCGTCCATGGAACGTACTAGTCACGATAGGCCTCATGAAGTCCCCACTCTCTATGGACCTGGCTTCAACAATGCCGTCATCACTGGCAGCCATCATTAGGACACCGTTATCAGGACCCACGAAGTAGTAATTCCTAGTCCTAATTGCCAATGCCCTCCTCGAGGTGCCCACACCCGGGTCAACAACCACGACATGAATAGTGCCCCTGGGGAAGTACTTGTAGGAGGCCCATAGGGTAAATGCCGCCTTACGTACATTGAATTGAGGTATTGCATGAGTTATATCTACAATCATGGCCTCAGGGTTGAGGTTAAGTATCACGCCCTTCATTGTTGGTACAAAATAGGAATCATAACCAAAATCCGTAAGCAATGTTATTATGGGCCTCATTGAGAGAAACCATAGATCCACGCATTTAAGTATTTACCACAGGAAGGCATCCATGGTTAACTGCCCTGAGCCCGGCAATGGCCTCGCCATAATACCCAATTCCCCCCTTAAATACTTGGCAAACCTGACCGCATTACCGTATACAGTATATACGAACTTAGCCCCACTGCTTAGCACGAAATCCACTAACCCAGGGAAATCCGAGTGACTGCTTAACGGTAAAGCATCAATGCCGAGGTACCTAAGCCTAAGGGCCCTGGAGCTTCTGGCATACATGCCACTGAGGGCCACGGCCTTCAACTCACCATACCTAGCCCTCAATGCCCTAATAACCTGAACCATATTTCCTTGATTACCTGTAATAAGTACGGAACCAGCAGGAGGAAAGCCACTAAGTACTCCACCATGCCTTATACCAAGGGCATTATTAATAACCTTAATACCGGGCTCCACATAAAGTGGGTAATCCCTAAGTAAGACGGTAAGTTCCTGACCACGACCAAGCGGCTGCCCCATAAGGAGCACAATGCCATTCCTCGTACCATCCTCAACAACAGCCCTCAACTCGTTATAAACCTCAGGCCTACTTGGAAATACATAGTCAGGGTCGCCATACGTGGCCTCCATTATAAGAACATCAACGTCAAGGCCCCTAGCCCCATCAAGCAATAGGGAGGGTTCCACGTTAAAATCCCCAGTGATCCCAACCCTAAGATCACCAAAGTCAAGCACGTAGGACAAACTACCAATAACATGACCAGCATTGAAGGATTCAATAAAGACATTATTAACAAGAAGCCTAGAACCCGGAGAAGCCGCTAGGTGCTTTGGGTACATACTATCACGCGCCTTAATAATTGCGGCAGTCTCATTGCTCATGATCAACGGCAAGACACCGCGAATTGCGCCTGGACTAACATGGTCCCTGTGCCCATGCGTCACCAAAACAGCATCAAAGGAATAAGAGGGCTTCCTCAATGGATCCACAATGATCCTTTTACCTCCATATTCAATGATGATCCCATGATCATAATACGCCCTAAACCCACGCATACCAACGAATGGGCATTACCAATCGTAATTTAAAAACACTTGCCCAATTTTAGAAACTCTTTCTACACAGGAATAACAATTAAATTCAACAACTAAAACCAACCCTAGAACGATACAATTACAATAAAACAAAAGCGTACTTAAATACAGATGCAAGCAAAAACATATCCACTGTATTTAGCTGCATTATTTAATTCAACCCAGCAAATTACGATTGATGTAATTCAGGCATAAAGGCAATATCTTTATAATTTAAAGACTAATATTTATAGTGTATGGTCGAGGGGATCAAGAAGAAAATACTCGACTACCTCACAGGCAACAGGGGCAGGGAATTCACGGCAGAGGAAATAGCAAGAGCGGTGGGTGAGGAAAGGATCAATGTAATTAAGGCGCAATTAACGAGATTAATAAAGGACGGAAAAGTAGTAAAGACAAACGAAAAATACAAAGCTGCATAAATACCATAGAGAGACAGGAAAACTAAAAATTAGCCTGCACAATTTAGAACAAATTCATTTAAAGCATGAAAGCGTGAAACCAAAGACTCGCTCATTTAATGACCTCCTCCCCACTTCCTTCCATTAAAAATACATGAAAAGCAAAGCGGCAGTATTAATGTAATAGAAAAGAATAATTAATCGAGAACACAGCAAATTCATTAATTAAATTATGATAATAACACCCACAGTCAGAATAAAACAAGACCCATTAATCGAGGTTCATGTTCTCTCGGGAACATGTAAATCATGATTGCAATTACCAATGAGGAATTAAATATAGAAGTGGCGGGCCCGGTGTGATTCGAACCCACGACCTACGGCTTAATAGCCCGTGCGAATGGGCCATGCCTAAATAACCTAAGCCTACCACCAACCTCAGCCAGTACTGTGGCGTACAGCATCTTCTTCTCATCCGCTATTTGACCTGACTGTGGCATTCAGTCTTGTTAGGTCGAAGACTTTTGAATCCACGATAATGCCTTTATTCACTAGGTCAATGTACACGCCTCTCGGTGTACTGCTTAGTTTCAACACATTCCCAAGCCTATCCCTGAGACGTAGTACGTGGTCTCACTGACAACATCGACATATACCTTAGCACCCTCAACCCATGCCCTGAGTAGGTACTTACTTCCCCACGTGGTTGTCCAGTCCATGCACCCGATCTCAACATCCTCACTCACCGAGGATATGCACTCCCTAATGCACTTCCTGAGCTCCATCTCCATCTCAGCAGCCCTCCAGTCAGACTAACCNNAAGTCTCATTAAAAATAACCAAAAAGGTTGTTAATAAAAACCTTGCACAAGCAGGAATGGGCAAAAGTGACTGGAATGGACCGATATATGCAAGCATTTTCAATTGTAGATATGGTTAATAGGGTTAAGACGGGCTGGGACTTCGCGTTATTTATGAGATTATCAGATCAAACGTATCCTGCGCTTATAGATTTATCAAAGGAAATGAGAAAATTAAATATTCCTCTTTATACTTATGTACTCGTTGGGACACCACGAAATACGGAGATATTGAAACAAATAGGGTGGGAGCCTACAACTACAATTAATAATGTCGTCAATTATGTAGAAAAACTTAACGGGATAGTCGATGGAGTTATTGCCACATGTGCAGGCGATTACCAAGGTGATTTAGAGGTTCTTAAGGCACTTAATAATAAATTCCGAAAAAGGTAAAATACATACTGAGAAAT
>DAJV01000082.1:26450-32676 GCA_002496475.1 Vulcanisaeta sp. UBA163 | reverse complement strand
GTTGAGTACGCTTCCTCTAATCCGTTTTTGTCTCTGAACACGTACACATACGTGTCCATTGTCCTATTCATCTCCTCCCTAATGGAGTATGGGTTTTCAGCCCCAACCTCCTTATGCAGTAGTTTATCAAATATCCTACTTTCCTCATTAGCTGCCTTTGTCACAATATCACCAGTATACTCAAGCATTGAGTCTGGAGCTGACATTGCATACTTAGCAGCTGCCTCACCATCGATCCTACCCCACACAAGGCAGTCACTTAGTGAGTTGCTGCCCAGCCTATTGGCTCCATGAACACTTACATTGGCAGCTTCACCAACAGCCCATAAGTTGGGTACCCTGGTCTTTTCTTCATCGAGCATTACCTGGCCGTATAAGTCAACGTGCACGCCACCCATCATGTAATGCATCGCTGGCCTAACTGGTATTGGCTCGTCAACTGGGTCAATGCCCAATGTCTTAATTACTATCTCCCTAATCATAGGTAATCTCTTATTTATCCTCTCCTCACCAAGGTGCCTTAAATCAAGTAATACGTAGCAGAGCCCCGATTCCTCATCAGTGAAGCCCCTGCCCTGCAGGCACTCAGTAACTATTGCCCTACTAACTATGTCCCTGGGAGCAAGCTCCATCTTGCTTGGTGCGTAATTCTTCATGAATCTTTCACCCTCCTTATTAATCAGGTAACCACCCTCACCCCTGGCGCCCTCCGTTATTAGAATGCCATTGGGTACTAAGGCAGTTGGGTGGAACTGCGGGAACTCCATGTCCTTGAGTGGTATTCCGGCTCTATAAGCTAGGGAGAATCCATCACCAGTGGATGACCAGGCCATTGTTGTGAATTTATAAACCCTGCCATTACCTCCAGTTGCGATTATTCCCGCCTTAGCAAGTATCACCTTGAATTCTCCTGTCCTTAGGTCTATGGCGGTAACTCCCCTGAATACGCCATTGTTCATTATTAATGATGTGACGAAATGCTCATGAAGCATTTCAATATTGTCAAATCTAAGTACATTGTCGTACAGCGTACTCATTAGGAAGAAGCCGCTCTTGTCTTGAGCGAAGGTGGTTCTGGGAATTGACATTCCACCAAATGGTCTCTGTAATATCCTACCCTTCTCATCCCTTGACCAGGGAACACCTAGGTGATCCATGAATATTATTTCCTTAGGAGCTTCATGTACTAATAATTCAACAGCATCTTGATCTGCTAGGAAGTCACTGCCCTTAACAGTATCGTATGCATGCAAATCAAAACTATCACCTGTCTCCTTTGGGTAGAGGACTGCACTTGCGCCCCCCTCAGCACTGACGGAGTGACTCCTCATTGCATGCACCTTAGATATAACGGCAATCCTTATCTTGCCCTGAGAGACCCTGGCGGCCTCGAATGCCGACCTTAAACCCGCTAGGCCTGATCCAATAATTACTAGATCGTACTTAAGTACTTCAGTCATACTCTGATTCGTTTTACATAGGTGATTTATATTTTCTTCCCCTATTGAGGTTACTGACTTGGGATAAGCATTATTAATACCCTTCTTGCTATAACTTGCCTGTGTCAATTATAAACGAGGAAGAGCTAGAGAGTAGGATTAAGGAGTTAAGTGGCGAGGTCCTTAAGATCAGGGAGTTAATCAGTGAGAGTGAGAGGGAAAGGGATGGTCTACGTAATGAGTTGAATAAGGTCAGGGAGGAATTGAGTACGGTAATAAATCAACTCAATAACAAGAGGACTGAGCTGAAGAGTGTTAAGGAGGAGCTAAATAAGTTAAGGAAGAATAGGGATGAGATTATAAATACCTTGCGGCAACTTAAGGGGAGAAGAATGGAACTTTTCCAAAGAGCTAAGGAACTAATAGAGAAGGTGAGGAAGTATAGGGAATTACTGAGGATGCTTAATGACTTAGTTGGTGGGAAGCCCGTTGATAAGGATAAACTAAGGGAGTTAATCGATAAGCTTGAATTTGAGCATGAGGTATCGCCCACGGACCCTGAGAAGGAGTGGGAGTTCTTTAAGACTATACAGGAGTTGGAGAGGGAATTGAATGCTGCAGAAGTCATCTCAAGGATTAAGGAGTACATAAGTAATGGTTCCCAAGAGGTTGAGAAGATACGTAAAGAAAGGGTGGAACTTGGACAACAAATGAAGAAGTTGTACAGCAATGCCCTCATGAACATTAAGAACCAGATACAGGAACTCAAGAAGAGGAGGGATGCCATAGTCAATGAAATAGTTCAACTAAAGAGCCGTAGGGACTCACTCAAGTCCAGGCGTGATGAACTAAAGGCAAAGATCCTGAGTAAATCAGCGGAAATAAAGGAATTAAGGTCTAAGCTAAGGGAACTAAACGATGAAGTAAATAAGTACCAGTTACTCCTGGCGGCTGCGCGGAAGTCCAAGAACCTAGTGAGCAAGAAACAGGAGGAGGCGAAGGCCAAGGAGGAACTGAAGAAGAAGGCAGAGGAGGGGCTTCAGAAACTAATGAAGGGAGAGAGAGTATCACTGAATGATTTATTAGGACTGGGATTAGAGGAAGATAATGAGAAGTGAGCCATGTCTAATCTCGTAAGAAGAGTAATTGTGCTCTGTGTCGATAGGGATAATGACGTAGGCGAGAGACTGGGTGTTCCCACACCAATAATAGGCAGGGGGGGTGTACTCAAGGTAGCCACTGAGTACATTCTCAGGTATCCAGATGATTCTGATGCCAATGCCATGTTTGGTGCAATACAACTTTACGATACATTAATCTCAACCCTTGGCGCCGAGAATGTGGAGATTGCCGTTGTCACTGGAGCAAGTACTGAGGATGTTACTGCGGATATGAAAATACTTAGTGAGGTTGATAGGATACTACAAGTGTTTGATGCTGATGGCTTCATAGTGGTCTCTGATGGACCGTCTGACGAGGTTGTTGTTCCACTTATTCAGTCAAGAAGACCCGTAGTCTCGGTTAAGAGGATTGTTGTCAAGCAAACCAAGGGCTTTGAGGAGTTTGCCGTATTGGCTAGGTACTACGTTGGTAAGTTATTTAATGAACCTAGGTACAGGAAGTATGCGCTTGGTGTTCCGGGAGCCCTGCTTTTGATCTATGGATTGTTCTACAGCATATGGCCTTATATACCAGTGATCGTTAGGACCATGATAGTAGCCGGAATAACAATAATACTTGGAACTGCATTCACACTCTATGGCTTTAACCTTCACGAATCAGTACTGCGATTCCTCAGGATGTACGAAATAACGTTCTTCATTTCCGCCCTATCGGTGTTCTTCACAATAGTGTATTTCCTATCCACATACTACATACTGCACCAAAGCATACCGCTTTGGGGTTCGTTGAATCTATTTGATTTCGTGGGCCTAGTGACGGCGGCCATACTCACGGTTAACGCATTTGAGGTTTATGTAAAGCATAGGATTAGGCCATTCGGTAGGGTTGCGGCCGACGTACTTTTAACAGCTTTCCTGGTAATTGTAGCCGGTAATATGACTGGTTACATGCTTGGTAAGGTTAGTACATACACGCTACTTTATGATTTGCTTATATACACTGCCATAGGGTTAATAACATTATCAGTATTGAGTATCTTGAGGAATAGGTATGGCAAGGGTAAGGTTAAGAGTGGAGGTAAGCCAAGACCTAAAGGCTCTGGCGTATAGTGAAATCCTATCCATAATTGAGTTATCCGGAGGCTCTGCAGAACTCATTGATGATTCGAGGGACCTATTGATAGATTACGATGGTAATCCTGAATCGCTAGGCAGGAAGTTATGCAGGGCTGCATTAACCAAGCATGCATGGGTTGTGGAGGGTGATGAGGAGAGGAAGTTCCTCGACCTGGATAGGTCTAGGTACAGGGTTTTGAAGTTGGGTAGGAGGAATGGTTCCGTTAATATTGACTTACGTATTGCAAGACTACTTGTTAATTTGTCAAGGGTTGACTATGGCTCGGTATTTCTCGACCCATTCGTAGGGTCCGGCTTAATTGCATATGAAGCAGCAATGATTGGTGCTTACGTGATGGGTATAGATATCAACCCAAGACCATTGCACTCAATACAGGGTGAAT
This sequence comes from Vulcanisaeta sp. UBA163, assembly GCA_002496475.1. Taxonomy (GTDB): domain Archaea; phylum Thermoproteota; class Thermoprotei; order Thermoproteales; family Thermocladiaceae; genus Vulcanisaeta. The sequence goes on along the minus strand of DAJV01000082.1, from coordinate 28,596 downwards.
ACATTGATGCCATTAATTCCGATTCCCTCCTTAGCCCTATTAGGAATAATACTGTGGATTCCATAGCCACAGATCCTCCGTATAACAGGCTATCCATAAGCGATATAGACTTAGATACTTTTTATAGAAAATTTGCAGAGGAGGCATACAGGGTTTTGAGAGAGGGGGGTTACATAGCATTTTCACACCCTACATACGTGGACTCCCTTGACTGGTTCCTAAACGCTGGTCTTGAGTTAGTGGCAAATGGTTTGCAGTACGTACACGGCAGTTTAACAAGGATAATATACGTATTTAGGAAACCATAGAGCATTGACCTTTGATGCCAAACTGAAGTGCTTGAAGGCTGGGTTTAGTCCTTGAACGAACAAATGAATAATTAGTTCCACCACATTGTTCACTGAATCTCCTTAGATCTAGGCCCGTTATGAATTATTTAGGAAAATCAACAATGAGGAAGTGGATTAACGTAAAATAGGGACAGTAGCGTTTAAATGCGTCGAAGTATGATTTTTTATGACAGAGTGGGACAGGTGAGTTATGTATTGCTACCACCTCGGGAAGTTTGTAGGCGTTTAGGTATTAGTTATCGTACTTTGAAGAGGTGGATTTACTCTGGCAAGATACGTGCTATTAAAACACCTACTGGTAGATAGATGAAACCTGAAAGCAAAGTAGAGAGGATAATTGATGGAAAAGTTAAGGCAAAAGAAGTTAGAGCTGTTATCTATGCTCGTGTGAGCTCTAGTGACCAGGAGAGTGACTTAGAAGGACAGGTGCAGCACCTCATGCAGTACTATTGCTAGTGGGTTAAGGACCGACCGCAGGGGATTACTGAAGCTCTTCAACATTGTTGTTAATAGGCAGGTAGACATAGTGGTAATAACCTATAGGGATAGGCTTACAAGGTTCGGTTTCGAGTACCTAGAGTACTTCCTCAAGCAGTTTGGTATCAAGATAGAGGTTGTCTATGGCGAGGAGTCGAGAGACGCCTACCAAGAGCTTGTAGAGGACTTGATAGCAATAGTAACATCATTTGCCGGTAAGCTCTATGGCATGAGGAGTCATAGGAAAAGGAAGCTCATTGACGGGTTCAGGAAGCTATTAGAGGAGGTTGAGAGGAATGGTTAGGGTATCAAGGACGGTTATTGTTAGGAGCGTTTCACTACCGAGGAGCGTGTTTAGGGTTTTTGTTGAGCTCGAGGGCATGTATCACGAGATTATTGGGCAATTAACCATATATTCCGTTAGGAATAATATTAAAAGCTTCACCAGGCTTAAGGCCTTGAAGTACCACGAGATGAGGAGCCTTTACCCACAACTACCATCGCACTACGCCTACACGGTCTGCCAGGACACCTCAACGAGGGTTAAGGGCTTTCTACGATTAAGGAGACTGGGAAAGGCTAAAAGGGATCTACCGGAGGTTAGGAATATTTCGATTTGGCTTGATGACCACCTATGGAGGTTGGGTGGGTATACTTCAATGTGGATTGCCATCCACAGGGGTTGGGTATCAATAGGGCTTGAGCCTCATAAGCAGTATTGGAAGTACGTTAATGGGGTTGGAGACTGGCCTCCGAGACTAAGATGAGACTTGATAAGAAGAATAGGCAAGTTATAGTCTACTTAACCTTCGTTAGGGAGGTTCCTGAGTACGGGCCCAGGGGCTATCTGCCTGTCGACGTCAATGAGAACAGTGTTGCGGTACTCGTTGATGGGGTAGCCTACCTCCTAGAGACGGGTATGGGTAGGCTTGTTTTGGGCTATTACTATCGTAGGAGGAGGATTCAGGAGAAGTATGGCGTGAACTCCAGCCTCAGGAGGAAGGTGCTTAGGAGGCTTAAGGAGGGTAGGAAGAAGTGGGATGCTAGGTGAAAGATTGCTAATATTATTGTTAGGACTGCCCACGAGAGGCAGTATGCTATTGTCCTTGAGGGGCTTGGTAAGAATCCAGCTGGTAATATGATTAGGAGGGTGTGGGATAGGCGGTTGAGGCATAGGATTTACCAGGCGGGTTTTAGGGGCCTTCAGAGGGCGATTGAGGAGAAGGCTAGGGAGTATGGTGCTTCAGTAGTCCATGTTAATCCCAAGGAGCACCTCCAGGTAATGCCCAATTCATAATGCAGGGTTAATCTATGGAAAT
>DAJV01000082.1:0-26276 GCA_002496475.1 Vulcanisaeta sp. UBA163 | reverse complement strand
AAATAACCATAAAACACACGGAATAACCCTCTAGGGACAAACGGCAGGTAAAAAGGGAGAATCTAATTAGAACTTTTATATACCAAGCAATCTCCTTATATTTTCCGCGGCCTTGACTGGGTCGGGTGCCTGCGTTATTGCCCTACCCACGATTACGACATCAATATTAGTATCCTTAATCCTTTGCGCCATCTTCTCATCTATACCACCGGCTATTGCAACACCTAAGCCATATGCACCCTTGATCTTAACAGCTTCCTTCACCAAGTCCTCCGCAGTCAAACCCCTACCCTTCTGAACATCAATCCCCAAGTGAAGCCCAACATAATCAGGCCTTAATCCAACACTAAGTAACTCCTTAACCCTACTAACGGGATCCTTAACACTGATCATGTCAATCAATGACTTACCATTAAGTCTCTTAGTCTCCGCTATGAAGTCACCTATTGTTTCATTGGCAGCTGCACCAAGCACACTCACTATACTTGCCCCGGCATTAATTGCAAGCCTGGCTTCGAGTGATCCAACGTCCATCGTCTTTAGATCCGCCATAATCTCCGCATTAGGACACGAGACCTTCAGGGCGCTAACTATGAAAATCCCTGCCGTCTTTATTAATGGTGTACCAGCCTCGACGATATCCACGGCATTAGCACCGCAGAGCCTGCGGGCAAGATCAACAGCTAAGCTGGGCTCTACTAGGTCAAGCGCGACCTGTAGCTTCAATTCGAACTCACCAACTCCTAAATATTATCTTTATTGGGATGCCCATTTTGAACTCAACCATTATTGGCACCTCGGCTTTATCACCAAGCTTACTCGCAATGATCTCAAGTACATCCTTAACCCTGGTGAGGGTGGCTAACCTATCTGCCATTGCCTTCCTGCTTTCATCAAGTGACTCATACTCATCAATTGGCCTTGGGTCAAAGATTATCTTTAGTCCCGTGAGTTCTATTGTTGTAGATAGTGATAGTTGCTGTCCCTTCCCGACGATTTCCTCTATCATTTGTAGGAGGGCCATGTACTTATCTGCCTTAACCTTAAGGTCACTCATTAAGCCCTCTATATCCTTAATTCTCTTCTCGAGATCACTTATTTGGGCATTTACATAATTAAGTAGCTCCTTAATGCCTTTGAATGTCATCAACTCAAGGTCAGGTGTAACTGACATACCCTATTGCTCTTCTGTATCGATAAACTTTAAAAAAATATCGCTTATAAAACTGGAATCGATAGATCATGCTAACCACCAGGGCCTTGACCAGAGAAATTCCTTAACAATGGCTCTCTCACTTGGATTAAAAACCTCTATGTCATTAATTGATTTAACCTTAATGTACTCAGAACTAGCCAGGACATTTCTCAAGTGTTTAAGTGATATGGTGGATATTATGTGCCTAGTGGCATCAACCACGTCTGGAAATCTCCTTTTCCTCACTACAAACCAGCGTGTTCCCCTTATGAATGGCCCCACGATGTCTTGCCTATTAATATACTTCCTTATGAAGCTCCCAGCTGCATCTGAATCAACTGGTGGGCCTTCATGTGGTTCATACTGGGGGAGTTCGAGTTCCTCGAACATTATCATTAGTAGGATTACTGATTTATCGTCACTCCATGTCATTGAACGAATAACCCTAAAACCAAGTTTCCTTAGGTTCCTCACTAATGATGCCATTAACCTAGTAATTTCACCCCATACTATGTCTGGAGAAGTGCCCTCTGGATATGGAGCCCTAACTATCATGGTTGGTAATACTAACTTAAGCTCCGTTTCCAAGTATTGGGTTCTTGTGAAGAACTTAATACTTGGGTTCCTAAGGAATTCCCGCGATGCGGCTATGGCTGTGGCCAGCGTATCCCTATTTATTGATGCTGCTGCATTGCGGTTTGGATCGACTGGGTCTATTATGATGACTGGTGACCTGAACTTTTTCACGGCATCCTTCTCGTTGTAAGTATTGGTCATGTCTATGAAGACGTACCTGGTTGGCCAATTACTAATGGCCCTTATCGCATTTAGGAAGGAACCATAGTATATTATCAAGAGCTCACTTACATAACCGCTGAAGCCCCGTACCTTAATCTCCGCACCGTAAATACCCACTGACTTTAGGAATGCCTTTAATAACCTAACATCGGTTGTTCTTCGCATAAGTTTGGCTTTCACGAAATCCGTGTGTAATGGTGTCCTGTCTGCTGCCGTGAATGGCCGCTCGCCTGGGCTAATGCGTATGCATGGTACTACGTCTACTTCGAAATCATTAACTAGTAATTGAACATAAGGATGCTGAGCATACTTAATATCCCAATTAAGCCTGTATTCAACGGCCACATCTATCAAGTCATTGACTATATCACCACTCCTAATCTTATCGAAGTAATCCCTAGGCAGGATAATGAATATGTCTATATCCCTATCACCAGGTAACCAAGTATCCTTCGCCACAGAGCCCTGTATCGTTACAGTAAAATTCTTGTAATTGCGCTTCAATAAACCATCAGTGATCAATTTAACCACGGTATCCGCAGTATTAATCACCCTGTTCCTTTCCTCAGGGCTTGGCGTGAGTATATTCGCAGCCTCCCTAATAATCTCCTCAATATCCACGAATTACCAGTAAGTAAAATGTTATAAAATTACTTTCACTGACCGTATCAGGCGAGAATATGATTAAGTTTATCCTTGATCTTCAGCAGTAGCTTCCTTATCTCGCTAAGGAACTCCTCATCTGTAATAAGGCCCTGCAATTCATTCATAATTTCATCAATACTCATATCTATTGGGTTCAAACCAAGGCCTGCCAGGTAGGCAAGTATTTCAAGGGCAGAGTCCTCGCTTAGTCCCTCTTCCTTAACCACGTCCATGATCACCTTACCAACAACGTACAGCTTAAGGGTACTAACATCAGTATTAAGTGCGCTGGCGATGTTATCATAGTTACCTCCACGAAAATCCTCAATAAAGGAGCGGAGGTCACCATACCTATCCTTAATGATGTTATCGAAATACTTACTCACAGCCTTAACGTACTTTGAGTACACCCTAACCGCATCATTAATCTCATTAATGCTGTCTATGGCACCTCTATAGGACATTACTGCACCCTCTGTTGTCAATTCATCAATTAAACCCTCATTTATCAACCCAAGGAATTTATCGCCAGCTTCCTCATAAATCTTCCAATCACCCTCCTCAATGGCCTTACATAGCAGGTAAAAGGCTGAGCATAGATCGCCCTTTATCTTCACGACGCTCCAGTACTCCTCGCCTAAATCCCCAACGTTACTTGAGGCATTGCGGCAAATATCGTAGTACTGCGTTGCCCTGGCGATATCACCATGGGTGAAGTAATAATTTGCTAGAACCTCGGATGAGTCCATCATACTGAGGATCTCATTAGCCCTAGCCTCCCTAATGCCGACGGCCTCCCTGAAGTTTACCACAGACGAAGCGTATAGCTTAGAGGCATCCTCAACCATTCTCCTCTCAATGTCATGCTTGCCCTCATCATGGACCCTCGATGCCTTTATCCTAAGGTCCTCAGCCCTGGCTATCTTTGACATGGCTTCCATGAATCGAGCCCTGCTGACATCACCAATACCCTCATATATTGCAGATGCTGCGCTGAATCTGGTAATGGCATTGTCATAGGCAGCTATTGAGTATAGGGCTATTCCAAGTGCTTCGTTTATTTTGGCTCCTAATTCACTATTTATATTAATGTTTACGTACTCATCAACCGCCTTTATGCCGGCCTCCAGTTCCATGTTTATGAATAATTGAATTAATTCAGGAACATCCGCCAAATCCATAGTCCTAAGGACCTTAGTAACACCATCCTTAATACTTGCACTGTCCAGGTCCTTAATAAACGAGAAATCATCGACAACAATCGTGCAATTAACATCCCCACAGGACGCAGAATCCTTGAAGGCACTATTATTGGCAACGTCCCTGGGCACGGACCCTCTCAACAATTGCATAATTACCGATGCCACGGAATTCACAATACACTCACGGTCCCAATGACACAGGTCAGAAACATTAACCATACAACTCTAGCCATGAAGCAAACCCAGTTATTTAATTCCTTATTGCTTCCTGCCTATGGCTTTCCGCAGATAGAGAACAGTAATCGAAGAAAACGTAAATTTAAACCTTACAAGCTTTGAAATACCTATTCATAAGAGTTGTTGAGAACCGCAGTGACCTTAAAAGATCCCAAAGGCAGAGACAGTGCCTAACCCTGGGAAATACATTATCCGCAATTCATCATTCCAGGGTAATCCATGGTGCGTTAAATTAAAATAATTTAATGATTTATTACTTAGTATATGAAGGGTTATGATGCGGTAATACTTGCTGGCGGATTAGCAACCAGACTTAGGCCCCTTAGCTATTCACGTCCGAAACCACTCCTCCCTATCCTTGATAGGGAAATCATTGACTGGATTATGGAATCCATAACAAAGATACCACTGAATAGAATCTTCATATCAATAAGGTACATGGGTGACCTAATTAAGGAGCACATGGAAAGCACATGGACTGAGTTTAAGGACAGGCTTGTATTCGTAACGGAGAACAAACCATTGGGCGATGCGGGCCCAATACCGTTGATTGATGAGAAGTACGAACTGTCGGACACGTTCCTCGTGGTTTACGGCGACATCTTTAGTGACATAAGCACAACCGAACTCATAAACTTTCACGAGAAGGTAAGCGGCCTTGCAACAATAACCCTCACTAAAGTCGATGATGTGTCGAGGTATGGTGTCGCCCAATTAGACGAGAATAATAGAATAATAGAATTCATAGAGAAGCCTAAGCAGTACGTAGGTTCTAACCTAATTAATGCTGGTTTTTATGTATTTACCAAGGAAATCATTAAATTGATACCAAGAAACCCGGAGGGACAGGTTAAGCTGGCTACGGATGTAATACCTAGGTTGTTAAGGACAGGTGGTGTGTATGGGTATATACACAATGGGCTTTGGTTTGACATAGGAACACCCGAGGATTACCTAAGGGCAAATTTTAGGGTTCTAGCCAATAGGTGCTCAGGTACTAATAATCATTGTATAAACACTGACTTGCGCTCCACGGTGACAATACAACCACCAGTTTATCTAGGACCGAACGTAGTGATCGGAAATAATACAGAGATCGGCCCTAATGTAATAGTGCATAAAAACTCCAAAATAGGCAACACAACTAAGATCCTGAATTCTTTAATTTTTGACGGATCATCACTATGCGATGGATCATATATATCAGGCGCAATCATAGGGAGTAATACATACATTGGCAAGTGGGTAAGGATTGAGGATGGTTCCGTAATTGGTGATGGGGTTTACGTGAAGGACTACGTGTTCATAGCAAAGAATGCGAAGATCGGCCCATATAGGGAAATAATGGAGTCGTTTTATAAGGATGGCGAGATCATACCCTGAAATTAAAATTTAAATACCCACACAAAGCATGATCCTGAATGTCCCAGGAAATCAAGCAGATAGTGAGGATCGGTGATACTGACCTGGACGGATTCAAGCCAGTGGTTTATGCATTAACTAGGATTAGGGGCATTGGCATATCCACTGCATATGCCGTATGCAGATACCTAGGGGTAAACCCGTTAATTAGACTTGGGCAACTTGATGATGAGACAATTAGAAAGCTTGACTGGGCTGTAAGGAATCTATATCAATTTGCACCAGGTTGGTTCGTGAATAGACCCAAGGACCCAGAAACCGGGCGTAATATGCACCTCCTAGGCGCTGACTTGGTATTGTCTGCCAGAAGGGATGTGGATTTAATGAAAAAACTGAGAAGCTGGAGGGGCATTAGGCATAACCTAGGGCTTAAGGTTAGGGGTCAGAGAACAAGGTCAACAGGTAGGTTAGGCTTAACGGTGGGCGTGTCGAAGGGAAAGGCAGCCGGAGGAGCAGGTGGCGCAGGAGGAGGAAAGCAGTAGTTAAGTTACCTGGTCATTTTTCAATTAATTATTCGACCCAATAATGCTATATTCAATGTTAGTCACTTATATGTTATTTTTCTGCATTCAATTCTATTGCATATGATGCTGTTCATGCAGAGTCTACATTATGCTTTTGTAGATGGTACTTCTACTAGCCACATTTTACACCCGAAGAGAAAGTAATTTAAATCATTGGATAGCGATCATGCTTGATCCAAAATGAGCGTTGCAAAAACATTAGCCAAGCTTGAATTCAGGGAATTAAGGAGTAATGAGAGTAAATTGATAATTGAGCTCTACAACTCATTGAGTAGTGAAAGCATTTACCACAGGTTTAGAGGCTTCTTCAAGGATTTCGAGAAGTACATAAAGTCTGTATTTTCTGACCCACGTAATGCTGTTTACGGAGCCTTCTTAAATAATGAACTAGTCGGTGTCCTGGAGACCGTTTATTTGAGTGATGGATGCTACGAAATTGCCATTGTTGTTAAGGATAATCACCAAGGTAAGGGCATTGGCACGGGGCTTGTTGCATACGCAATGAGTGAACTAAAGAGGAAAGGCGCCAAAACACTGGTGGCGCACACTACGCCCGATAATTACAGGATACTAGCCATATCCAGGAAATTCCATGGAACAATAAAGTGCATGTATGAGGAATGCACAGCCGTATTTAATTTACAAAGTATAAATGTTGACCAATTCTTAAATTAAGAGAGGACGCCTTGCTCCTTTGTGGAGGAATTAGTAATTTTACTGGCTGAGTCTGCGCTTGAGACGATTCCAGGGGAATTATTGAATGACCCAGTAATCATTAGCGATGCAAGAAAAAGACGGGAAACTCCCAAGTATTTAATCCTTGATAGGGCTCGGCACCACAGGGCAATGCTTGGTTTATTTAAAGCTGAGAAACGCGGAAGACCGGATATCGTGCACCAAGCACTATTACTAATACAGGGCAGTATTCTTGCACGTAATAAATTGGTAAAGACATACATTCATACGGTGAATAATTTGGTGATTTATGTTGATCCAGAAACCCGCGTACCAAGAAACTACAATAACTTCATTGGTTTAATGAGTCAATTGTTTAGGGAAGGTAGGGTTCCGCCGGTGGGTAAGCCCCTCTTCAGTGTCGTGGGTAGTATTAATCATGTACTTAGCGTTGAGTCGCCTGATCGAAGGATATTACTTGATGACGTTAAAGGAAGGGAAGTACCTATGTCGGTTTTCATAGATTATGTCCTTAGTTTTAAAAAGCCCCTGGTTATGATTGGTGCTTTTCCCAGGGGTTCGTTTGAGGAAGGTACCTATTCCTTGGCGGATGATGTTTTTAGGATTAGCAGGTACGTAATGGATACCGCGACAATCATGTGTAGATTATTAAGTGCATTAGAGATGAGACTGGGACTCCTTGCTTAATGCTCTAAACATTTATTAATTCTTTAGTAAGTTATTCCCCGCCTATTTATGTGCGGTATTATTGGTATTACGTCATTGCCAAACAACCTCAGGGAACCCATTGGTAAAGTCATTAGAAGATGTCTCGAGAAACTTGAGTATAGGGGTTATGACTCAGTTGGTATTGCTGTTATTAAGGATAATTACATAGAGGTTAGGAAGGGTAAGGGTAAGATAGCTGAGGTAAACGGTAGGTTAAACTTCGATAGTGTCGACGGCACGACAGCCATGGGACACACTAGGTGGGCAACCCATGGCAAGCCAAGTGACGAGAATTCTCATCCTCACACTGATTGCTCGGGCACGGTGGCCGTGATCCATAACGGCATAATTTCAAACTTCCTAGAGCTTAAGGAGGAACTCATTAGGAGAGGTCACGTATTTAAGAGCGAGACTGACACTGAGGTTGTTGCCCACTTGATTGAGGAATATCTCAAGCTTGGTTATAAGCCGTTTGACGCATTTAAGGCGGCTCTATCAAAATTAAGGGGCGCTTATGCATTTGTTGTGGCGATGGCCCAGGAACCCAATAGGCTTTACTTCGCGAGAAACACGTCACCTCTCGTGGTCGGTATTGGTAACGGCACCAACTTCGTTGCCAGCGATATACCGGCCTTCCTTGAGTATACAAATACCGTTATCGTACTCAGGGATGGGGAGTACGGCTACATTGAACCAGGCAAGGCGTATATTGAGAGAAATGGTGTTCCTATTAATATTGAGGAGAGAATTAGGCTAATTAGTTGGACCCCGGAGATGGCGAGTAAGGAGGGTTATCCACATTTTATGCTGAAGGAGATACATGAGCAACCTACAGCCATTAATTCAACCCTGGCCGGTATTGACGAGGAGGCATTCAATAAGGTGGTGAATGCAATCCTGGATTCCAGAAAAATACTCATAATTGGCGCAGGTACTTCATACCACGCCGGACTTGTTGGTGATTACTTACTTACCTCAATGCTTGGTTTAGATACTCACACGTTAATATCCTCCGAATATAGGAAGTACCTGAATGCGGTTAATGATGATGACGCCGTAATAGCCATAAGTCAGTCAGGAGAGACTATTGATACGTTGATCGCTGTTAGAGAGTTCAAGGAGAGAGGCGCCAAAATCATTGCTATTTCCAATGTAGTTGATAGCGCAATACCCAGGGAGTCCAATTATGTTTTGTATACCAGGGCAGGCCCTGAAATTGGCGTGGCTGCTACAAAGACCTTCACAACTCAATTAATAGTGTTAACAATACTCACCCTTAAGGTTGGGGTTGCAATGGGCAAGTTAACAATGAATGAGTATAGGAATGCCATGGATATAATTAGTAAAATACCCGGACTACTACAAGGTGTTATTACTAAGACTGAGGGTAAGGTGAAGATGCTCAGTGAGCTCATGAGCAAAAAGCAAAGTGCCTATTACCTGGGTAGGGGCATTGGCGTATCGCTGAGTATGGAGGGCGCCCTGAAACTGAAGGAGATAGCCTATATACATGCTGAGGCTTATCCTGCTGGTGAGAGCAAGCATGGCCCCATTGCACTGGTTGAGGGGAATTATCCCGTTGTCTTCTCTATTCTGGATGATGATAACGTGGATGCCATGCTCGGCAATGTCATGGAGATGAAGGCTAGGGATGCGTACACAATAGGGCTTGTACCTGATAAGTACGTGGGTAAGTTCAGGGAGTTACTGAATGTTACCCTAGAGATGCCCAGCATTGATTATAGGGTGGCCCCGGTAATATACATAGTGCCCATGCAGTTACTTGCCTATTACACAGCGGTAGCTCGAGGTTATGACCCGGATAAACCGAGGAATTTAGCCAAGACAGTAACAGTGGAGTGATTAGTATGGCGTATTCCAGGGAGGTCATTGGGGTTGTCTTGGGTGGTGGTAGAGGAACTAACATGGAACCATTAACGCCTTACCTAGAGAAGCCGTTAATAATGGTATTGGGGAAACCACTCATTTATTACCCCGTGAGAAACCTGGTATGGCTGGGGTTAAGGAGTATTTATATAATATCCAGGAACCCATTGAGAATCAGTAATGAATTAGGGCGTTATTTCGATAAGGTTTCACTGGAGAGTATTGGGCAGAAGGGTGATGATATTAATAGCGCCCTGAAAATGGTTAAAGAAATCGCGAGTAAAGGTACCACTATAATATCCTTCGGTGATGTAGTACTGCCGCAGGAAGCCTACGAACTGGCATTAAATAGTCATGTGAACTCTGGAAAACCGGTAACGGTATTAATGACCCCATTATCTGACTTGCAGGGCTATTTCGAGGTTCAGATAAATGATAATGTATTTATAAATAAGGTCTCGGAACACAGGGCAGGTTATGCATGGACCGGGGTGCTTATTGCTGAAAAGGAGTTCCTGGCCTTATTGAGCGAGTTTAATGGCGACATTAATGAGGCTCTGAGGGGATTTAAGGGCAATGTTAATACTGCGCTTTGGAGCGGCTGGTTTGTTGACGTTAGTTACCCATGGGATTTACTGAGCACAATAAGGTACCTAATTAGTGACTTGAGGGAGACTAGGATTAGTAAAGATGCTGATGTTTCACCGAGGGCGGTTATAGAGGGCCCTGTAATAATCGATGAGGGCGCCAGGATAGACCATGGCGCAATAATACGAGGACCTGTGTACATAGGGAGAAGTACATATATTGGTAATAATGCAATAATTAGGAACTATACGTCACTTGAGGGAGAGTCGGTGATTGGAGCCGATACCGAGATAACAGAGTCATTAATTGGGTATAGGGCTACGGTGGGTAGAGGCTCATTCATAGGCAGTTCAATAATCGGTGATGAGAGCACCGTGGAGCCTGGCGTTGTTACACTGAACGTGCTGCCAAGTGGCGTCGAGGTTTCACATCTGTCGCCCGTTATTGTTAAAGGGAAGCAGTTGGCTAAGTTAGGTGCCATAGTTGGGCCTAAGACTAGAATAGGAGCTAACACTGTGATATATCCAGGAACCATAATCGAACATAGTAAATACATACAACCACTATCAATATTGAAATGATTAGTCCATGGCACGCATTGAAATATTTACATCAAGGAGGGACTACACCTTAAACCTAGGTGGAGGCATTGATGCAAGGCCTCGGTGTAATCTTGCGTCATGGTTATGGAATGCCTATGAACTACTTGGTATTGGGGTTGAGGATTGCGCCGATAATGACCCATTAATTAGATATTTAAGTATCCATAAGCGATTACGGGAAGAAAGAAGCGTAGGAATAGTCATGAAATTGAAGAACGAGTTAATGAAAACCAGGAGAGAATTAAGAAATAAATGCCCTGATCAATTATTATGCCTTGCAAATAGGTTGTATGAATATAATAATGCTGTTAATACCTTATATGGTTATTACCTGAGGATTCATGAATTAAACCCGGAGGAGTTATCGAAGTTATCCATAGCCTTTAATAGATACAACATGCCCATGCTGAGTCTTAATGTGTTTAGTGAGTTATTACACTCATCATCTAATAACGAGCTGAAGCACCTAACATTCTTGTCATTATTTGATCCAGTTATGTGGCCTCTTCATATTACTATGGATGTTAAGATCCTGCAACACCTTAATTGGGTTCTTATGTACCTCGATAATCACTATGTGATCCTCATAATGAACCTAAATCGCGCGTATGTAATCAGCGACTTGAATATTAATATTAATGGTGGCAGGATAGTACTTAGGAATGATCGTGCGGTTAGGAAGATCATGAACACCCACGTATATGCCCAAATAGAGTCTGTGAATAATCATGGAGTTTTGTTCATGGGGAACTGGAGTGATGATGCTGTTCATTTCAACCTTGACTTTAAACCTAGGGAGGGCTCGATAAAGGGCCTCTCGTTGGATGCAAATATTTCCCAGTTAATACCCATAATCGTACCACCACACGACTACTTATCAATTAAATACAGTATATAATGCCATCTCTGAGGAAACTGAGCTTATTTTGGTCTGTTTTTGAAATTATGCCACCCTTGGTGCTAGGTAGAATTGTATCGACCCTATTGCAAAATCCATGGTTAACCTTAGGGGCTTATTGTTATCAAATTCTATGGTGACGGCATCACTTATTTGTCTCATGGGCCTAATGAAGTCAAGTAGTAATTCCACAGAATACGTTGCGTCGTGGGGGCCTTGTACTGTGAATTCGTAAAACACCTCATCACTGCTTGTGTATGTTGTTTCAATCTCTTTCCCACCCTCACCCTCGGCAATTATTGAGAACGAATCCTCCTTGGCGATGAGTCTCACTGAGTCGGAGAACTCACTTGCCGAACTCACCACATCTAGGAATGCGTCCATGTCCATTCTAATCCTAACGGGATATTCAAGCTTAGGCTCAGGAACCTCCTCCTCGGCTATGTTAATTATTGGAAGCCCAAACCTCCTGTAAAAGCCGCCCTCCCTACCCTTCTTAGTGTATATTGTTATGAAGAACTTGTTCTTGGTGGTATCAACGCCTAGTTCAACCTTCTCCCTAGCCTGAACCCTCTTTAGGATCTTCCTAACTATGTCGAAGCTAATCCCCACCTTTAGTTCCTTGGTTACGTTATACTCCTCAAGCCCCGAACCAGGTATGTTGAGCATTACTAGGGAGATCTTACTCGGGTCTATGGACCTCATCTTAATGCCCTCAGGATCAATAACTAGGTTAGACTCCTGGAGCAAATTAGCCAGGGCAGTAAATACATACCTGAATTCCCTACCCTTTGGGAACATTATCCTGTAATACCCCGCTGTTTCAACAACACCACCTGCACCACCCTCCTCCGTCTCGCCAGTTTCCTCACCCATTTCCTCTGTTTCTACTCCCTCGACCTCCTCCTCGTTTTCCTCCGGCTCCTCTCTCTCGGGTTCTTCGTTCTCAACCATAATCAAATAAAGTAGCTGTGTTTTTAATTTAAAAGGTTTTTATTGCCTAATACCAGGATAATCCTACTAACCGCGAAGTAAAAATATTACCCACCTAGTAAATCATTGCCTGTACGCTATGCCTTACCTACTGCTTGGTATAGATGATACTGATTGGGATGGTGGTGGATGCACAACGTACGTAATGTACGCATTCATAAAGTACCTAGCCAAGGAAAACCACATTGATGATATAGTTGGGTTACCTCGCCTCACTAGGTTAAATCCTTACGTACCATTCAAGACAAGGGGCAATGCATCACTCTCAGTGATCATTAGGGTTAGTTCAGAGGATGAGGCCAGGGATCATGTTGAACTCACAGAATCACTGATCGATCAATTAACAAGGAAGGAGGGCAAAACAAGCCCTGGTATTGCCTATATGGTGGTTGATCACGTCACTGAGATCAATAGGAAATTGGTCTGGTTCTACGGCAAGAGCATTAGGGACGTAGTCACCATAGACCTTGCACACAGAGTGGCTAATAAAGTGGGAGCAAAATTGAGAGGCGGTAGGGGGGTCATTGGAGCATTAGCATCGCTGGGTTTTGTGCCAAGGGACGCTACGTACGAGTTCATAGCCTACAGGCCTGAAGGTAGTGAGAGACCGCCGATTGACGTGAAGGACATTAGGCTTTGGAATGATGCAACAAAACCCTTTACATTCCTAAACTTAGATGAAGGACAAATACTCATAGAGCCTCATGGCCCTGACCCGGTGCTCTTTGGCATTAGGGGTGATTCGCCTTATCACGTGCTTGCCATGGGTAATTACCTCGCTGGTAAATATGGCGCCATTGGATGGATAATATACATGACTAACCAGGGCACTGATGAGCATAGGTCCCGCATAAACAGGGGTATTCCTTACATGAACGTGAACTTCATTGGCACGGTAATCAACGAATCCTTCGACAAAAGGGGTCATGCACACCTAGTACTTAGTAATAATCAGGAGGTAATTGCATATAGGCACTTGGGAATGTCCAAGGACTTGTCGAACTGCATTGGATGCTTGGTCCATGTTTGGGGCGGGGTTAAACCCAATGATGGGTTTAATCTTTACATTGAAGGCATGAGGATACTTCATGACAGACATGTAGAGGTTAAAAACCCAAAATGCCCACTATGTGGTGGCTCCATGGAGTCCGTAGGCAGGGTTGGCCTATTGAGGTGTAAACGATGTGGCTTTGAGGACAAATTACCCAGGGTCATTATACCTAGGAATAAGTGGCTATTGATTAATCCAAGGATGAGCGAGTATAGGCACTTAATGAAGCCCCGGGAACGCATTGGCCTTGAGGGGCTTGCACTCTATATGCCTAAGCCATCTCTATGGGTTTATTGATCGCTATAGAGAAAGGTTTTTAACTAATTTAATTACGACAATCAAGAAAGGTGTATGAACGTAGAGGAGGTCATTGAGTCTAGGGTCATAAATTCCCTTAAAATTAACCTAAAGTTAAGTGGTAATTATGAGATTAAAATACAACGGTTAAGGAGATTAATTAGGCTCCGGAGATTAGCTAACCTAGGACTTTAAACTTAATCCTTAGGCGGTAAATAACCTCAATGATTCCACTGGGAAAGAAGTCATTACTCTACCCATCTCGTCAAATCCGGTAATGAGCCTAGGGTCAGTCCCAGTCTTCGTCTCACCATAATCATTAACTGGACATTTATGCCATAGATATCAAACACAAACCTTGAATTAAGAACAATAATTAATCCTGAAAAACGCCAGGTTGGATTGGTTAATTGCTAAAATACCGAGAATACAGCACACGAGTGATGTGAAGTTATTTAGTTGTCGATAAGTGTTTAATTAAATTTAATAAGTCGTTCAGGAAGATTGGTAATTCATCCTCATTAATCCACAGCAGCACTGGTAGATTAAGATCCTCATTATACCTATGCCTTATACCAATGGGGTATTCAACGACCTTCATTGCCGGTATATCATTCTCTGAGTCACCCATGTACATTATCGGCCCCTTTATTCCCATGAGCTCCCTAAGTTTCGTCACTGCGTAGCCCTTATCAACGGGAATACCGGGGTATATGTCTATGAATGGGTGCCTCCTGTACCTAATAACCCTGAATCCCAATCTGCTTGCCATATTAATAATGTCATTTAGAGCGCTGGCGCTTACTGAGCCTTTGTTTCTCCAATCAATCCCTAATCCACCAACAAAACCACCGACACGTTTTACCTCCAGGTACGCCTCCCTAAGTTCACTGCTTTTTATGAGGTCTATCAACGACTCAAGTCTATCCTGCCATTTAGGTAGCTCCTCGTGAATATAACGCGTATTGCCAGCCCTTATCTCAAGACCGTTTGTGCATGACCAGGCACTGGCGAAGTCAGTCCTTGAAACCAAGAAATCGCAATCCTTGGTACTTATTACGGCTACTGGAATATGCCTACTTATTTCCTTTAATTCCCCATAAATTGACTCAGGGGGCTTACTCAAGTGCCTGGCCATGTCTATTGGCGCTATCGTACCATCGTAATCGGTGAACAATGCTGTTACATCCTTAAGTAGGTTAATTTTATCGTTATTGGGCATTTTCGAATTCGCATAAATTAATAATCTTAATAAGATTTATTTTCCCTACCCGATTTAAATTCACTGAATGTACCTTAGCAAGTATGAAGAAGCTGTACTTCGTGGTGATTATGGAGACGCCGCGGCAAGGGCAATGCAAGTCATTGTTAGGGTTGGCGATGTACTGAGGGCTGATAGGCTCCTTGAGATAGAGACTGCGCACGTGGCCGGCGTGTCCTATCTAACAATAGGTGATCCAGGGCTTGAGTACCTAGAGGATTTAGCGAAATCAGGGGCTAGGTTTCGTACATTCACAACAGTGAATCCCGTGGGCATGGATATACTTAACAATTGGGGAATTGGTGAGGAGTTCATAGTTAAGCAATGGAAGATAATTAATGCGCTAAGGAAATTAGGCGCCAGCCTATGGCTCACATGTACTCCATATGAGAATTTACGCATTAGGCCGAGGACGTACCATGCATGGTCTGAGTCTAACGCAGTGGCCTACATAAATGCTGTGCATGACGCTTGGACAGAGAAACTGCCGGGCCCCTTCGTAGTCCTATCCTCATTAGTTAATAGAGTTCCTAGGTATGGGCTTTACACCCTAAGTGGTCGAATACCAACGCACATGGTTAGGCTGGAGGGTGACCCATTGATCAGTGACCCATTGATCGCGGGGCTGATTGGCAAGAAAGTTGCTGAGTTAGTTGGGGATGGAAGACCATACCTAATAGCCAGGTTTAGCGGTAATGCCGTGATCAAGCAACTACTTGCCAGTTACGCTACATACTCACCCCACGCCTTCATGGTACTTCATGGAATAACACCGAATAGCGATAAGTACATGTCCATGATGGACAAGCCCGAGGTAATAAATGTAAGTATTAAGGAATTAAGAAAGGACAACATGGAGGGGAGTAATCATGATTTTGATGCTGTGTTTCTTGGGTGCCCTCACTACGATTTTGAGGAAGTAAATTCAGTTATAAATTACGTAAGAAGTAAGGGAAACAGGAGGGCAAGTAAACCGGTGTATATAGCCACGACGTTCTTCGTGCTTAGCCAATTAAGTAGTGAAGTAATAAATATGCTTAGGGAGCATAATGTATACTTGGTGTTAAGCACGTGCCCTGTTGTATCGCCATTCCTTAGGAGCGTTGGTGTTAGTACCGTGGCCACGGAATCCGTGAAGCAGATGTACTACCTACCTAAGATGGTTGGTATTAAGTACGTGAGTTGTAACGGCATTAAATGCCTAGACACTGTATTTAATGATTAGGGTGAATCCCCATGAAGTATGTATCCTTTGATATAGATGGCGTGCTTGTGAATTCTGAGGATAGACTAAGTATGTGCATTAAACCTAGTAATGAGGTTGATTGGGATTGCTACCTAGACTGTAGAAAGTTATACATGGATAAACCAAAGCAAAGGATAATAGAACTCCTCAGGTTATTAAGGAGCAGGGGCTTCGGCATAGTAATTGTCACAGGAAGAAGGGAGTCCATGAGGGAGTGCACGGTAGACCAACTAAGGGGCTTCGGCATAGGTGAATTTGACGAATTATTCATGAGACCTAACGACAATATAGAGTCGGATTCCACGTATAAGTCATGGATGATAAGAAATCTGTTGAGGAAATATGACATACTCGTGCATTTTGATGATAATGTAAGCACCGTAGCAGCCCTGGTAAGTAATGGCATTGACGCCGTAGTACTCTCATGAGGGATCAATAATGGCTAAAATAGGGATCCTAAATGTAAGAGGCGCCATGCCGCATTACGAACAATTACCGTTCAATGTTTACGTAGACAAACCAGGAATTATCAAGGACCTTGACGCATTAATACTACCTCCAGGTACTCTAGTGGAATCCCAGGTATTGACGCGGTATGACTGGATTAAAAGGGAGGTTTGGGAATTCGCTGAAAATGGCGGTATAGTTGTTGGCGTTTGTTCAGGCGCTCAATTACTATCGAGGGCTGTAAACCTAAATGTTAAGGGGCTACCTGGGTACGCTGAGGGGCTTGGTATTCTGGATATTACCTTTGAGCCGTTGATCGTTACGGGACCCGTAAAGGTCAAGATAACCAATGAGTCCTGGATAACAAGGGATCTCCTAAATACTGAGTTGCATGGCTGGCAAGCTCATACATACGGTAAGGCAAACGTGGAGCTAGGCAATACGTGGGTCGTGGGGGTATCCTTAGTATCGAGGTATAACTATAGGAATGCGAAGATCGAGATACCCACATTAATGATCTCACGTAAATATAGGGTATTCGGTACCATGGTGCATGGTTTATTGGATTTGAGGTCACCGCTTGCAAGGAATTTATTTCACGAAATTGGGATCAGCAATAAAAGGGAGTTCAAGAAATACTACAGGTTTATTAACGCCAATGGCTGGAAAAGAAAGAATGACGTGCATATTACTCCTAGGATCATTACCATTACGTCAACAATGACTGGTGAGGGAAAGACTCTAATAACGAGTGCATTGGCATACTGCCTATCAAGGGCTGGCCATTACGTAGGTATTGCGAAACTTGGTGGTGATATTAGGGACCTACATCCAGGACTCTATATTCTCGGTAAGCCATTTAGGCCTTGGATGAGCATAAGAATGAGGTGGGGAAGCAGGGTATTGGGCTGGTTTGATTGGCGAAGAACGCTGAGGAAGGCCGTGGAGATCGGGCTGGACACGCTATTAGTCGAGGGAGTAATGGGCCTATTGACGGGTTCCTCTAGAAGAAATACGCGTGACTTTTCATCAACCCTAGGTTTCATAAGGCGGGTTAATACGGATATAGTATTAATTGCCTCTGCCCATTATGATGGAATTGAGGGCGCACTACTTAGATTGAAGGCCAATATTAATTTATTAAATAAGCTTGGTAAAAGACCTGTGGTTGCAATACTCAATAACGCGTATCATGGTATCCATGAAGATAGGGCACTGAGACGGTTTAGAATGGCAATTAATAAATTGGGTATTTCATTATTTGTCGTTGATACATTAATGATTTCCTCAAAACCGGAGGAATTAATAGACTTGGAGGACTATAGGGATTCCGCAACCAAGATATCGAGTAATCTAAGGGGTTTTCATGCTGGGGGTCTTGGGTGTTAGCCCTTTGATGAGGGGTTAATGGTTTCACGTCATTACTTGTCACATGGTAACTCGTTATTTTGTGCTTAAGGGCAATTTTGTAGTTGTTTTTCCTTACCATGTTGATTGCGGCATTAATTGCCTTACCCATCTTCATGCACACGTACGCTTCCCTTCCTTCTTCAACCTCAATAACTCGAAGAAGGACTTCCAAGCCTCATTATTCATGTTAAGCAACTGCTGGGCATTGGCAGAGCCGATTAATGGTTTGTACTTCTCGTAGTACTTCCGGTGAGCATCCCTAAGGTCCACGCCCTGCCCGCTGAAGAACTGCTGCCTACACTCATAGTTCACCTCGTTACAGCACTTGACAAAGGACTTACCAATCCTACGTAGTTTACGCCCCTGAGGCCCATTCAGAAGGAGCCTTAGGCGTATAGTTCGAGTGGTTGGACAGCACCAGTGGGTATTGTGGTGAGTAATCCGCCCACCAGGGTCATTTGCATGGCTAGTTCACCCACTGGCGCCACCGAGGGGGACAGCGGGTGCGATCATAAAAACTATTGCATTCTCATCCTAAAGGACCAGGACTTTAAGTACCCATTGTAATGCCCTTATCAATGTATTAAGTAGATAAATACCATTATTGATAAATAATCGTTTATCCAATGTATTATAATATCTGGTATAACGTTCTTCGTCAATACGAATATGAATCCGGAAATTAATCCATAAATGAGTATGTAACTGAGTATATAGGCTACTGTTAATAAGTCATTGATTCCATACATGGCTAAGTAAATGGGTAAGTGCGCTACCGTGAAGTAAATGGCGCTTATGACTATCGCGGGTATTGAATGCACTATGCCTACGGGCCTTGTGGAATTAGAGCTTGGTAATAGTTTATTTAAGATAAAACCCCTGAATATTAACTCCTCACTTATTGCTATTGGATATAATGTGTATATGAGCAGTAGCACATTTGTTAATGATACCTGGGGCAGCATTACCGTAAGCGGTATTAAACCACTTATTAAAAACCATAGTATAGCGAGTGCCAGGACTATCGGTATCGTTAATTTACCAAACAATAACCTCCAAGAGAAACCGAACTCATTAACTACTCCATGGATATCCCTTCTATGGGTGATGAATACCACGACAATGAGTGGGTATAAATACGGCGCTAAATCTCCAAGTAAGTATGTCGATGCAAGACTAACGGGGTTTCCTAGGGTGCTATTTAATGTTTGTATTATTGAGGAGGAAATATTATAGTAAGTATTCGTCATTATGTAGGGTTCGTACGTAATGAACACTGGGATAAATATCGCAATGAACAGTATTGTAGGCCAAACGATATTGCCTATGTAATTACCCATCGGATGATGAAGCAACATCCTGGATTTAATAATTCTACTCACATTATAGTATTGAAACTAGAAAAAGCACTGCTTAATAAGTTAGTTATTATATCCCTTACATTGAGTAATGAAGAGGAGAGAACACAGAGAGGAAGAAGAGGAAGAGGAAGAGTTCGAGGAGGAGATTGAGGATAATGAGGAGAAGACTGAGGAAATTTCCATAAAAGCCGAGACGCCGCAGAATACTCCACCATCTATAGTGCTCACTGTAACATATGATGGGAAGGCTGGCAGAGCCCTCGTTAAATTATACGACCCAGTTAACGATAGGATATACTTCTGGTACGATAACACGGGGCATAAACCATACTTACTCACAAACATTAGGCCTGAGGAATTGGTTTCGAAATTCTCAAAGGTCATTCTCCATCCAGGATTCAGTCACATTGAGGCTGTGGAGAAGTATGATCCACTAAACGATAGAAGGGAAATATTCACTAAAATAAATGCCAAGGATCCATTAAGTATTGGTGGCAGGGCGGACTCAATAAGGGAGCTACTTCCAAAGACGTGGGAATCGAGGATCAGGTATCACCTATGTTATATCTATGATAATGAGGTTGTGCCCGGAATGTTCTATAGGATTGAAGATGGAAGGCTAGTCCAAGTGCCTGTGGAGGTGCCCAGTGAAATTGAGGGATTCATAAGGAAACTGTATTCTAATGATAAGGAGTACCTAGAGGAAGTCGAAAAATGGATACCCCTCTTTCAGGCACCCGTGCCGAACATAAAAAGGCTGTCAGTTGATATTGAGGTATTTACGCCACAGGAAAATAGGGTGCCGAATCCGAGGGAGGCCAATTACGAGATCATAGCAATAGGCCTGGCCGGTAGCGATGGACTGAGGAAGGTATTAGTACTCAAAAGACTTGGTATGGAGTTACGGCCTGAGGATCTCGATGACTTGCTTTATGATGATATCGAAGTGGAATTCTTCGACAGTGAGTATGATATGCTTAGGGAGTTTTTCTCGATCATGCTTCAATACCCAATTTTAATAACATTCAATGGGGATAATTTCGATCTTCCATACATTTACCATAGAGCATTGAAACTCGGCTTCAGAAAAGAGGAGATACCCATAACTGTGAGGAGAAACGAAGCCTCCATAGCCCTTGGAATACACCTTGACCTATATAAGTTCTTCAATATCAGGGCAATCGAGGTGTACGCCTTCGGTGGTAAGTATAGGGGAATGGATAGGACGCTTGATACCATAGCACACGCGATCATTGGCATGTCAAAGTTAAGCAGGGATAAGACCGTTTCGCAAATGAGCTATGTTGAATTAATAAATTACAACTTCAGAGACGCCTTCCTAGGGCTCTACCTAACTACATATGATGATAACCTAGTACTGAGATTGATATTATTAATGTCAAGGATCTCTAAAACACCACCAGATGACTTGGTCAGGAACCAGATATCGGCTTGGATCAGGAACATGCTGTATTACGAACATAGAAAGAGGGGTTGGTTAATACCTGAGAAGGAGGATATAATTAAGGCTAAGGGTGATATAGCTACCAGGGCAATTATTAAGGGTAAGAAGTATGCAGGTGCCATAGTCCTTGATCCAATGCCTGGCATATTCCCAAGGGTTTATGTTCTGGACTTCGCAAGTATGTATCCATCTGTGATAAAGCGGTGGAATATATCGTATGAGACCGTTAAGTGTCCAAATGAGAAGGAGCAATATAATAAACCGATCCCGGAGTTACCTCATTGGGTCTGCAACGACAGGAGGGGGTTAACGGCATTAATCGTTGGTTTACTCAGGGATTTAAGGGCATATGTATATAAGAAATTAGCTAAATCTACACCCAGTGGTGTATTAAAGAGTTACTATAATGTTGTACAGAGCGCCCTGAAGGTTTTCATAAATGCATCATACGGCGTACTTGGCGCAGATATATTCCAGTTATACTGTCCGCCAGCTGCGGAGTTGACTACGGCCCTGGCCAGGTATGTACTATCTAGAACAGTGCTTAGGGCATTGGAGCTTGGGTTGGTGCCTATTTATGGTGATACCGATAGCCTATTTATCTGGAACCCCGATGAGAACAAACTTAAGGAGTTAATTGATTGGGTAGATAAGGAATTCGGCATTGAGATAGAGCTTGATAAGGTCTATAGGTTAGTTGCCATGAGTGGTAGGAAGAAGAACTACGTCGGCATATTAGAGGATGGTGAACTGGATATCAAGGGATTAGTGGGTAAAAAGAGGAATACGCCTGATTTCGCCAAGGAGGCGTTTAACGAGGTTTTAGGCCTCCTCTCTGATATTCAGGGTCTTGAGGATGTTGAAAAAGTCGTTGAGGAAGTTAGGAACAAGGTTAGGGATTACTATAGGAGACTTCAAAGGAGGGAGATATCGCTTAATAAGTTGGCAATTAGGACGGCGCTAACGAAACCCCTTGAATCATATACCAAGAATACTCCACAACATGTAAAGGCTGCATTGCAGTTAAAGAACCTTGGCTATAATGTGAGACCTGGCGATATAATAATATACATAAAAACCACGGGAAAGGATGGCGTTAAGCCAATACAGTTGGCCAGGATCGATGAGGTTGATCCAAATAAATACATTGAGTACCTAAGGACCTCGTTGGAGCAAGTACTTGATGCTTTTGGGATAGAGTTCGAGAGCATAATGGGCTCTTCAATAATAGATAACTATTCATAGTATGGTATTTAACCGTTATTCCTCTAGGAATTCCTCACCTTCGCCCTCACCCTCGGGTGTTAACGATGCCAATATATTATTTACCACCTGGTTAATTGCTCCATCATTTATATAGGGCATTATAACGACGAATCTGTCGGTCTCCATGTCCTCACCCATCCACCTGTTACTATATATTATTTCATAGGTTGGTATCTCAACCTCAGCCTTATTTCCAACTCTCTTAACACCGAATTTTTCAACCCTCTTATAAAGCTCCTTATTTAAAGGAAGATCTAAACTAATTGTCTGCGGTACCTTAAGCACTATGAAATCCGACTCGTCAGGATTCCACTTATCCAATAATCTCTTCACGTGGTCTTTCACGGTTTCCGTTAGGCTTGATTTTACAATTTCCTTATTTACAATGCTTTCGTTCTCCACATAAATAATCACATTCTCACTCTCCTCAGACATAGCTCACAGGTACTGTACTTGTAATGTGATTAATAAAAATTGCGGAATACCGAGAATACAGTGCATGTACACAGGGGCTACTTACCTAAGGTCCTTGCCACAATTACTATCCTTTCTATTGCCGTGATATTAGTCAATACGGCAAGTAGTAAAAGGCCGTAGAAAATCACCGCGTACATGTTGGTTATGATAAAAAGAAGCAGAATAAGAATAATGAGTATCAGTCTTTCCTCCCTTTCGAGAAAACCAACACCCATCATCTTAACGCCCAGGGTCTCGGCCTTGGCCCTGGCGTAACTCGTCATTAATGAACCTAGAACAGCAAATAGTAGAAGGATTGTGCTTAGTATGGTTCCATCATTTACTAACCAAAGATCAACAAGCGCAATAAAATCAACATACCTATCTAGTGTGGAGTCCAGAAAGGCGCCAAGCCTAGACACCCTACCCCAATACCTAGCGACTAAGCCATCTAGCATATCAAGCGCGCTGGCCAGTATTAGTAATGCAAGTGTAAGTGCATAGGCCCAGTGTAAATGAAGCAATACAAAGTAGGGTGTTATTAATGCAATGATTAGTGACGAAACTGTTAACACATTGGGATTTCTAGGCAAAATCCTCACGAGTCCCCTCTCGAGCACGCTTCTGCCGATCCTTTCTATCCTATCCTTAAGCTTCCCTAGGACCATACTTGACACCGTGGCTAAAGAACTTCACCGTATTAAATTAATCCCCTTATTAATAATCTGATTCCAGGCACTTCATTGCCTTGCCTAACTTACCTTCTCACCGCACACGTACTTTATCCTAACGGTTTTAGGCTCATTACTCATTATAATATATGTTATTCCACACCTTAAGCCAATGAGACAGCAATTCTGTGGTAAATTTCTCAAGTTTTCTCAGGGCCACAGTCAACGGCGCAGCTAAAAATTTGCTTAAGAATTAGGGATATGAAATCCCTGGCCCTTAACCAAAGCTTGATGGTTTCTGGATTCAGCCTATACATCTTTGAACCATCACTCATGAAGGTCTCCACTAAACCATCTCTCTCCATCTTGTAAAGTACGACATAAACGCCAACGTTGGTTATATCAATGTTGAATCGTTCCCTGATTTCCTTGGCTATCTCATAACCATACATTGGTTTCTCCATCAATAACTTAACCACGTAAATCCACAGATTCTCCTTGGTGAGCTTGGTCATAAGTCTACTAAGTGCCTTCTGGCTCATTGCGACTTACCTGAAATACACAGAGAGCAACTATTTTAAATTGCTATGTTTTTGTAGCCAAGATTGAATGCGGCAATCCCCTATTACATAGGCTAATAGAGAAAGATTTAATAACCCATCATTTACATAGTCTCGATGTCACTAAGGGGAACTACATTCCTAGAAAGTGTCTTACAAACACTAAAGAGAGCTATAGAGTTAGGCGGATATCCGCAGGAGGCCTATGAAATGCTAAGTAGGCCTCAGAGGATAGTAACCGTAAATATACCGGTCAAGATGGATAATGGAAAAATCCAGATATTCACGGGCTACAGGGTACAGCACAATAATGCCCTGGGTCCATACAAGGGTGGGATAAGGTTCCACCCAGAAGTTACGCTTGAGGAGGACATAGCGCTGGCTACCGTGATGACCTTCAAGAACTCACTAAATGGGTTACCATACGGCGGTGGTAAGGGCGCCATTGCCGTCGACTACAAGAAATTAAGTAAGAGGGAACTTGAGGAACTGAGCAGGGGCTACGCAAGGGCGCTGGCACCCTTCATAGGCCCTGAGGTCGATATACCAGCGCCTGATGTTGGTACGGATCCACAAATAATGGCCTGGATGGTTGATGAGTATAGCAAGATGACGGGCCACAACGTACCTGGAGTATTCACAGCAAAACCAGTGATACTATGGGGCAATCCAGTTAGGGAGTACTCCACTGGCTTCGGTGTGGCAGTCTGGGCTAGGGAGGCAGCCAAAAAGCTGTGGGGTGGAATTGAGGGCAAGACGGTGGCAATCCAGGGATTCGGCAATGTGGGTTACTGGGGAGCCTACTGGTTGGAGAAGATGGGTGCCAAGGTTGTTGCTATAACGGATAGTAGAGGCGGTGTGTACAACCCAAGCGGCCTTAAATTAGCTGAGGTTAAGGCTGTAAAGGACAAAACAAGTACAGTAATGAACTATGAGTCATCAGGAACCAGGAAGGTGACGAATGACGAAGTCCTTGAGTTACCAGTTGATATACTAGTACCAGCTGCCCTGGAGAACGTAATACACAAGGGCAATGCCAATAATATAAAGGCGAAATTAATAGTTGAGGGTGCAAACGGGCCAACAACAGCGGATGCTGAGAAGGTACTACACACAAAGGGTGTTTGGATACTTCCCGACCTAGCAGCTAACGCCGGCGGTGTCGTAATGTCATACCTAGAGTGGGTTGAGGACTTGCAGTGGTACTTCTGGGACGAGGAAGAGACAAGGAATAGGCTAGAGAGGATATTACTAGACACCTTTAACAGGGTAATGAATAGATGGAATAAGTTAGGCATGAGTCAGGTAACGATTAGGGAGGCTGCATACGTGGAGGCTGTGGATAGGATATACAATGCCATGAAAGTTAGGGGCTGGATCTAAAGTGAATGAATTTAAATAAATATAAAAGTATAATTTTTATATTTTAGTATAATTAATTCCCTAATTGAATTAAATAATTTATTCTAAATGGACATACTAACCTTTTTAAATTTGCAATTTGTTCCGTATTTAGATGAAAGCCGAGGGAGGTGTAGTGATAGAGAAGGTAAGCAGGGATTTAATCTGCGTTCATTGGACACCCATAGTCGGTAAACTAATAAGGAGTCTCTACGGAATTGATCCCAAATTTAAGGCCGTTAAGGATTGGATAAACCCTAAACACTGGGAATTACCAACCAATGCTTGTTCATGTTCCATGGCCTCACTGGCCCGAGACCATGGTAACCTATACATACATCAAATAAAGGCTTTGTTAACTTGCGACGCATTCGGCGCATACGCAATACCTAAGTCCACATTCCTTGAGGATTTAACCGATAAGTACGTATAGCAATGAGGAAGTACTTTACAAACATAGGTTTTTGCAGGGATAATGTGATTAAGAACCTTGATAAGGCATTAACCATGACTAAAGGCGATAGGCATAATTGCGCCGGCTCACGGCGTAGTAATTAGGGGCCCTACCGCGAGGAGAACCATAGACCTTTACAGGGAGTTTGCGCTAAAGACCGTTTCTCCCTGGGTGTTCATTTCAGTCGCTTCATGTTGTTTCGTGGTCATGCCTAGGGAGTTCCACCTCACCCTTGTCGGCATGGTCCCCATGGGTTCATGAATGGCAGTCGAGCCTAACGGCACGGGACTCCCATCTAGGGCTATTAGGCCTCAGCAATTTTCCACCAAACATTAAAAAGATTTCAGCCCAGTTGGCAAGAAGATTGTGGTTGTGTATTCATCGATGTATGGTTTTGTCGATAGCATAATGAATCATGTTATTAACACGCTCAATGATTGGGGATTCAGCATTAGCGCTTATAAATTTACGGATAAGGAAAGAGTGGGATTGGAAATTTAAATTGGAGACGCCAATAATGCGCTTGACAGAAAAA
>DAJV01000022.1:1157-3802 GCA_002496475.1 Vulcanisaeta sp. UBA163 | reverse complement strand
CCAGTGATGGGGGTAATACTACAAGCCCCACGGGACTAGCCCTAGATGCAACCCACACTCCACTCGAATCAAAAGCCACCCATGAACCCATAACCCTCAAGAAAGGACCATGAACAAGACGGAAATCCCTAGAGACGACCATAAATAACCATAAAACACACGGAATGAGCATCAAGGGAGAAACGGTAAGGTGGAGAGGCATAAAATTAAGGATGGTGCAGAGGTTGTCATTGAAATATCGCCGGTCTCCAGGGAAGTGGCTTGGTAATACTCAGGTGTAGGCGAAGTTGTATGTGTTTTATCCTTAGGGTTTACTTAATTTATGTAAGGCTTCGTAAAATTTACCGTGATTGGCATGGTTGAAATTAACTCGTTTATTCTGTTGAGGATATTGTGGAGTCAATTAATATGTACATAACGTAGCCCATGATCGGTGAGTACACCAGAGTCGTTATTATTAGGGCTAGGGTTGGGCTTAGGGTTATTGGTCCTAGGTATATGGGTCCTAGTGGTGATAGGGTGATTACGATGAGCACGAGTAGTATTGGTAGGAGTAGTGCAATTATTAGGTAGATCTCCATAAATAGGCCAAGTACCTGGGTCACGCCCCTCAACTTATTATACTTATTCCTGACCAGGTACTCAAGCTTGAGCATTAATACGTCAGCTAGGTTGGCACTGATTAGGTATGTCTCGGTTATGAGGCTGAAGATTTCACCGTACGTCCTTGATGGGACTCTGTTAAGGCTTGTCCTGAGTGCCGTGAGTATGTCCATACCGCCCTCCCTCACGTCCCTAAGTATTAGCCTGAACTCCCTGGCTATGTATGGATCCCTCTCAATAATGGCCAGGGTATTAATTAACTCCTCAAGAGTAACCCCGCTGGCTATTAGTGGTATCATAATCATGAGTGTATTAGTTAGGTACCTCTCGAAATGGCTTGTTCTCACGTAGACCTTAGCATTTATATAAACAAGCACTGACAGGTAATCAACGAGCAATGCAATTACCACAAGAAGCAATAAGCCCCTCACTAAACTCATTGGTGCAAGTACATAAGCCACAACCAATGCCGCAACGATTATTGGGGTATACATGGCTATTACAATTACAAAGTCCCTATTGAAGTCATAACCACTGAGTAGGTAGAGCCTATTGACATAACCCTCCACCCAACGCCTATAGGCTATTAATGGGTTGATCAAGGCAATTCACCACTGATCACGGCCCTATGGGTCATCTCTGGATCAACGTAGTAATTCCTAGTGACCCTAAACACGGCATCGGGCATCCTAAACCCGTACTTAGCCATGGCAATCAGGATCTCAGCTCTCCTCCTGAGTTCCCTATCAACCTCCTCTTGCGACACCCTACCCATTCTCACAAGGTCTGTCATCAAGGCACTATTACCCAACTTAACGAGTTCATCCTTATCCCTGCCCCATCTAAACAGGGTATTAACCCTCAAGCCACTCCTTGTGACATCCAGCAATTCACTAATGTCAATAACACGCCTAGCAATACCAGCACTCACCCTTACCCTGTTAATCAGTATGAATACGTTAGCCAGTGGTATCAATGCAGGGGGAACACTCATGGGTTTAGACAATAGCCTCCTCGCGGCGGCGCTCAGGGAGCTCGCATGTATCGTGGCAAGGCCCGTGTGCCCACTGGCCAATCCCTGGAAGAAGACGTAGGCCTCCTCACCCCTCAATTCACCAACGACTAGGTAATCAGGCCTTATCCTCATCGAGACCTTAACAAGGTCGTAAGCCGTAACACTCTGGACATTGGGCGTCTCAGACTCCCTAGTGACCAGCGGTACCCACTGCTCATGTGGTATATTTATCTCCCTCGTATCCTCAATGGTCACTATCCTCGCCTCGGGCCTTATTAGGAATAGCAATGCATTAAGCAGCGTTGTCTTGCCCGCACCAGTCGGCCCAATGATTACCATATTTATACCATTCTCAAGCATGAACCATAGAGTCGCCATTGCATCAGCATTAATAACACCGTCTGTTATTAAATCAACAATAGTTATTGGATTAACCTTAAACTTCCTAATGGTTATTACTGGCCCGTAAGGCGAGATATCCCTAAGCCCTAACTCGATCCTAAGACCCTCGGGTAGTAATCCCTCCAGTATTGGGTATGCGGAACTAATGTTCTTACCAACCCTCTGGCTAATCTTCACAACAAGGCTGTTCAACTCATCGTTACTCAGGGCAATATTCGTCCTTAGGTGTTCATACCTGCCGTGCCACACGTAGACGGGCTTATTCGGCCCATTAATATTAACATCCTCGATATGATCATCCCTAACCAGTGGGTCAATCCTGCCATAACCCACCGTGTCCCGCACTAAGTAGTACATGACACTCCTTAATTCATTATCATCTAACCTAATTCTTAATCTACTCATTGTCTCATCAACCAATGATTTTAAATAACCCTCAATATTATTACCCCCAGGCAATGAACTACTCACCCTGAGTAATTCCCTAGCCCTTGCAAGCACCTTGCCTGCGTTCTCACTGAGTGTTGGTTCAACCACGTTATATACGTAGAGCCCAGTAATCCTATCCCTAACAATAAGTACGCCGATTAATCCCTTAACAATCTCATACTCATCAATCAAATCA
>DAJV01000022.1:0-1119 GCA_002496475.1 Vulcanisaeta sp. UBA163 | reverse complement strand
TAATTTAAAGTAACACCCTAGGTAATTAATATGCATAGGAGAATAGCACTGCGGTTAATAACGATGGTTGCCGTGGTCATCACGATTATGGTATCATACGCGCTATTACCAAAGACCTACGTCCAGGTCAGTATTGGTGAATTAACACTAAGTGCGCCAATACCCTGTAGCATAGTAGGAGCCACGTTAACAGCCGTGGCCATAGCCATCGAGTTGTTGCCACTATCCATCACTGAGTATAGGCTATGGAGGGTAAATAACGAGTTATTCATGGACATACCCGCGGTAATCAGGGTATTAAGGGACGGCCTAGGCTCAGGCCAATCCCTTGTTGGCGTTGCGGGAATACTTACCAGAATTGGTAAGGGTAGGCTTGGTGGGATAATTGCTGAGGCCATTACGAAGGAGGGTATGGGCATAACCACGATGAAGGGGAGCCTCATTGAGGCGTCAAAAGAGCTCGGTAACAATTACCTGGCAATGCTCGCGGTAGTGCTCGACATGGCAATTAAGTCTGGGGCTAGGCTTCAGGAAACCCTCGACATGGCCTATAGGTCCTTTGAGGACATGGTAAGTTACCAACTGGAAAAGTCGAACGAGGTTAAACCCTACCTAGCCCTGATATACGTAGTCATGGCAATATACATAGTACTCGCCGGAATAATTATTTACCTAATGATGCCGAGCATGAGCAGGATAACAATAACCACGTCGGCAGGGGTAATCACGGCGCCAACAATATCCACCGTAGATACTCAATTATTCTCATCAATCATAGTAATGAGCAGCGTAATTCAATCAATAATTGCCGGCGTAATAATTGGGAGGATTGTATATGGGAAACCCCTAGTTGGGTTGCTACACGCATCCATATTGATAACAGTACTCACACTAATGAATTACATAATGTACCTGGTAATATACCTAGGTACGGCATAAAACTTGGGTAAATGCACCATTATAATTGAAAGAAAGATTTATAAAAGACTGAAAATAATCTAGGAACTGATGACTAGGAATAGAAACAATAGAAAAAGCCACGGTATAGAACCAATAGTCGCAGCCATACTACTAATAGTCATAACAGTGGTAGCCGCAGTACTACTCTACATGTGGTTC
>DAJV01000136.1:6346-7038 GCA_002496475.1 Vulcanisaeta sp. UBA163 | reverse complement strand
TAACCCATGAAGTAAGGAATAATGAGCCTCAACCCGCATTAGGCAAGTAATCAATGCAAGACATTAAATTAGTTGAGGGTCTCCATCATCGATTCGGACCTGCATTTCAGGATGATGAGTTTGAGGTCAAGGTAAACTACTATTCGTTATGCACCATGAGTATAAAACATATCCTAAATTAGCGACACCGTTAATGTCATTAAACTCCATCCCAACCTGTATCGCATCTAAATAATACGTATTGGGATTATATATCGAAACCCCAGCCCTTTGTAGGTAAGGTCCCATGTTTTTTAGAACATAAGCTATTGGTACTCCTATTTGGCCTTCCAACTTTTCGGGGGATAAGAAGTATATTGATGTCCAACCATTTGCTGACCCAGTTCTAGGTAAAACATACACTGACCATGTTATATTCTTTACCGTACCATTGATTAGCGTGGGAATTTGCATTGTTCCTACGTATACTATGTAAGGATTTCCTTTGGTTATGTTCTCTTGCCAATACATCCAAATCATAACCTCAAAATCCCCGTACTGCACATACGTCGTGTTTGGATTTTGGGAAAGCCAGATATCATATGAAAAATCATTAATTACCCCCACATTGTCGTATACGGTGAAGTTAAGGATTGACAAGAAATTTGGTAGCTTTGAGACAATCATCGGTAAGGGCAGGTAGGGGCTTGTTT
>DAJV01000136.1:976-6245 GCA_002496475.1 Vulcanisaeta sp. UBA163 | reverse complement strand
GTAAAATTCATCATTACCTGACCCTGGGCATACTTAATGTTCCATAAAAATGGTGAGACGTACAATGTTGTCGCATCGTTATATAGTAATGCCATACCATACCTACTCTGACTTAAGTAGCTTCCAATTAATGAAAAACCAGATGCGGAGGTTGGAAATAGGATAATTGAACAATTTTGAGCATAGGTTGATGAAGACTGGGAAGTATATGAAGCAGAAGATGATGTGCTTTGGTAAAGTGATTTGGAGGTTTGAGAAATTCTTCCAAAATAGATAAATGAGGAGATTACTATAATTATTATCGTAATCAGTATAGCAATTACTTTCTTACTCATAACACTTGCTTCCTTAATCCCATGCATCGCAACGAAAGTATAATAAGGCTAATTAGGATTTGCTTTGTGGAGGCATATTTTCTACCGACCCGGCTCCGAGGATTTCAATACGTGTTGAAATAGGTATTATGACAAGGCCTGTCCATGAGACTTGCGTATTCGTGTATTCATTGATTAAATTATATAGACATAGTGCCAATGATGTACCGACCGCTCTTCATTTACTACATTATTCATAATCACGAGTTCTACAGGGAACTACTAATTAAAGGGTGCGAAGGGTTCTTAGTAATGATGGTTCATGGTTAGGAAGAAGCCATACCCACATAACAGTGATATTCTGAATGCCATGTTAAGGGTATTCTCCAGGGAACCATTCATAAAACCCATTGACTTTCCCGATAGGGTTCGTGAGGAGCTTGAGAGGGAGGGCTTCCACGTGGGCTTGGAGTAATCAACGAGGCGTATTTGGAGGATCTATGAGGAGGCCGTCAGGAGGGGTTTGATCTATGATTACCTGGGCGTGGTCGTTGGTTATGGCGAGTACTGGGAGGAGTGACTTGGCCTATACGTAATCATTCCTATCCACCCTATTCATTGGTGTTTCACCCCTTATGTACATAATCACGTTCTCCACAGCCCTCACCATGGCGTACTCCGCAATGTCCCTCTGGGCCCCGCCAGCTATGTGTGGCGTGCCTAGGAAGTTGGGTAGTGCTGTTAATGGTGTTCTTGGTGGTATCTCCTCGTGACCATCATATATCCACCAGACATCTGTGCCGAACCTAATGTCTAGTCTCTCCTTAAGAACCTCGTATAGGTCTTCCTCCTTAACCACGTCGCCACGGCCAACATTTACTACAATGGCGCCATGCTTCAATGCCCTGAGCTCCCTCTCACCGACTAGGCCCTTGGTGTACTTATTTAGTGGTAGTGCTATTGCCACTATGTCAGCCCTTGGTAATACATCGAGTAATTGATTCGTTGGATAAACCTCGTCAAAGTACTCGACTGGTCTACCACTCCTGTTAATGCCAATGTTGTGCGTCCTGAATCCTTCCTTACCGATCCTGGCGATTTCTAGACCAATACTGCCTGTCCCCAGTACCAACAATGTCGACTCAATGACCCTACGCGGACTGGTTATTTCATTGCCCAGGTACTCCCTGGCATTAAGTACTTGCCTATGTAACCCCTTCGCCAGCGTCAGTATCATAGCCCATGCATGTTCGGCCACGGGCACCGAGTAAGCCCCTGCATTACTGTAGATCTCAATGTTACTTGGTATTACTGGGAACGGTAGGTGGTCAACACCTGCGGAGAACGTCTGTATCACCCTTAAACTAGGCATGGAATTAATACTACTGGCTAAATCAAACTCCCTACCGCACCAACACATTAACACTTCAGCCCTGGACAGCGCACTAGTCCATTCTTCCTTCCCCAGTCTTGGTAATTCGTAGAGAGCAACATCGTAACCACGAAGTAATTCCCTGGCCCTCTCGGGTAGTTCGATTGTGCTGACTATTACAGTAGGCATAGTCCCAGTGGGCTCTTGCTTGCCTATTAATATTTTCCAGGGGCAAAATACTTTTTAACCAGTTTTCTCCCGACTACGTGAATGGGGAAGATAAGGCCACCAAAGGAGCGTAAGTACGGGAGGGCGGTGATTAAGTGCCAAAGATGTGGTACTCATGAGGCAGTCATTAGGAGGTATGGACTTTACCTATGCAGGAGATGCTTTAGGGAGGTTGCGCCGCAATTAGGGTTCAAGAAGTACTACTGAGGTTCCCCCGTTTTGGGTACAAAGGGATTATAAACACAATACATGTTTAGTTAATTATGGCTAGGATACCAGCAACGTTGAGTTTGGATAAGGTTATTGAGGTAGCTAATACCCTATCATCCCTGGACTTACGTAGATCCAACGTCTTTGATCCAAGGTTTTACCCACCGAAGAATGCGGATGTTGAGACTACGTATAATTACTTCCTAGCCATGGTAGCGGTGGATCATAGAACCGACATTGATGATAAGCAATTCACCAGGCGCATTGATGGTGAGGAATTCACGGGCTCAGACCTGCTCTGGAGACTGGGAATGGAAATGTACAATAGGGACAGTGCCTTCTTTAGCCCTGCTAACCTGAGAAGGCTTGATCCAGTTGTGGTTAGGGATTGGTTAGTCAGTGATTACGGGCCTGTGTGGGATTATGGAGTTAGGGCTTACCTGCTTAGGGATGTTGGATCGTACGTGGTCAGGAACTACGGCACAACCGTTAGGTTATTTAGCGTCTCCGATGTCGAGGAATTAATCGATAGGTTATCACCAATGGCCGCGTATGAGGACCCTGTCAGAAAGAAGGCCTACCTATTGATAAAGTTCTTAGCGCTACGTGGCCTATTAAGGGTTAAGCCACAGGAAATAAAGTTGCCGATTGATAATCACCTAACGAGGATTGCCTATAGGCTAGGTATAGTTAGGCTTGAGGATTGGGTACTCGAGTTAATGAGACATGGCGTGCACTTCAATAGGGAACTTGACATTGAGCTTAGGTTGATTGTTCGTTACGCCTGGGATACTGTGATTAGGATTGGTAAGCTGGACCCGATGGCGCTTGACGATTACCTGTGGAGGTTTGGGAGGACTATATGCATTAGGGATAAGCCGCAATGCGATAAGTGCCCATTAAGAAATGTATGCAATGCCTATGCCAAGGGTTCGTTCATTAACGAGCATAATCATTACCTAACATATTATTACTGACTAATGACAATACTTAAATTGAGAATAAATCACATATTGATTTAATGATTATCCGTGCAGTGACATTGTTTTATCCCGTGGAGAACGGTAGAGTTAATGCCGATGAACTTAGACAGGAATTAACTAGGTTACGTAATGTAATAAACAATGTTAGTAAGGAGAGAGGAATTGAGGTAAGAACCTGGAGAGTTACACTGCCCTTCATTGATTCGTCTTGGGACTTCGAGGAATTATCAGCAACAATAAATAGGGCCAGCGTGGACCTTGGGTATATACATGCATCGCTCAATATACCCATGGGCTCAAGGTTTGAGTTGGATAGGGTGATTAATTCCTTCATAAGGTCAGGGAGTTACCTAAGTATTTGGGTTGGCGATTTTAAGGAGTTGGATAGTTACAATGTGGAATCCTTCGTAGGCGTACTTAGGAGACTCGTGGAGCTTAATCAATGGATCCTTTCCAGGAGGATGGCCGCGTTAATAGGTGATGCAATACTCACGCCATACTACCCAGACTCAATAAACCTAGGCAATAAACACGGCATAGCCCTATCAATACTATACCCAAGCGAGTTAAGTAGTGAGCAGAATTTACGTAATGACCTGGCCAGGGTATTCAAGGTAACCGAGGATATTGGTAAGGAAGTAGCCAGTGAATTGAGTATTGATTACCTGGGTATTGACGCATCACTATCACCCTGGGGTAAGGAATCCATCGTTGACGCGATTGAGAGGATTTATGGAATTAAATTCGGTGAGCCGGGGACGCTGAGCGTCATTTATAGGTTGAACAGGGCCATTTGGGATGTATCCAGCCAGTTCAGGGTGACCGGCTTCGATGAGGTCATGTTGCCACTAGCGGAGGATGAGGGATTGAAGGTCAGGGCTAGGGAGGGCCTAATCACATTCTCCAAGCTTGTTAAGTACGTAATGACATGCGTCGCAGGCGTGGACATGGTACCAATACCAAGCAGTCAGGTCACGCTCGTGAAGGAACTCATCAATGACCTACATGCAATAGTCAGTATTAAGCGCAGGTCAGTGGGTCTCAGGTTAATACCGTACCCAGGCGCTGAGCCTGAGGTTGACCTTGGGGACTTCGGTAAGACGCCAGTGCTGGATATGCTGAGGTGAGTCAAGATGCCAATACACATTAGGGCTATCCCAGGGGATATTGCGGAGAGGGTTGTGATAGTCGGTGACCCGGAAAGAGCGAAGCACCTAAGCGAATTACTCAGCAATGCCAAGCTCGTTAATGAGAATAGGGGCTTAATAACGTACATAGGCAAGTATAATGGCGTTGACATTACAATAGCCACGCATGGCATTGGGGCTCCATCGGCGGCCATTGTTATTGAGGAGTTGATAAGCATGGGTACTAAAGTAATCATTAGGCTTGGGACAACAGGAGCCCTGAGGAGGGAGATAAATATTGGCGATGTGGTAATACCCACGGGCTCCGCCTATAATCAAGGAGGCATATACGTGCAATACCTAGGAAGCTTCATAGTGTACCCGGCAGTACCGGATTATCAATTACTCAATGAATTGGTTAGGGGCGTTGAGTCGATTGGAATTAAACCCTGGATAGGCCCTGTATATAGCAGTGATGCCTTCTACGCCGAGGAGGACTTAGTTAATTTACTTGGCTCCAGGGGCTTCCTAGGTGTTGAGATGGAGACAGCAATACTATTCCTACTGGGCCTAATCAGGAATATCAAAACAGCGGCGGTATTGATAGTGAGTAATAACCTGACCGAGGATAGGGCGGGCAGGTTCTTAACTGCAGATGAGCTTAGGGAGGCCGTAATGAGGGTTGGCAAGTCAGTACTGGATGTGCTGACCAAGGTCAGTGTTTAAGCACGGCATTCCTTAGCCCGAAGTCCAGGAACTCCCTAAGGGCCTTAACCTCAAGGTCAACTTGCCCATTAATGTCCTTATCCAGGGCAAGCACTCCCTTACTCACCATCTCGCAGATTAGTAGTAATGTTGGTGTAATTCCCGGCCGTGACTAATCCATTGCCAATCGCCACGCCAATGCACTGATAAACCACTCCCATAGGATAATTAAAAGCCTCACGCATGATCAGTGATGATTACGATAGACTAATCACGGATGATCACTAGGCAATGAGGCATAATCCGTGGTGCCCCGGCCGGGACTTGAAC
>DAJV01000136.1:0-954 GCA_002496475.1 Vulcanisaeta sp. UBA163 | reverse complement strand
CCTCCTCCTCGCTGGGTTTTAAGTTTTTCGTAGCGTATTTGTCGTGGCCTGGACCTGTGGGTGTATGGTTAGGTGGGCATTTCGTTGTTGTCCCCATTGTGGGTGCGAGCCTCCCTATGGCTTGGGCTATTTCCCGCCTCTTCCTCTCGTCCCTAGCTTTCTCGTATTTTCGGCATAGCACTTGAACCACCTTCTCCCTAATGTCGTTATACCCCTCAAACACATACATTGGTATTACAATGTCTTTGTACCCATAGCTCTTAACTATATAGACATGGACTTGATTGACGAAGCTGTCACCGTACTTACTCATCAAAGCCATCATAACAGTCCCATCCTCAGCCTCATCCCTAGCCCTATGTGTTAGTCTTATCGCTCGGTTACTGGTCACTACCGTGAACTCATAACCAGCGATCTCAATTCGAGACCCACCTAACCTAAACTTTGGTTCCTTACTGACCGTCTCCTTCATGCCCAACCACTTGTTATCACCTGCTGAACCAGCCACAATACTCAACCTAATAGGGCACCACCAATGAGTTACTTCCACGTAATGGCCTGGGGCACATTCCTGAACATTGCTGGATTCTAAGTGGACGTAAATACACGTATTAACGTAATCTTAATTTTACATAAGACCACATAAGAATAGTAACAAGGCAAGAGCCATAGTATTTGGCTTAACCTGGCGCGGTTGTAGACGCTAGTTCATTGAGGAATTAAGTGAATTGGTTGAGGGTTAATGCATTGTGCCCTTTAACTGAATTATTGTGAATTAGGTTTTGAAAGAGTAGGTTTAATAATTATCTTTATGAAATAGAATTATTAATGATTCAAGCCAGTGATATTGAGTATGCCATTAAGGATTGCTTGAGCATTATTGGCATTTCGGTTAATAATTGTAGGCTTAAAACTTATAATTGTAAGAGTATCAACGTTCATGATGCTGGTGCA
>DAJV01000006.1:555-5044 GCA_002496475.1 Vulcanisaeta sp. UBA163 | reverse complement strand
CGGGTAGGCTTGGGATTTCCAGGGAATTAGTTAGGCAGTACTTCAATGCGATTAAGTATAGGGTTGATGACAGGGTCATCATGGGCATTAATGAGGAATTGAGAATATTCGGCATAAACAATTGCATACAGTTCCTAAAGTAAGGGCAAAGCTTAATATCGCCGGATAGCACCACAACTCAATGGAGTTAATAATTGGACATAGCCCAGACCCGGATGACGCGTTCATGTTCTATGCACTAAAGAAGGGCCTGGTCAAGGCACCGTTTAGAGTTAGGGAGTTCCTAGCCGACATTGAGACGTTAAATAAATTAGCCATTCATGAAAGGATTGATGTTACGGCCGTGAGTACACATGCAATGGCCTACATAGGCAATAAATACTTCATACTCAGGATTGGCGCATCCATGGGACTCAAGTACGGTCCTGTGGTTGTGGGCAACACCGCAAGGCCTGAGTTGGTTGCTGTACCCGGTACATACACCACGGCAACACTCCTGGTCAAATTGGCAATGCCCAATGTAAAGACTGTGGAGATACCCTTTGACAGGATAATGGATGCCGTGAAGGCAGGTATTGTGGATGCCGGTGTCCTAATACATGAGGGGCAAATAACCTACGAAAGGCATGGACTTAGGAAAATCATGGACCTCGGTGAGTGGTGGTATGAAGAGACGAAACTGCCAACACCACTGGGCCTAGACGTTGTCAAGGCGTCCCTGGGAATCGACGTGGTAAGATCCGTTAAAGACGCACTGCTGGAGTCCACCAAGTACGCAATGAATAATAGGGAGGAGGCCCTGGCGCATGCCATGGAGTTCTCAAGAGGCCTAAACATGGGTGATACCGATAGGTTCGTTAGGATGTACGTAAATGAGTATACAATGGACATGGGCATTGAAGGCGAGAAGGCAATTAAGGCATTACTAGAGATGGGTCATGAAAGGGGCCTATTACCTGAGCCCCGATTATTATTTGCCTAGGATTACTTATTTATCACGCCCAACTCAACCAATTTACTTATCTCGTCACGCGGCAAACCAAGTTCTGTTAAAATCTCCACCGTGTCCTCACCCAACCTTGGCGCCTTGCCCCGCACCCTCAACCTAACGCCATT
This sequence comes from Vulcanisaeta sp. UBA163, assembly GCA_002496475.1. Taxonomy (GTDB): domain Archaea; phylum Thermoproteota; class Thermoprotei; order Thermoproteales; family Thermocladiaceae; genus Vulcanisaeta. The sequence continues at coordinate 3,928 of DAJV01000006.1, read as the reverse complement.
TATCATCAATGGATTAAGAAAATCACTCCCATTAAAGCCCCTCGCCCTTAGTTGTGGGTCATTCTCAAGGTCCTTTATGGCATTTACCGGAGCTGTAGGAACGTCATGACTCCAAAGAAGCCTCAGAACCTCAGCAACAGTGTACTTACTGAACTCCTTATTTAACTCGTTAATAACCTCCTTATCGAATTGCCTATTAACCAAATCCTCACGGTTCAAGGCCTTGCACAAGCCCTGCCAGAACTTGGCCTCTATGGCACCAATCGTTATGTAGCCATCCCTACACCTATAAACGTTGTAGAACGGGTATTTGCCCGTCAAGCTTGGGTCCGACCCATCGTAGGCCATGGCCATGTTTAGGGAGTTGAAGAGTAAAGCTGACTCCATCATTGAGACCTCGACCCTACCACCGCCACCACGCAGTAGTAGGCCTAGGACGCCAATTACGCATAGTAGTGCTGAACCAACATCGGCCACTTGCACTGTCAATGGCCCGGGCACTCCATCATTAAATAGGCTTGGGTCCAATAGACCGGCGACACCCACCGTGTTAATGTCATGATTCGACAGCCCTGAGTATGGGCCGTACTCACCATAGCCATTTATTGAGCAATAAACAATCCCATCGTTAATCCCCCTAAGCGTCTCGTAATCAATACCGAGTCTCCTCGCCACGCCTGGCCTAAAGCCCTCAATCACCACATGACTCCTCCCAACTAACCTATAGAATAATTCCCTGCCCTCACTCGTCTTTAGGTTAATGGCAATGCTCCTCTTACCCGCGTTCAACCACTCAAAGAGCCTCGGCGATATTTCCCTAAGGTAATCACCGGTCTCCGTATCCTCGACCTTAATGACATCAAAACCAAGGTCAGCCAGTATCCTTGTAGCCACACCACCTGGGTATAATCTCGTTAGATCCAGGACCCTATACATTACCCAGTACCTTGAATATTAATTAATAAAGTATTTGCCATTAAGAAAATTACTTACTATGAACCATTTGATCCATTTTTATTACTATTTTTAACCATGAACCAGGTACCAACACCCAGGGCGCAAAGCTTGCCATTAGCGTCATGAACACGACCCTCAGCAACAGCTAGGTGCCTACCAGCCCTAATCACCCTGCCCTCTACGGTGAATGGGCCCTTAATCAATGGCTCAAGAAAGTGAACCTTTAACTCCGCGGTAAATTGATTGATTCCATCATTAATAGTCATCACGGCAGTGCCGAGCACGGTATCGAGCACGGTCATCACAACACCACCATGAACCATACCACCTTGCCTAAGGATCTCCCGCTTAAACGGAAACATGGCTTTAACGAAACCATCACCAACCTCCACAAATTGAAGACCTATGAAACTAAATAACGGCTCAGAACTTAGATATTTGTTCATTAACTCTGCCACATTAAACCCAGCCGACCTGGCCTTGATAAATAACTCCTTCATGCTACTTACTTGTCCAGCGGCCTTCATAATCTCTTCCCATGCTGACACGATTATTATGGGGTAAGTAACCCTATTTAAGTAAGGGTCCACTGTTACGTAAATAGTAATAAATAGATTATATACTAGGGCCAATTAAGGGTCACAGTAGATCAATAGGAAACTACGGCGTGAGACCCAATCAAAGCCTGTGGGGAATGTTACCTGATTATTTTTACACCGAGGACCTCCTGGAAGTACTTCATTGCCTCCTCCCTGGTCACCCTATGCTCCCTACCAACATCACTCCTAGCCCTCCTCCTATACATGATCCTCAACCCAGGTCTCGCAAGGACCGTAACCACGTTTAATCCCCAGACGCCCACGGCCGGCTCATACCTAGTACCCGGTATCATTATGTGCTCCCTAATTCCAAAGGCCACGTTACCCCAATCATCAAATGAGCCCTCCCTTAGCGTGAAGTCCACCGCAGCCAACGCCCTGAGTAGGAACCAAACAGCCTTATTCCTCCTTAGAGTAACCGCCACACCGATTGGTTCTCCCTTCCTAACGTCCCAGTCCTTAATTGATCTCTTGGCAAGTCTATAACTTGGCTCCTGCTGCGTTAACTCCTCAAGAACCTTGGCAGCCCTTTCAAGCCTCTCACCGCTTTGCCCAACGCCTATGTTTGCGACGACCTTCTCAATTCTAATAACTCTCATTGGGTGGTCTGTGGGTAATACGAACTTCCTCCAGTCCAGTTGGTCTGGGGTTAACGCCTTTAAATCCACCTGCGCTAGGTCTATGACAGGCATCGCTATACGTGGTTAATAAGCATTAATAAAAATTTGCCTCATGGGTGTTGCGTTGATATATATGTATATTTATTAATACATATGATCATTACTTTACTGGCAAAAGCTCTATTAAGGCTTTGCCTTCACGTTACATGATGTCAAGTAAGACGCCCTTTGGGCCGCTTGACTGGTCGAAGCCAACACCAGGGCACCTAAAGCTACTATTCATATCCGGCGCAGGCTTCTTCGCGGATGCCTATGACCTATTCGCAATATCAATAGCCCTAGTCTTCCTAAGGCAAGTCTGGTCGTTAACTGCGTCGGAAATAAGCCTAATATCATCAGCCGCACTCTTCGGCGCCGTCATAGGCCCCTTCATATTTGGCAGGATTGGCGACATATTCGGTAGGAAGTACATATACGGCGTGGAGGCGGCGTTATTGACGGCCGGTGCCGTAGCCTCGGCATTCTCGATAAATCCAACAATGCTCTGGATAACCAGGTTCATACTAGGCCTCGGCGTCGGCGGCGACTACCCAATAAGCGCAACGCTAATGAGTGAATACGCACCAGCAAGGAGTAGGGGCTTATTCGTGGCCGGCGTCTTCTCAATGCAGGGTTGGGGCATAGTAACGGCCGCCCTACTCGGCCTCGGACTACTGAATGCTAAGATAAACCCAGACATTGCCTGGAGGATAATACTTGGTTTTGGTGCGATCATGCCTGCCCTAGTTATTTACTTCAGGCGTAAAGTTCATGAGACACCTAGGTTTGAGTACTTCGTCAAGGGTGATGTTAATGGCGCCAAGAAGGCCATTAAGGACGTCCTTAGGCAGAACGTGGAAATTAATAACGTAAATAATACCAATAACGGCCTTTACAGGAACCTGCTTAGGTATCTACCAGTAATACTTGGCACTGCAATACCCTGGTTTGCAATGGACGTCTTCTTCTACGGCATGAATATATTTGGCCCATTCATAACCTCAGCAATAGGCCTAGCCAAAAACCCACTGGCCGGTATTTACGTACAACTATACGTAGTGCTAGCCTTCCTCGTCCCTGGTTACTACGCGGCAGCCTTCCTAGTGGATAAAATGGGTAGGAAGGCCATGCAGATAATGGGCTTCTCAATAGTGGCAG
>DAJV01000006.1:0-516 GCA_002496475.1 Vulcanisaeta sp. UBA163 | reverse complement strand
TACGGGCTAGCTCAATTCTTCACTAACGTTGGTCCAAACGTAACAACATTCATACTGCCAACCGAGGTATTCCCAACAAGGTTTAGGACTACTGGCCACGGCATAGCCGCGGGCAGTGGTAAACTGGGCGCCACACTGGCTGCATTGCTAATTCCATTACTCTTCCCAATAACAAGCAGCGCATTAAGTACGACGGCTAAGTACTTAGTCATGTCGAACCTATTGCTCGTCCTGGTTACTATGGCGATAGTGGGTGTTATATTCACGACACTCTTCATAAAAGAACCAAGAGGTTTACCATTGGAGGTTTCCTCGGGAGAGTTAGCAACGTAATACCTTAAAAATGATACCCTTGTTTCTTCGCACTATCCAGGAATACCCCTTGGAACCCTCACTGAGCAGTGTTAGTGCTGTACCAACCATGCTAATTATTATTGAGACAAGGAGAACACATGTACATAATATGGACACTTCACACCGTCTCTAACCACGCGATTTATTAAGCACACCATACAA
>DAJV01000063.1 GCA_002496475.1 Vulcanisaeta sp. UBA163 | reverse complement strand
TACTCCTTGGGTAATCCACATCTTTTTCCCGTTTATTACCCACTCGCCCCCTCTTTTCTCAGCCCTGGTTTCTATGGCAGCTGCATCACTTCCACAACACGGCTCACTAAGGGCAAATGAACCTATTAACTCACCACTGGCGAGTCTAGGGACAAGCCCCTCCCTCATTTCCTTGCTACCATACGTGTAGAAGGTATCAGCCACAAGGAAGCCCTGTACCTCCGTTAGTATCCCCATTGAACCGCTGTATTTGGATATAACCTCTATTGATAATGCCGTGCCCAGTATATCCATGCCGTACCCTCCATACTCCCTGGGCAGGACTGGTGATAATACTCTGTTCTCGCCAAGTCCCCTAATGGCCTCACGTGGGTAGTAGTTCTCCCTATCTATCCTATCTGCCACGGGTTCAATATACCTCCTACTTAGTTCATTCACTAGATCCATGAATTTCTCATGCTCCCTAGTAAGTAATGGATGCTTTACCGGGATCATAATTCTACCTCCGGCAAACCCTTCATTAGTATCTTATGAATTACCATCCTCTGGACCTCGTTAGTTCCCTCGGCAATCTCTAGGACCTTGGCGTCCCTATAAGCTCTCTCCGAGAAACTCTCCTTTGAATAGCCGAAGCCGCCAAGTATTTGAACTCCATCCCTAGCAATATTAACGGCCATTTGAGCAGTGTATAACTTGGCTATTGAGGCATAGAGCACAAATGATGGGTCCTTATTGTCATAAAGCCAGGCTGCCTTATACGTCACCGTCCTACCAATCTCCAACCCAGCCTTGATGTCGGCCAATTGGAACTGAACCCACTCCCAATCAACCAGGGACTTACCGAATGCAGTCCTCGTCTTCGCCCACTCGAGAGCTTCATCAAGAACGCCCTGGGAGAGTCCAAGGGCCACGGCGGAAATCCCAATCCTTGCCAAGTCCAGAGTCACCATTGCAATCCTGAACCCCTCATTAACCTTACCCAGCACGTCGTCGTCACTGACCATACAGTCATTAAACTTGACCTCAGCCTCGCCAGCACCCCTCATGCCCATCATCTCCAACCTACTAACCTCAACGCAGTCGTTCCTCCTCACTAGGAATGCGGTTATTGCCCTGTGTCTAGCCTCCCTAGGACCAGTCCTGGCGAAGAGTAGGTAAATGTCCGCATAGGCCCCCTGTGTAATCCAGATCTTCCTGCCATTAATTACCCACTCGCCCCCTCTTTTCTCAGCCCTGGTTTCTATGGCAGCTGCATCACTTCCACAACACGGCTCACTAAGGGCGTAGGATGCAACCCACTCACCGCCTGCAATCTTTGGCAGTATTTCCTCCCTCTGCCTATTACTGCCATACTTAAGCAGTGCATATACTATGTTGTCGTTTACGATTTCGGTGATGAAGCCAAGGGTTGGGCTGTACCGGCTTAACTCCTCAACAACCACGGCACTACCCCTGAGGTCAATACCAGGCCCACCATACTCAGGGGGCGCTGATGGTGTTAGGAAGCCCTGCTTACCGAGGTCTCTGATTAGGTCCCTTGGATAATAATCCTCGAGGTCTATCTTCCTGGCTACGGGTGCTATGTACCTCTCAGCGAATTCCCTGACGCTTCCCCTAATGAGCTGGTGTTCCTCGGTTAAGAAGGGGTCTGGCATATTTATTTTAATCAAGTTATGCTAATAAATATTACTGTAAATGGCAGCATTATAATATTTTCTTATCTAGAATTATTATTAATAGTACTATAATTACTGAAGCAATAAATAGGGAAAAGTACCATGTAAATACAATTATGAACAAGGAGGTATTCAGACCTGAATCCTTAACAAGGGAGCTCAGTAGGTTAATTATTGGTGTTTTTGAGAGGAGTCTCTCGATTACGTATGATAAATAAATCAAGAAGAGAGACAGGGCTATTGCACTGGCCTCAAGCATTTCAGTTAGTAATAGGTAAATTACTACACTTGTCGCTAGGATGATTGAGTATGCTAACGTTAATGAATTGGGTATTGTGAAGCCCACGTAAGTCAGTACCGCGGTGTTCACAATAAATAGGTACTTATGGTAGGCGGGTCTGTATGATACTGTTACTGTGGATGCCACGTTTATTAATAAACCAAGAAAAGCCGCATCAGAGTATTGAGCGATGAATAGCTCCAGGAGTAACCACGCAATACTGATCATGATGTAGGAGACGTAATTACTCAGTCTCATGGGGTTCACCCGTATTATCTACACCAGGGCTTAAATTAATACCCAACAGAACCACCCCATTCCTGGTACCCACTAGGTTCATTGCCTTCTTTATGTCCTCAATGGTTGGTTCATCATCCAGGGAGGACCTTATGTACGCAACGTCAAGTAGATCGCCATGTTCCACATATCTCAGGAAGTAATTTGGTATGTTCACGACTAGGTTATTCGCACCTACACTGCCGATTACCCTAGTCCTCACACTATACTCCAAGAAAGGGATCATACCCCTACTTACCACCCTCTCCTCCATGTAATTCCTGCCAACAAGCACTACCTTAACCTCTGCACATTGATAAAGTGAGTCATAAATAACCTGGAGTGATTCGTCAATGGGTCTCTCGCCATTCCTCGGTACCAGCGCCCTTGATGAAGTGTTCATGATGAATGTGGGGCATGAACCATAATCACCTCTGCTAATCATCATTAACTCATTAATCCTGGCACTGGTTAACCAATGAATTACTGATGCGGGTTTCTCATAGTCATATTCGATTAATGACCTAAGGTCGCCTAACCTGCCCTCTATTGAAACGCCTAACTCTGTATAACCACCAGTGCCCGATTCACCACGGGTTTCACGAGTACTCCTTGGCCTTATAATAATACTAACACCATTACTGTGGAGCATGGCTTGAATCATCAAGAGGCTCAGTGGCTCCTCAAGTGCAATGATACCACCGATGATCCTTGCAACGCCAACCCACCGACTAACCAACCTAATTATGTCCTCACCGCCATTTATCCTGATTCTCTGAGTGCCAATTAATACGTGAGGTGAACATACTAGGGTTAACCTTATTATGGGGTGTAATGGTATTTTTGATGTTAACCTAATGCCAATCGCTGATGACTCGCCCACAACAAGTTCCACCCTGTCCTGACTAAACAATAGTTGTGTATGTAGTATAGTTATGGTCATTAGTAGGTACCATGATAGTACGTATGCTGTAAATACAATAAACAGTATTAAGCCGAAGTATACGCCAAATTGATTATTCATTAATAGGCCGATATACGTAATTCCAGAGAATACTAGGTACATCACCAGTAATCTATCGCTTGGTGTAATGCGTATCATGATTTATGAAGCACCCTCTCCATTAATGGCGTTGGCACTTGTTGGAGTAATTGCCTTATCACTACGTTGGTGTCAACACCAGTGGTTATAACCCTATGGCTCAACACATAGGGCGCCAATAACCTTACATCGTCGGGTATAACATAATCCCTACCATTTAATAACGCCCAAGCCCTAACCAACTTACTAAGAACTTGTGTAGTCCTTGGGCTTGCTCCAAGCTTTATATCATGTGCGTTCCTTGTAGCCCTCACTAGGTTTACAATATACCTAATCACCGAGGCATCAACATGGGTTGATTGCATTAATGACTGCAAATTCGTAATGTCCTCCCTACTTAATACGGCATTTATGGAGTTAATGCTACCCAGGTCTATGTCCTCTGCAAGTCTCAACTCAACCTCCTCCCTTGGGTATCCTAGTCTTATTCTTATCATGAACCTGTCCAATTGCGCCTCGGGTAGTGGGTATGTTCCCTCGAGCTCAATGGGGTTTTGCGTGGCTACTACGATAAATGGTTGTGGAAGCTTAATAGTCTCACCCTCAATTGTTACTTGGCCCTCC
>DAJV01000123.1 GCA_002496475.1 Vulcanisaeta sp. UBA163 | reverse complement strand
TAATGATGATGCACTTCGGCTCCTTAGTGGTAGGTATAAGGCATTAGTAATGAGACAGGGCGAACCAAAACCCACTAGACTAGTTCAGTTGTTTATTCCTAGGGAGTTGATAATGGAGAAAAACAACTATGATTTTGAAAATGAGGGGCAATAGGTAGTATTCAACTCACTTCATCACCCCTAGACTCGCCATTAACGTTTGAGTAGTATGACCGATCTGACACAAAGACCTCAACCTTCTTGGCATTTAGGCTCTTGGCTATGTATTCAAAGGCGGCCGTTGGCCTCGTATGGTTACCGCAGGTATAGACATCAACAGTCGCATACTCATGTTCGGGCCAGGTATGGATCGAGATGTGGCTCTCGGCAACTATGGCGACTACGGATATTCCGCCATTAATTCCAAACTTGTAGTAAAATGTCGATACAACAAGCGCTCCTGCGATATCGGCAGCCTCCTTAATTATCTTCGTTAGGTATAATTCATCCTTAAGCAGTTCCTTGTTGCATCCATATAGATTTCCGTATACATGCACCCCATACACTAATGCTTTCTCCTCCCTGCCCACCGGCCCTGTTAAGGTTTGGGTGATCATTTTCCCCAATGGTGAACGTTTTTTGAATAGAGACGTGCCCAGCTCCTATATAAACATATCCCCCTCATGCTCATGGTATTATCTGGGAAATACATATATGCTGCGTCCATGTAGGATAAGTGTTAAATACTTTAAGTTTAATTTTTCAGTAAATGGAGGATCTCAACTATTTTAAGAATGCATATGTAGAAATTGGGAACTTTATTCTAAACGCCCTTAATGCAATTAATATTAGGGAAATAGAATCATTCGTAGATGCATTAATAAGTGTGTATAAGAATAATAAGAGTGTACTTGTTGTTGGTGCAGGTAGGTCGGGACTTGTGGGTAGGGCATTTGCCATGAGACTAATGCACCTGGGTTTCAGGTCCTACGTGCTTGGTGAAACAATAACGCCAAGCGTGGGCGAGGGTGACCTAGTCGTCGCCATATCAGGTAGTGGCACAACTACGATGGTCGTGGCAGCCGCGGAGGCCGCCAAGAAAATGAAGGCTATGGTAGTTGCAATAACAAGCTATAGAGACTCACCACTGACTAGTTACGCTGACTTAGTGGTACAGGTACCCGGTAGGACAAAGGTGGCCAAGATGGATGATTACTTTGCTAGGCAAATACTTGGTCTTCATGAGCCACTGGCACCACTGGGCACACTATTTGAGGATACTGCGATAGTTCTTCTTGACGCCATAATTGCAGAGTTAATGCATAGACTTAAGAAGACGGAGGATGAAATAAGAATGAGACATGCAAATATAGAAGTGCCCTAGGTCTTTATTCCTCACTCTCCATGGCCCTAATGCCGACATTTATCAATCGCTTAAAAACCCTATCAATTAACCTGGCATAGATTCCCCTCTGTCCAACAAAGGCTCCGAAGGCATTCTTCCTCACGATAATCATTAGCTCAGGGCCTGCAAAATCAACATCAACAATGTGCTTACCAATCCAACCAACCGGGTGAAGTGCCCTAACCCACTCCTTAAAGTTTAGGTCCATCTCCACAGTCCTCACCTTAAAACCGCTCTCTCCCTCAATTGCCTTGATTCTCTCGCCACCCCTACCAACGACCCTACCTAGGTGACCCTCCTTAGCAATTATTAATGCATCAGGAACACCCTCACTTTTAACACCTAGGTTTTCCTTCTCCTGCCTAAACTCGATTACAGTAACAACATCAGCATCCGGTGCGTGGACCCTTATTAAATCAAGGATTTGTCTCTCCCTGTTGCTCAATTCTCTCTTCCTCATTCTTAACTCAAGGGATACCTTAACACCCCTCTTGGCGCCAGGCCTAACAATGTCCTTAAGCCCAAGGTCCACTACCACGGTATTCTCCTCATTAAGAAGCACTTCCCTAAGTAGTGTTGCCCCGTCCTTCTCAACACCGAGTGGTTTCTGTAGTACTGGGTCACCCGCTATTATTAGCCGTGAGTTCCTACCAATTCTCATGAGTATCTCCGCGGCATTCTCAGGTTGAGTGTTTTGCGCATCGTCTAGGAATATCAACGAGTCATCGAATGTCCTACCCCTTAGGTAAGAGGTATCGGTGACCATTACTTTACCCTCCTGGAGAAGCTTCGTTGCCCCCTCCCTATCCATCAATCCCTCAAGAATGTCCTCGAGATAGGCTGAGGCAATTTTATAATACAAGTCACCAAGTTCCTCAGGGGTCAATGACTTACCGGTACCAACATCAACAACCGGCCTAGCTATTATAAACCGTTTATAGTTTCCAGCAAGTACTGATGAAATTCCGTAAACGCATGAAATAAGGCTCTTGCCCGTACCAGTTGGGCCAAAGGCACCAACTACCTCATTCCTCGAATCCTTAAGTGCGTTTAAGAATCTCTCCTGTCCAATACTCATGGGCTTAATTTTATCCAGTAATGACGGCATCGAATCATGATTAATTAATGGGTTTTTAAATCCTTACTAGTGACTAACCAAACATTGTCTTAACGCTCGTAACCCTTTCCCGGCAAGTCTCCTTGGCTAGTTTAACTGGGTCGTCGAAGTACCTGATCCTGACAACCCTCCTATCATCAACGTACTCAGGAAATGCCTTAGGCAAAACATCACTACTTAAGTTGGTCCCAATCAGAACATATGCAGGTTTGCCCATGGCGTAAGCTAGGAGTACTTCAATCATTGTGCCGGCACCACCACCCAATGCCACAAGTACATCACTGGACCTAACCATGATGACAGACCTACATCTAAACTCGCACCCGCTGTCAATCCTAACAACACCACTTGGCAGCTCAACATCATGTCTCTCCAGGGGAAGTATGACAACGACCCTGAACCCCAGTTTCAATGAATCATCAACTATGGACTTCATGAATCCCCAATAACCGCCAAGTAGTAACGTAACAGCTGGGCATTGAGAATGAAGTTCCTTAAGGAATTCCCTAGCCATGACCTCGCTCTTAGGATCCACAGCACTTGAATGTGCTGCTATGGCTATTTGCATCGTGATTATGCTAAGTCAGGTACTTATAATGTTTAATCCCTATTGTCTACTTAATGATTCCCTGAGCATGGGTATTACGTAATTATCAACTATGTGGTCAATAACATCCTTACAACCACCGCAGTTAATTGTTGATACCTTGAATATGGGTATTGAGTCGTCAATAACGGCTATATTACTCAATGCAGCATTTACCTCATTCTCCGTGGCCATATCAATTTTATTAATTAGTACGAACATTGGCGCATTGAATTCACCTCGAATTTCCCTTAGTAAATTTATTTGTTCTATCAATGAGTAACCACTGTGACTCGTAGGATCCAGTATAAAGACGATCACCTTAGCCAAGTACTTAAGTGCCAATATGGCTTGTAGCTCTATCTTATTACGTTCACTTAGTGGTCTATCAAGAAGCCCCGGGGTGTCTATTACCTGGATCTTTACATCGTTAAATACCGTGAAATGACCAACATGGATCTCCTTAGTTGTAAATGGATACTCAGCCACCCTAGGCCTGCCACTACTAACGCATCTGACGAAACTACTCTTGCCGACATTTGGCATGCCTGAAACAACAATCGTGAACATTCCAGGCTCTATGTTTGGTAATTTATCAAGCTTAACCGCAGCACCCTTCAGGAAATCAAGTTCAGGCTTCAAATCCATGACCAGATCCCTAACCCTACTCAGGAAGTTCTTTCTGGCCCTAATTATGTCATAATTCGTGGTAGCAGACCTAATGGATAAGATTGCGTCTTTATAAATAGATGAGAGCGCCTTCGTGGCATGACCAACCTTAGCCAGGGAGTGCTTATACACGGCCCTGTCAATCATTAACTCAATCAACTCCCTATAGAATGGATGCAGGGAGTCCAGGAAGGGCATCCCAAGGGCCACATCACGGAAGGCATCGGTCAAGTACTTCCTGACCTCCCTAACCCTCCTCAACTCAAGCCTCCTTAACCTATCAATACCCGGCTCAGTACTTGGATTCCTAACCTGAAGACTAGAGTAAACACCAATTACGGCATTCCACAACTCCTCACTTGTTGGTACATGAGGTATCCTAATCACGTTAATGACCATGCCAATGCCTGCAACCCCCTTAATAAACGTTTAACCAATAATATACATAATATAAATAATCATAGTAATTAATAGGCAGCGATTAATAATTGTGCGATGACTATTAATAAGCTAAGTGCGGCAGGGCTCCTAATATTCATCGGTACGGTCGAATTCCTACTACTAATGCTCATTGCCGAGGTACTCTATCCAGGGTACTCCGTCTCTAGGAACTACATTAGTGACCTTGGTGTTGGGCCTACGGCAGTCATATTCAACTCCTCAATAATAATCATGGGCCTACTACTAATAACCTCCGCAGTGCTCATAT
>DAJV01000069.1:2473-4045 GCA_002496475.1 Vulcanisaeta sp. UBA163 | reverse complement strand
CACGTGGCTCTCCCTGAATATGTCGAGGAATATATCGACCACCATATTGAGTTTCAAGTCTCTAAACTTCAACCTCTCCCATCCATGAAGTGCATTAAATTGCCTATCAGGTTGTATTCCGATGCTTTCAAGGGCCTTAGTTATCTTCTGGGAATCCTTCCTATGGGCTGCTAAATCAACATCCTTTGGTTCACGCCTCAGTGCTGGAACCTCAGGATAGATATCATGGACTAAATAAACAATTGCAATACCACCAAGTAATCTACACGTTGCATTGTAATTACTGCAGGATTCAATCATTGAAAGACCCCTCCGTAGCTTTTCTTCTACAATATCCTGAACCATATTAAATACAGCAATAAATATCTTTTTTATAAGCTTTACTCACAGTTAATATTTATTCTACGCAGATTTGAGGGAAAGCTTTTTAAAGTATTAATGAGAGATTTAGGTCAATGGGAGATAGGATTAGAGTTGTATTAGTATCAGATTTACATGGTTCAGAGATAGCCTATGCAAAGCTTGCTAATATACCAAAGATGTTTAAGGTTGATGTTGTTATTCTTAATGGTGACTTAACGGGCAAGGCATTGATGCCCATTATTAAGTTAAAGACGGGTGATTATACGGCTAATGTGTTTGGTGATGTTAAGAAATTTGGTGAAAATAAATTAAACGAAGTTTTGAGAGATGCTAAAAATAGTGGTTATTATCCATACATTGTTAATGAGGATGAGTATGATGAACTAGTGAAGAACCCGAATAGGGCTAAGGAGGTTTTAGTGAAATTAATGATAGAAAGCTTCACTGACTGGATTAAGAAAATAGAGGAGAGATATAGGCAGTCTAATGTTAGGTTGTTCTATTTCCCAGGGAATGATGATCCGCACGAATTCGTTGAGACTATTAAGAAATTCGATAATGATACGCTAATTTATGGTGATGAAAGGATAATTGAGGTAAATAAGTATTTAATACTTGGCTTTGGTTATTCAAACCCAACACCCTGGCATACTGAGCGGGAGTTACCTGAGGAGGTGCTTAAGGAAAAATTAACAAGACTATTTAGTCAAGTTGATTCAAGTAAATTGCCTAGATTGTTGGCTGCAATACATGTACCTCCATATGGAACAAACATAGATCTAGCACCGAAGTTAACACCTGACTTAAGACCTGTAACTGCAGGTGGTGAAGTGGTTATGGATCACGCAGGTAGTATAGCGGTTAAGGAGGTTCTCGAGAACTTCTGCCCAGCTGCTGGCCTTCACGGTCATATTCATGAATCACCAGGTATAGATTACGTACAATGTAAGCAGGGTAGGAGAATACCCGTTATTAATGCTGGTAGTGAGTACATGGTTGGTGCACTTAAGCTTGCCTATCTTATCTTTGAGGATGGTAAATTGAAGGATAAGATATTCATGAGGGGCTAAATAATGCTTTATAATGCTTTACCTAAAATTATAATTTCAAGCTATATATTAATTCTTCATAACAGAAGTATTTATTAACCCACTTCTTCTCAACAGCAGCTGGGAGGTTGGGAGTGGAGGGTGACGATCAATCATCTTC
>DAJV01000069.1:0-2442 GCA_002496475.1 Vulcanisaeta sp. UBA163 | reverse complement strand
GAAAAAGTTTACATAAAACTCTCGCAATACTATAGGCACTTATATGGTGAGCTTTATGAAATATTTAAGTATTATTTTGATGGTGTTAAAATACGGAGTAAGGTACTTGATCTTGGCAGTGGAACGGGTATCTGGACAATGCTGCTTAGGAAGCGTGGTTATCACGTAGTTAGTCTTGATATATCGCGGGCTTCACTCACAAAGTGTATTAAGGCCAGGAGATGTAGTGATCCAATACAGGGAGATGCCATTAAATTGCCATTTAAGGATCATTCATTCGATGCTATTGTTGCGTATGGCAGTGTTTTTAATCATATAGTTAATTCTGAGGTCGCGTTTAAGGAGGTTGCAAGAGTCTTGGATTATAATGGTTACCTAATATTCGATGCTGATAATCTAGCATGTGTTGATATGGCATACGAGGCGTTACTTGGTGGTATATCAATGAGGGCGTTCCTTAAGGGTTTAGTTAATGGTAGGGGACATGTTGGTTATTGGTATGGTCATAATAACGAGATCATTCCATTTAGGTTCTTCACAATTAAGGAGCTAATCGAGATATTGGGCAATAATGGGTTTAAGGTGGTTGATATTCGAGGTATTCATGTATTGTCCAATGTAATCCCATCAAGACTTCATCAATGGAGTACTAACAAGATAAAGAAACTCGCTTCGTTATTCTACGTTTTTGATCGCACGCTAGGTACTCATGCGCCATTTAAGTACTTAGCTACGACATTTTTAATAATAAGTAGAAAGGCAAGCTAGCAATCCATTTCGCCGTATATTAAAACCACCTCGTTATCACTATTTTCCTGTCTGTGAAGAAGTCTACTACGTCTATCTGTGGGTGGTGGCTTCCTAGGCCTGATATCTTCCTACCACCGAATGGGAACCAGCCAACGGGTGCTGCAATACCTATGTTAATGCCCACATTACCAACATTAACATTATTGACGAACTGCCTAGCCCAGGCACCGTTCTGCGTGAATATGGCTGCTGAATGGTGGTACTTACCCCTATTAATCCAGTCAATGACTTCATCAAGGTTCTTAGCCCTAATTAAATTAGCCACAGGGCCGAAGATCTCCTCCCTAACAATATCCATATCTGGGGTAACACCCTCGAGTATTGTTGGTCCTAAGTAAAAGCCCCTTGGGTAGTCGGGTACCTTGTAATTCCTACCGTCAAGGACGACCTTAGCGCCGTCATTAATCGCCTTATCAACCTTAGCAATTACATTACGCCTATACTGCTCAGTGGTCATTGGACCCATCTCGGTGGACTCCTCAAGTCCATAACCAATCCTCAACCTCTTAGCCCTCTCAACGAAGGCATTCTTGAATTTATTATAGAAATCATCATCACCAACAACCACAATATTCTGAATAGCTAAGCACCTCTGCCCAGTATTACCGTACTTAGAGTGAATGAGCGTCTCCACAGTCCTATCGAGCACGGCATCAGGCATTACTACGGCGTAATTAGCCGCACTACCACCGCCAAGGTACCTCTTACCTGCCTTGGCCGCGGTTTCATAGAGCTTAAGGGCTATTGTTGATGTACCAACGAATGCGGTGCCCTCAACGAGTGGATGGCTGACCAAGTAATCAACCACTGAATTATCCAGGTGAACTAAATTAACAACGCCAGGTGGGAACACGTCGGCGATCTTCTCCATGACGTAGGTCATTGGTATTGGCGTTACGGGGCTTACCTTAACGACAACCGTATTCCCCAGTGCTACGGCGTATGGTATGAACCAGAAGGGTATCATTATTGGGAAGTTGTATGGAGTCACTATTGAGAATACGCCCAGCGGCTCCTTCATCATTACCTCATCAATGTCCTTAGCAATCTCACGTTGATACTCACCCTTGGATAGGCTTAATAGCACGGCTATTGAGGCCTCGACATTCTCAATACTCCTCCTCAAATCACCCCTAGAGTCATTGATTGGCTTGCCATGATTAAGCGTATTAACCCTAGCAAAATCCTCCTTAAACTCCTCCATAACCCACTTAAGCCTAAAGATGTACTGAAGCCTATCGGGGACTGGCATTCGGCTCCAGGTCTTGAAGGCCTCATAGGCGGCCTCAATGGCCTCATCAGCATCCTCCTTATCACCAAGTGGAACTTCACCAATAACATCACCAACACCTGGATCAAAGAGCTGGGCATAATTAAGGGCGTGAGCCTCAACCCACTTACCATTAATAAACTGCTTCAACTTACCCCAAGACCTCCTAGGAACTTCCAGAGGCATGCACCAAAAATAAGAGGCAACATACTAATAAGCATTAACCTGATAGAATAAAAATAGTATTAATAATTATCACGATTTTATGAAATTTTTCCAAACCCTAGCCTTGATACTGCTCGTCAAGTTTCTTGATTGCTTGGTCTAGTTTCTCAACCCCCTCGTCAATCTGCTCCCTAGTT
>DAJV01000132.1:17054-17328 GCA_002496475.1 Vulcanisaeta sp. UBA163 | reverse complement strand
CGGCCTTGATGCAATTGAGATGGGGCACGTGGTTGCATGGCTATTCGACTCAATGGAGCATAACCTACTCAGACCCGAGGATGTTGGGCTTAGTGACAGGCCTGCCTTCGACCCACTAAGGTTTAATCCAATAATTGATTCACGGAAGAACGCCCAGTTAGCCAATGAATTAATCAAGGGATTTGTTGGGAAGACCACGGAGGTCCTAAGGCTAATTGCGGAGAATGGAATTAGGGCAGCAGCCAGGAAACTCGATGAGATATTCCATGAGAGG
>DAJV01000132.1:16576-16914 GCA_002496475.1 Vulcanisaeta sp. UBA163 | reverse complement strand
ATGATGGAGGCACTGATTGATGACGCAGGGCTTTGCAGGTTCCACAGGGGCTGGGTAGAACCTGTGCTGGATAGGCTGTACACCGAGGTGACTGGCATGCAACCAAATAAGGACCTGTACAGGGAATTCGCGGAGTACTCAATGAAGNNCAAACGCGGAACCAATACCCTGGGAAAGCGAGAGAACCAGGGACGTAGTGGCGACAATGGCTAGGGAAATAGGATCAAAGGAGTGGGCCTTCGAGGACTACGAGGACTACATAAATTGGTGGAGAAAATTCAAAGCAACAATCGACACAGGGCTAGGTGTAACCACAAACCAACACTAACCCCCTTCAT
>DAJV01000132.1:7549-16462 GCA_002496475.1 Vulcanisaeta sp. UBA163 | reverse complement strand
GTTCAAGTCCCGGCGGGGCCGCTAGTCGTGTTTTTAGGCTCGTGAGATTTTGGGTGGAGTTATTGATAGCCTGGTTTTTCATTACCTTGATTATTGCTTTAGTCCTTTTTTGTGTTGCTGCCCTCATTTCAATCCCCTCATTATGAGTGCATTGCAGGTCTGGTAATGGGCTCTGGATGTTTTGGTTTCTTTGATGGGTCCTCTTTTACGGATGTTTGGATGGTTATACTTTGTTTTTAATGAGTTTTGGTTTTGTTCTATTTATTCGCCTATCATTGATCTTTCCTCTGCTGCGGCTTCCTCCTCTGAGTCGGCATGTATTCTCCTTGTCTGTATACCGTCTGGTGTTAGTAGTATCATTTTAATTGATGCTCCGTCCTCGCCGAACCTCGTTAGGTATCTAATTAATACCCTGTTGGCCAGTACTATGCCTATGTGCTGTGTCTTTCCGTTTAGTGAGACGCTCTGGTGGTAGTGCCAAATCTCCTTCTTTGTTATTATGTTGAATTGCTTAACTATTGAGTCCCTGTAGTCATCCAGCACAAGGTTATAAATGCCCAGGACCCTCCATATTCTCTTTGTTGGTTTTATCTCCCCGTAAATAACAACGACTGGTCTCTCCATCTTCTTCTCCTTAACCTTCGATTGGTATATGGCTGTTACCACTGACTTTGAGTCGAGTGTCATTAAGTCCTTAATGAACTGCCTATACCTAACTACGGCAGCCATGAACGGCATTAATAATCTAAACCTGAACTCAACACCGTTAGGTATTTTTATACTATCGAAATTACAATTATAGCAGTGAACCCTAACAATGGCTGGTGAAGGTTCTATTATCCTCCTTATTAAATCCTGACCTTCCCCAATGATTTTCCCATTATCCTCCTTTTTCGATTCATCATTAATAGCCATCAATATTCTATCACCACTGTAGAATTTATTAAATTTATGGTTCATAATGATAATATTGCTATATGGAAATTGTGCAGGTTATGCACCTTACAAATTGCTTTTTAATTCCCCTTTACATGCAATAATTGTATGGTAAGGTGTGAATTAAGAAAGTACATAACCCATGGTCAATTAATTATCTGGCCTAGATTGGTAATTAACATTAGGGATCACGTGGCGGCCGTATTACTGGTTAGTGTAATGGATAGGGGTGAAAGAAGGAGTATCAGATGTACGAGTATTAAGGGTAGGCATTTAGCGTGACATGGACGGTAATGAGTACATCACAACCTCCTTATTACCCCTGAGGATCACCTGCCTCTTGATTAACCCCTTCCTAATTAAAATACTCAATGCATTTCTAACGGTCCTGCCTGGGAGCATGGTTTTTTCCATTATTTCCCTCTGTGTTAATTGTCCCTCATACTCCAGGATCTTAAGTATGAACTTGGCACTTGGTGGGAGGTCCATGTTAGATAGTAGGCTTAGTTTCTTTTCGTAACGTCCTATGCTACCCGGCATATTACCAATCCTAATTAGTTTTATCGGCCTACCAGACATTATTTTAATCTCGCTTCCCGCATAGGACCTGATACTGCCGTCTATGATTATCTCCACCCTGGACCTGGAAATTAGGTCCCTTACCTCTATCGTTGAATCGCTGGACACTATAATTGGCACCCTCGCTAGGTTCGTACTGTTCACCGGCACGATCTCAAGCACGTGAGCCCTCGAGTGTATCAGTGGTCCTCCAGCTGACATTGCATATGCCGTGGAACCCGTGGGTGTGGACACGATTAAGCCGTCAGCCATGTCATGCCACACATATTCCCCATTCACATATAGACTATACTCAATGGTTATTGCGCTCCTTGCCGGGAATATGGCAGCCTCATTAACCGCATTGGGTAATCTTTTTCCCTTAACGTCCACTGCGAGCCTCAGTATTTCCTCAGTATCATAATTACCAGTGATTATGTTAGGTATTGCCCTGTTGAGGCTTGTTATGTCTATTGAGTTTAGGAAGCCTATTCCAAAACCAACAGTGAGTATTGGACCATCCCATGAGTTCAGTTTGTGCAGATTCATGATAATGAACCTATCAGTGCCAATAATACCAATAATATCATAACCACTTAGGTCACTGCCTAATTCCGTGGTTACTTCAAATGAGGAATAATTACTAAGGACCCTCTTAACCTCATCAACCACACTGGGCATGGATACTATTAACCCCCTCATCCTTGATACTGCAGTATTGCCCTGGGGGATTTTATTTTTAACCCGCATTTACTCTATATACCCTATGCATTATGGATAAGGCCAAGGGAACATGATCTCCTCCTCGCCATTTATGGCGAGGGTTCCCCGAGGTCTCAGGGGTTACGTCCCTTTTATGGGTGTTACTCCGTTATGAAGTACGAAGTAGGATAGAGGTTTCTTCATGTTTTTGATGATCATCCCCGTGGCAATCCTGAGTATGTTCAATACTCCGTTTAGATCACTGTGTAGTTTATGCCCAAAGGGGCATGTGATGACCTAACTAGAAAAAGAACGAAAGTTAAAGGGATTACCCCACCTCAAAAGGCGAGAGTTTGCCTTTTCTTATCAATAGTCGTGGGTTGGGTATTAGCATTAGGCGACGTGCCTCCACTGAGACTAACAATACCGTATTTACTGGGAAGCACATTACTAATAATATACTCAGTGTTTAATTGGGACGTGGTATTCATTGCACTTAATGGGTTGCCACATTACTATCGGCCATGAACCTAATAAGGAGGGTTAGGAAACTCAAGGGCAGCGTCAAAAATACTGGATAGTATTAAAAGCTCCGGAACTAAATCGCCATTGGTAATATAAAGATTTTCCGCCAATCCCAACAACCAATTGACACTTGAGTCAATAATGAGGGTATTCCTCGTTGTGCCTCTGCCTAACACGGCCCTGTAATTACCGTGATCCTCATGATCACGGGTATACGTAACAAGAGTATATATCCTGCCTGGTACCACCTGCGCATTCAACGTTACCTCCGTGGCCCCAGCAAGACTAACCACCTTAGTCTCCATGAAGCCCAGTGCCATTAATGCCTCGGTCATTGAATTGGTATTATGCACATTCCTTAACAGCCCAAGTGCGGTCTTTAATACCCCCCTCGCTGTTGTCCTCTGGATAGTTATTGAACCAACCTGAGGTACTAGGGTTAATACGATAGAGCCCTTGGCGCGGCATGACCCGTTTACACTAATTATTATACTACGTGAGGGAGTATTACAATTCTCAACCCTGGTGATCTCCTCCCCCAATTCCCTAATTATGCTGATTAACCATTGAGGTAATTCGCCAAGTACGTAAAGCAAGTATTAACCACCTAGGAATCCCTTCTCGAGTTCCTCAATGTCCCTCAGTACATTATTCACTGCCTCCTTAATTGCATCAAGTGGTGGTTTTCCCTTGGTCTTTACTCTAAGTCTGACGTTTTGCGTTAATGGGTGGTCAACATCATACATTGCATACTCAACATTCGGATTCTTTAGTAAATACTCAATTAATGGTGCGAATAATGTGTACGTCTCGCCCTGTATAACTGCCTCCAGGTAGTTATCCTCAACCTTAACAATGCCTATCTTTATCACGAAAACATGAAATAGAGATAGTGAATTAAAAACTTTAACTCCAGGTAATGCGGTAGCATTTAGGGATTATCTGGGTGATGAGAACCCCCGTAGCTGATAAATGAGGAATTCACGTACCGGCTGATTACCCTCATCAGTCGTTGGCGAAGCAATCACCAGTCATTAAAGGGTGCGTTCATCATTATCCCCTAATTACTCACCGGTTGGCGGTCCCCCACGCATCTTACCCCTCCTCCTTGTGTCCCTTACTTTGTTTATTTCCCTTTCAATTCTCCTGATCAGGGTTTCGAAGGCGTACCTAACCGCATTCACAGGGTCCCAATCAACCTCATTCACGACGTATGTATTCACGTTATCCTTAAGCATTATGTGCACTGAGTACTTACTCCTCTTTCCTTCACTGCCCTTTTCATACTTCTTAATGTTTATCTTTAGGTCTATGACGTTAGTCATCCTATTGATCTTAGCCACGTAATTCGTAATCACCCTCTCAATCAATGACTTGGTATTCTCATCCACATCAGCGAGTTTTGCCTCTATGGGTATTTCCTCGTATGGTTTAACGGCGATCTTTATCACGTCATAACTCGATAACACGCCTACCACGGAATCCCCTGAAATAACCGGCATGCCTGATATCCCCTTATCAAGCATTACATTCACGGCTGTGTAAATATCATTATTATCACTTATGGTTATTACCGGTGTCGTTGCCAGGGCCTTCACGGGCGCTGCAAGTACGTCATCCTCAGTACCAACAACGTCACCCCTCCGGCTACGCCTTGGTATTGATGCGTAGTAAAGTCTCTCCACTATGTCCCTCATGGATACAATGCCATATAACTTACTTGACTCAAGTACTGGTAATCGTGTTACCCCATGCCTAATCATAAGCCACTTAGCCCTTGCCACGGCCTCCTTGGCCTCAATTGTAATCGCAGGCCTCGACATGATTGATGACGCATTGACGTGTGGCAGCAACCCACTATCCAGTAGGTACCTTAGCACCCTCTCCCTTGTTAGGATACCCACCAGGTTCATGCTGGTGTCTACCACTGGTAGTGCCCTAACCCTTAGGGTGAGGATTTTACCCATTGCCCTTGTTAGGTCTGAGTCCCGGTTTATTGAGTATGGCGGTGACATTGCACTGGAGACCTTGGATCTAAGGCTAACCCTGCGTTCAAGGAGTTCCCTATAGCTTAGGACACCAACTAGTTTACCATTATCATTAATCACAGGGACAACCCATACCCTATAATCCCTCATATTGGAGATGACCTTTGATATAATGTCCCTTGGTTTTGCGATGACTATTGCATTATCCATGAGCTCGTTAACTAGTGGTGCGCTCATCATAATTCAGTAATTAAAGCCCTTTTAATAATTTAATTTTGGGTATAATTTTATAAAGTGCAAGGGGGGTTCGACTACGTGGATTGCCAACAAGCAATGAATAATGTAATACCCGTAATCCATAACCCAGCCAGTGTTCAGAAACTCCTTGATGCAGTCAAGGTATCCCTTGGTTTCAGTGTAAGGACTATAGTAATCACAAAAGCCGTGGGCACTGCAGCGCAACAGGGAATACCGGAGGCCTTCAGGCTTGTACTTAGGTCTGGGGCTACGCTAATCGTGTTGCCCGACATAAAGGACGCCGTTGAGCTTCTTCACCCAGACACAGTATACTTCCTAAGCACTCGGGGTGATTCCATGGAGGGTGAGGCTAGGGGTAGGACATTGATGGTGATCCAAGCATCTGATCAACACTTCATGCAGAGTGAATTAAATTTGGGGCAACAGGTTAAGGTTATTGGTAGGGATGTGGGTAGTACGGCATTACTAACACTGGCGCTTAACAAAATGCTTGGGCAGTGCATTGAATGACTTAGTGCATCCGCATAACTATGGTGTGCCATGCAACGCTGTATCCAATACCCTACCCACATTGAGGTGCGGAGTACGCTGATTGTTAAGGTCGCAATAACGGCATTGGCGGATTGAGACTGAGCCTTAGGGGTGTTGAAGTGGCTTGCATGAGGTTGGATAGGGTGTGCGCCGAGACTTAGGTCATGAATATTGGGTTGATGTGAGGCATGTGGGCTTCGTTGAGTTAGGTAAGGAGTTATTGCTTAAAAATATCTCATTATTAATACTCCTGGTCACGATGTCGGCCTTCATTGACGCATTGGCAATACTGATAGTACTCGTGGTAATAGCCCTAATAGCCGACGTGGCAATAATATACATAGCAAGAAGGATTGCTGCGAGGAATCCAAACACATCAAAGCTTCAGAGGTATGAGGCTGGTAACCCACCAGTTGGTGAGGCGAGGTACGTATTCCCAATACAATACGTGGGCTTCCTACTCATGTTCCTGGGCATAGAACCAATCGTGGTAATACTACTGATTTTATCATCAGTTATGCCGGCAGCCCTGCCAATAACCTACATAATACTAGCCATACTCGTAATAGTATTGCCAAGCATCTATGTTGGTTATAAATACGCACTAAAAATAGCGTATCCCAAAGAATTTATAAGAAGGTCAAGTGGTGAGTGATGCGAGATGTCGCTTGACAAATATTTAGAGCCATACAAGAAGTGGGGCACTAAGTACTCCCTATGGCCCGTACACCTCGTGACTTCATGTTGCGGCGTCGAGATGGCTCATACCTGGAACCCCACGTATGATGCCGAGAGGCTTGGCGCACTGCCGTGGCATTCACCGAGGCAGACAAACCTAGTCCTTGTTGAGGGTACAATAACCTTCAAGATGGCCAGGGTCCTCAGGTACGTCTGGGAGCAAATGAGTGATCCTAAGTACGTGATTGCCATGGGCTCCTGCGCCGCCGAGGGCGGTATATTCTGGAATAGTTACCACGCAGTACCCGTAAATAAGGTAATACCCATTGATGCCTACGCAATTGGTTGTCCACCCACGCCAGAAGCCGTTATACAAATGATTAGGATCGTCCAGAGGAAGATAGAAACAGGCGAGGCTAAGGCCAACGTTAAACCAAGGACCATTGACCTAACAAAGGTATTCACACCAGCACCAACTAAGCAGCCAGCCCCAAACCCACCCCACAGGATAGCGCAAAACCCGCACATACCTGTTTGCCAGGAGAAAAAGGTGGAGTGGCCCT
Organism: Vulcanisaeta sp. UBA163; assembly: GCA_002496475.1. Classification (GTDB taxonomy): domain Archaea; phylum Thermoproteota; class Thermoprotei; order Thermoproteales; family Thermocladiaceae; genus Vulcanisaeta. Next base: position 9,723 of record DAJV01000132.1, on the reverse strand, counting down.
TCGGTTATGAATTAATAAATAATCAATTAATGCCTACACTCAAGGAATCAGCTAGGAAAATAATTGTAATGGACATAAATAGAATATGTATTGATACAGAGGCCGGTAAATTAAGGGATGCGGCATCATCCTTATCAAAGCTTGGCTTCGATCATGTAAAATCGGTTAATGTGATTGATGCACCACACGAGAATAAGTTCTACATTGAGTACTGGGTATCGAGCTATAGCAGGAAGGAATTAATGCCAACACTCGTGGTACTAACCACGGAAATACCCAGGGACAACCCAAGGGTACCAAGCCTAATCGATATCTGGCCTAGTGCGGATTACCAGGAACGTGAGATGTATGACTTCTTCGGCGTTTGGTTTGATGGTAACCCATGGATGGGTAGGAACTTCCTAATCGACCAAGACACACCGATTAAGTTCCCGCTTAGGAAGGACGTGCCAATGGTTAGGGAGTTCTATATTGTTGATAGGGAGTTCCCGGGACTACCTACGGCACCACCACAGCCAAAGCCAGCGGCGGCACCGCAAAAACCAGTACAGCAAACTCCACAGCCGAAGCCTGCAGGGACAACGCCACCACAGACAGGGCAGGCCCGGGAAAAACCAGCCGAAAGTAAGCAAGAGACGGGTGGTAGCACTGGGTGATGGTCATGAGTAGTAATGATAGGTACGCCGAATTACCGGTGAGGATGGAGGTGCCTGAGGAATTCACTAGGAACTTTGTGCTAATACCCAAGGAGTATGTCGAAGAAGCCTACAAGAGTGAGGAGTACCTGGTCTTCATTGGGCCTCAGCATCCAGGTAGTGGCCACATGAGGATTATACTTAGGCTTAAGGGTGACTATGTAGTTGATGCAATACCAGACCCAGGCTATGTTCACAGGGGTGTGGAGAAACTAGCTGAAACGAGACTGTACATACACATACTACCACTCATTGAGAGACCTACTATTCAAGACTCTGCTAATTTCGATCTTGGCTACTCACGTGCCGTGGAGAAGCTCGCAGATCTAGATGTGCCGAAGAGGGCCCAGTACATTAGGGTCATTCTGGCTGAGTTGAGTAGGATAGCGACTCATCTCTATGATACTGGCATACTCGCCGTATTCATTGGCCACAGTACGGGTTACATGTGGGCCTTTGGACTCAGGGACGTGATTAACGAGGCCTTCATAAGAATTACAGGCGCGAGGACAACACTGAGTTATACCGTGCCCGGTGGTGTTAGGTGGGATGTTAAGCCTGAGGTTCTCAACTTCGTTTATGAATTAACGAATTATCTAGAGAGGAAAATGAATGATATGGGATCAATATTCGTTAAGAACCCAGTAACGATACATAGGCTTAGGGAGGTTGGCGTGTTAACGAAGGATGAAGCCATCAAGTATGGATTAGTTGGTCCATTTCTAAGGGCGTCTGGTGTTGAGTATGATGTTAGGAAGGTTGAGCCTTACGAGGCTTATAATGAATTTGACTGGGATATACCGGTGGCTGATGAGGGTGATTCATACTCAAGGTTCCTTGTCAGGGTTGAGGAGATTAGGCAGAGCATAAAGATTATCAGGCAGGCGGTTAAGAACATACCGGACACACCAATACTCAGTGAAAAAATATTGTCAAGGATACCGCCTAAGGATAGGCCGCAAGCCGCTAGGAATATTTGGACATTCCTAACAAAGACCCATGTTGGTTTAACACCAAGTGCTGGAGAGGCAACGACACTCACCGAAGCCTCAAGGGGATTACTACTCTTCACATTAATATCGGATGGACACAGTAATGTACCATATAGGCTTAGGATGGTAACGCCATCATGGCTACTCCTCAGGGGATTCATGGAGTCACTAAAGGGCTACAGACTAGCCGATGTACCAGCCATATACGGAAGCTTCGGCTACTTCCCACCAGAGGCCGATAGGTAATCACATGTAAATTCCTGGTAAAATTACTCATGAACTCCAGATTTATCATATGAGTTCCATACCTCTTCCACGTTTAGGCTGTAAATCTTACCCAGCGTAACGCTCCTCCTTAGATATAGGTGTAGGTCTAATTCGTCTGTGAAGCCTATGCCTCCATGTACCTGGATACTATCCCTAATCGCATTTGGAATAATTCTTGATGAATAGTCCAGCGCCAATGGCGCTAGTTTTAGATCCTCAG
>DAJV01000132.1:254-7506 GCA_002496475.1 Vulcanisaeta sp. UBA163 | reverse complement strand
GCCTGAAAGGCACCTATTGAACTACCGAAGGCTAGTTTTACTGTGCAAGTGCTTTATATAATTCCCTGTGTTTATTTTCTAGATGTTACCCAGTGATTATGGACCTGGAGATATTGAGTTTTGGATTGAGCCGCCGTTACTACTTTCAATACAATCCGACGTAAAGGAAATACTCAGTAGGGGTGTGGATTCCCAAGTATTATCCATGATACGCGAACTAAGGGGTATATTGGAGGGTAGGGGTTTGGTGAGGAAACTGGGCTCATCAGCGAGGGCGATTAATGCCTATGCCATTGACTCAAGTTACCCAACGCCACCCCTTGAATTAATTGGTGGCGTCATGACCGTGCTTTCCTACGGCTATGTCGGTTATCTTAATGGTTCCTATGATAGGTACATGACCGGTGAGGTTGTTTTTGAGGATGTTGGTGAGTTTGAGAGGGTGATTACCAGGAAAGCACAGATTAGGGAGAGGGAATTGGCAATCAGACTACTTAAGGATAAGCTGAGGGGTAGGAGGGATATTGACCTCGTAATACTTGATGGTGAGATACCCATACACCCACTACCCTATAACCTGCCCGTTGAGGGTGGTGTTCTGGCGCGCGTAACCAGCGTGATTGGGAACCTACTCGACCTATCGGCGAGGGTTGGGACGCCGATCATCGGCGTCGTTAAGAGGGTTAGGTCCAAGTTCCTATCCGTATTAATTAACAGGTGCTTGCCAATGAATGATAAGCTCATTGCTAGCCTAACCCTTAATAATGGTGAGTACATGGTACTTGGTGGTTATGGTGATATCCTGCCACCATGGATCCAGGTTAATTATAACGATTGCGAATTAAGAAAGAGGTGCAGTGGTGAGGGGTGTGATGGTGTTAGGGAGTTAATGAGTAGGAGGCTCAGTGAGGGCTTGGTTAATATCGAGCGTGTATTTAGTGGATCAGCCCATCCCGGGTTGAAAATGCTTAAGGAGGTTATTGTGGCTTTTTACAAGCCGCGTAATGGTTCGCCGGCAGTCAAGCTCGAGATCTATAACCCAGGTGGTAAGTTCAATATTGAGGAGTTAATTACATACCTTGAGTCGCAGACCACGGATACGGGTTACCCATTCCTAATTGATAGGGTTGATGAGTATGTTAGACTCGACCCAAGGATCCTGGACTACGTAAGGAGCCTAATTATTAAGGGCTCGAAGGATCTAAACCCAGCATTACTAACAATGCTGCAACTAACGAACCCGCAGAAGGCGTACCTAGTGAGGAGACTGGAGGCGTAGGGTTATGAACTAAATTCTTTAATAAAACCCCATAATTCAATAATGCGATTGGGATGCAGTTTGGCTTTAGAATGAGGGGACTCATCATTAAGGTAGTTGTGTTCCTACCAATGGCCGTAGCCGCTATTGTGGGTGTTAGGTTTGCTCCCCCAATCTTTACGCCATTCATAGTACTCGCACTCCTAGTCCTGGTAATACTCCTCAACAGGGTGATTAATAAGAGGTTGGCGGGTATGTGGGGACTGCAATTATTTAGTATGGATAACTATGTCATTTACGAGAGGGGCATTTACGTGAAGCCCATTGATGTCTTTTACCCATGGAGCGAGGTGACCTCCATGGGTAGGGATCAGTCATACGTAACGTTCATGTTTAATGATGGTACTGAAATATCACTGCCTAGGGATATTATTGATGGCATACAGGGTTGTCCATGCACAGTGGTTACTGGGTAAACGTTAAATAATAGTATTATTGCTCTAAGCATGGTGACCGGTCATTGCGGAGGGTAATAATACTGGGCGCGGGTGGTCGAGACCTGCACGTATTCAACATGTACTTCAGGCATAACCCAGAGTATAGGGTTGTTGCTGTAGCCCAGGTCCAGATACCAGGTATTGGTGGTAAGCGTTACATAAAGGGTTCAGGGGATCTTTACCAACCAGGTGGCGTACCATTAATTGGACTTAGGAACCTGGAGGACTTGAGTCGTTTAATAAGGGATCTTGGGGCTGATGAGGTTATCCTGGCATATAGTGACCTGCTCTATAATGATGTTGGCAGGATAATAAGCATAGTCCTTGCGAACGGTGCGAGTTTTAGGATACTAGGTCCTAGGGATTCCATGATAAAGTCCTCAAGGCCAATGCTGGGTGTTGTGGCAACGAGGACGGGGGCCGGTAAGTCAACAGTATCACATGAAGTAACACTGGAGTTAATTAGGAGGGGCTTGAGGGTTGCATCCATTAGGCACCCAATGATTTACATGAACCCTGACGAAATGCTGGTGCAGGTATTTAGGACAAGGGAGGATCTAATGAAGATAACCTTCGAGGAGAGGGAGGAGTATGAACACTACATTGAGATTGGAGTCCCGGTACTCGCGGGTGTTGATTATGAGATGATACTTAATGAGGCTGAATCCATGGCGGACGTAATACTATGGGATGGCGGTAATAATGACTTCCCATTCTATTACACTGACTACTTAATAACGGTTACTGACGCCAGGAGGCCGGGGCATGAGATTAGTAGTTTCCCTGGTGAGGTGAATACGAGGCTTGCAAATGCGGTAATAATAACCAAGGTTTCTGATTCAACGCCGGAAAACGTTAGGACGATAATTAGTAACATTAAGGCAGTGAATCCAGGAGCATTAATAACACAGGCAGACCTGGAGGTTTACCTGGATGATCCAAATGCTGTTGCTGGCAAGAGGGTTCTTGTGATTGAGGATGCGCCCACGGTAACGCATGGGGGATTGCCATACGCGGCAGGTTACATAGCTGCTAGGAAGTACAATGCGGAGATAATTGATCCCAAGCCATACGCAGTGGGTATAATAAAGGAGACCTACGCCAAGTACATGCACATGGGGCCGGTGCTACCAAGCCTCGGCTACACGCCGGAGCAGATAAGGGATTTGGAGGAGACCATTAGGAAGGCGCCTGCGGATGTAGTAATAATGGGTACACCGGCGCATATTGAGGAGGTTGTTAAGATCGATAAGCCCATAGTTAGGGCCAGGTGGAGGCTTAAGGTGCTTGAGGGTCCAACAATTGGTCAATTAATTGATGAGTTCCTTGAGCATGCGAGGCTTAAGTAATCCTAGTCCTTTCGCCACCGCAGGGCGATTAAATCCATTATATACTTCGGTATTGGCTTGTTATTTGTTGTTATTGGATCGCCGTAAACCATTAATATTGGTATCACGCCCTCCCAATGCTTATTACGAGTCACGGTAGGCCCCCCACTCCTCCTCTTTATTGAGAAGTCCTCGATCTTGACTCTAACCATGGCCACAGAATTCAATTCATCCGTTGTAGGTAAATCCACATCCCCTAACCTACCTGGAACTAACCTATTCATCATTAACCTAAATGCGTGTAGTTTCTCTCCAGGGTCATCTACAAATGAGCCCTTGCCATATACTATGGCCGATGTGTAATTTATGGAGTTACCACATAGGTTGCTTGAAAGTACTATACCGTGGATTTCCGTTATCGCTATAACCACCGGCGAACCACTGCCGATCACCCTAATTAACCTACTCTCCGGTGAACCATGCATGTATATAGTGTCATTATCATTAACGTAAAGCATGGGTATTACATAGGGCTCGTTATTATCCATGAAACCAACATGGCACAGGAAATTCCTACTAAGTATGCTGATTAATTCATTCCTATCATAGGACGCCCTTTCACTGTACCTTGTTACCTTAACCTTATGTTCACCCACAATTAACCCTATTGCGGAAATTAATAACTAATATTATTAATACCTAATTTACAATATTAATACTAGCCTCATCCTTAACGAGGACGGGTTTAGCGCCAATCCTACCACCCAGGTACTTTGTTGCCAGGTCAATTATGAATTGCACGGGGTCAATGAGGTCCTCCTCATTAACGCCAGGCACGCCGGCGGTGACTATTAGCACATTCCTTGTTTCACTCCTTATTCTCGTTAATTCGGAATCCCTGTAGGGATATACGTGGAGTATTAAGCCGTCAATTGTTGAAAGCACTATTTGATTACTACCCAGGGTTCTCTGCTGGGATCCAATTGGGTTGAATGATTCTCCATCCCTTGCATACCTTATGACTAAATCCCTGCTGTTGAAACTATCAATGTCATACAGGCCAATTGGGACCAGGTACTTAATACTTGCGGCGTTCCCTATGTCGGTCACGGGGTTGATCCTGGGTAAATCCTCACCTCTGAGAATCCTCCTGAGCAGTGCCTCCTGGGCCGGCCTCTGTTTCGTTGGGTCAATACCAAGCTCATGCCAGTAGAAGTCCCTGTACAGCCTAATCACTGGTTCATCCTTAAGCCTATCAAGTGCGAACCTGGACTTAACCTCCTGAACTACACTGTTAATAACCGTGGTTAATTCACCCGGGTAATCATTATTATTTATACCAAGAACAGCGCCCACACCAACAAATATCCTTCCCCTAAGCCCATTGTGTATTGAGAACCTCATGCAACGCCTCAATTCACTATATAGTATTAAATTCTTTGGTTCGTGGGGGGATAATCAGCTCTGGTGCCAATCGTCATCATTCAGAAATACCAGTCCTCCTCATCGAGTTATTGACAATTGGGAAGTTTTTAATACCTACCTAGGCATGTACTTATTGGTGATGACCACCTCGACCCTGACGTAATGAGGAATGGTATTACAACTGACCTCAGGCCCAATACTCAGCAAGACTGACCTTACGCCTAACCACAGCACCACAGTTAGGGCATTGAAGTAGACCATGACTCTTCCACCTCAGTGTATGGCCACACCTTGGGCACTTGGCATGTACAACACCAAGTTGTGCATCCCTCAGGGTTAATGTGTAGGGCGGATCCTTCGAAACAACCCTAGCCCTAATCATATCACCAATACCTAGGATCTCGCTGGCGCTGTTTGACTTACCATTGAATAATTGAGACGGTGGTATAATGCCCGTTATGTCGTCCTTTATTACAGCCTTACTGCCGTTGTTGTCAACGCCAATAATCCTCACAATGACCACCCTGTCATTAGGTATTGCAATGACCTTACCATAAACAACATCATTTATCTTCAATAGATTACCACTTTTTAGAGGCTTAACACTGACCACATGTTCCCTATCATCCTTAACAATAACCCCTATCACCTGGGCTCTCAACTTGCCATCATTACCAACCTCAACATTCTCCCCAGGCAGGTACTCCTCAGCAACACCAACAACATCTCCTGGAACAACAACCTCCTTACTCATGGCCTATCCACCATCCAAGTCCTCTTGCGATCCTTGACTAGTGAGCACGAAACCCTTTATAAACCTATACCCTACAAGCCCCTGTGGTTAAGATACTCGTAACAAACGATGACGGTATATACAGCCCAGGGCTTAGGATGCTTTATGAATACGTGAAGGACCTAGGCGAGGTATACGTCGTCGCGCCCGAAACGCCTAAGTCAGCCTCTGGCCTCGGCATAACCCTGCACAAGCCCCTGAGGGTTTCGGTAATGGACCTATGCGGCTTCAAGGTATACGCGACCTCAGGAACGCCGTCTGATACCATTTACTTGGCGGCATTGGAGATAACGGGAAACGTGGACCTAGTTCTCTCTGGGATTAATATTGGTGATAACACCTCAATGCAGGTCATCTTATCATCAGGAACTCTTGGTGCTGCCTTTCAAGCCGCACTGCTTGGTATTCCAGCCATTGCCTACTCAGTGGATGTCGAGAGTAGCGATGAGCTTGAGGGCAGTGAGGAACTTGAGTCTATGCTTAGGGCTGTTGTTAGGGAGTCGGCAATGTTCGTACTTAAGCATGGGATGCCCAGGGGAGTTGAGGTGATTAGTATTAACTTCCCGAGGATCATGGGTAGGGGTATTAGGGTTAAGCTTGTTAGGGCTTCGAAGCTCAAGTTCTCTGAAAAGATTGACGTGAGGACTGACCCACGTGGGGGTAAGTATTACTGGTTATTTGGATCGCTACTTGAGCCTGAGGAGAATACGGACACTTACGTAATACACCAGGAGGGCAATATTGCGCTTACGCCGTTGACCCTGGACATGAATGCCATAGGCCCACGGCAGGAGGTTGATGTAGACAGCCTTAATAGGCTGGTTAATGTGTTAAATACGGTGTTATTACGTTTCCGGAGTTAAGGGAAATAGAGCTTAAATACAACGTGCACTGGGTCGGCATGGCATGGCGTATGAACAGGTATTATATATGGATGAGGTAAGGAGGGGTAATTACATGGTTTTTGTGGAACACGTACTTACTCAAATACCAAGTGCTTTTAGGTTAGGTTTATTGGATGTAAAGCTCCTTAGCGATTATAGGGATTACCTGTTGAGTATTGGCGATGAATTAACGGAGACCTACTGCACGATAATGTCAACTACAAACATTGATTTCTTTAAGGGAGGTGAATGCATGGAATTGATTAGGGGGTATTGGCGTGATCTCATAACATATATCGATAAAGACGGGTATTGGATCAAAATGGGAATTTATGCCTTGAAGCTATTCAACGCTAATGTTGGTGTGGCTGCATTAATAGCCCTACCAATACAATTAGTTTCACTGGCGACTTCGAGAATTGAGAGGGATAAAAGGCTTGAGGACCAGGTAATAATTACACTGGGCAAGCTTTCTACCTTAACCGCAGTGTTTTACGCCGAAGTACTAATTCACCTACTGATTGAGGGTGTTGGTACGCCACTTAATGCCTTCATGGTTTTGGCGGGTAATTTCGTTGATGAATTAATCAAGGCCTATAGTAGTGCCCCGCAGTAACGCCGTTGCGTGAAATTTTTAAATACTCAATAAATCCTATGATTGGGTGTCCGTTATTGATTCACGTTTTACCCTGGAGACCCAGTTTGACGTGAAGAGGATTGAGGAGTTGATTAGGCAGTATTGGCGTGAGGCTAACATTGAGGGTAAGTGGCATGAGGGGCCTGGGAATGCGAGTGGGTGGTTCACTTTTCTCGAGGGTCCGCCAACAACTAATGGTTTTCCACATGTTGGCCATATTAGGGGTAGGACGTATAAGGATGTTGTCCTCAGGTACCATAGGCTCCTCGGCTATAGGGTTTGGGCTCAGGGTGGTTGGGATGAGCAGGGCCTGCCCGTGGAGATTGAGGTTGAGAAGAAGCTTGGCTTAAGGACTAAGAAGGACATTGAGAAGGTTGGTTATGAGAGGTTCAGCCTTGAGTGCAACTCACTCGTTGATTATTACCTTGAG
>DAJV01000132.1:0-199 GCA_002496475.1 Vulcanisaeta sp. UBA163 | reverse complement strand
CATTCCTAAAGACGGCTTGGGAAAAGGGGTTGTTGTTTGAGGATTATAGGGTGTTGCCATTCTGCCCAAGGTGTGAGACTGCGCTTAGTGATGCTGAGGTTGACCAGGGGTATGAGGATAGGGAGGACCCATCAATATATGTGAAATTCCCAGTGGAAGGCGAGGGCAATACCTACCTGGTTATTTGGACGACGACGCC
>DAJV01000105.1 GCA_002496475.1 Vulcanisaeta sp. UBA163 | reverse complement strand
TGCTTTGGATGTAACGGTGGTTGGTATCGATGTTGGTATAAAAAGATCAGTACTCGCGTTTGCCGGCGTGAGGGCTAAGTTGCTTAGTGACTTGGTTGTGATATATGCTAGGCAGAACGGTGTTTCATTGATGCCGTTGGGCATGTATGATGCAGTAACTAGGGCCTATGTGGTTGATGTACGTTATCCAAGTGTTGATAAACATCGCGGTGCTGAGTTGATGGGTAATATCGTGAGTAAGGCCCTGGGTGCCATGATTAGGGCTGTTCACAATGTTGAAGGGGATTCATGAGGCACTTATTGGTTTAGCCCTTGAGGATCTCAGGCAGTTTAATGGGCATAAGCGTGACTTAGTCAGGGCAGTCTGGGACTTGATTATGAATAGTTTTGGCAAGAGCGTGAGTAAATGCTCCGCCGTTAAAGTCTCCTGGTTCTGGATAAGTAATGAGGGTGAGGACATAATACCAACCAGGGATTCAATACCCATAGTGCTTGTTGAGCCTGAGTATAGTAGCAGTACATGCCCGAGATTTGGTGCTTACTTAGATAAGGTTAAGGGTAAAGTGACCTGTGGTTATTGTGGCTTTAAGGGTGATAGGGATATTATTGGTGCAATAAACATTGCCTGGCGCGGATTTCTGTTGCTTACAAAGTGCATCAAGGAGGGTGTATTGAGAATTTGATGGGGTAACCCGAATGGCCTAGGATTTGGGCTTAGTGTAGGTTTCATAGGCCTTTATTAATGCGTTGTATACTGTGTGGATCATGGCCTTACCTATGATTGTGGCAGGTCCTGCGTATGGCTCCTTATCACCGTTTGTTGGCGTTAGTAGGGCTATTGCGTCCGACGTGGTCCCATGAATATTTCCACCACTCAATTCAGCCAGGGTCAATGCCTTTACCTGTGCCGCCAGTGTTATTGCATCTATCATTGCTTGTACCGTGAGTGGTTTATTTATGATTATTGCCATGTTTATGGTGGACTCGCCAAGGCCCTCGGTTATTACGTCACCTCTGCCTATTCTGTATGGATTCGACAGACCCATGGTTATTGATGTCTCAATCTCCACGCCATTAATGACCTCCTTATATATTGTGTGGTTCCTCGGTAGTTCCGTGGCCGTTAGGAATGTTATTGCTTCGCCGCTCCTTATTGATAGTTCCCCATGCGTCCTCACGGCCTCCCTGGTCGGATCCTCCATGAAGTTCTTTGGTACCTGGTGGTATATTACGTATTTTATTCCGTGCTTTAATCCCCCATCGACCGTGCTTGTTAATGCCATGGCTTCCTCACCCAGTGTTATTACGATATTTCTGCCCAAGTGTTTAACGTTCTTGATCATGGTGATCAACCTTAGTTAATTCCTGGTTTTTAAGTGGTGTTAAATGTGTTGGGGGTGTCGCTATGATTGATATGAATGCTGACTAGGTCATTATTAAGCGCGGCGAGTTTATTAATTACCGCATGGGGAGTTTTTACAGGGCAATGAACACGGATATAAATGGCGTGGGTAGGAAAGTGAATGATTCATAAAAGGGACTAGGTCGGTAATTGGGTCCGCTCATGAATGGATCATCACATCCTCAGTTAACTCTGACGTCGTCATGCGCAATTATGTTTAACACACTCCTTTAAAGGGGTTTTGCTACCTGCCTATTGTGTTGTTGGTTAGGGAGTTTGAGGTTAATGAGTTGGTTTCATTTGATGATGCAATTAGGGTTGTTGAGGATGGGTTTAAACTACTGGGTATTGGTGGTGCGATTAACCTGCCTAGGCGTAGGGCTGTAGTGAGTGGTGCCGTGTTTCACGTGCTTCAGGGAGTAGTCCTCGGTGATTACAGGGTTGCTGGGTTGAAGACTTACCTAAGTACTAGGCATGGGACTAGGTTCGTGATCGTCCTGTTCAGTCTTGATAGTGGTGAGTTATTGGCTGTTATTGAGGCTGATAGGCTTGGTCAAATCAGGACTGGGGCCGCCAGTGCCGTGGCTACGAAGTACATGGCCAAGAGGAACTCATCGGTAATGGGTATTATTGGCGCTGGTGTTCAGGCGAGGTCTCAGTTTGAGGCCTTGAGTAGGGCCTTGAATCTCAAGTTGGTTAAGGTCTTTAGTAGGACCCGTGAACATGCTGAGGGCTTCGCGAGGTTCATTAAGTCCAGAGGCTTTGACGCGGTGGTGGTTAGTGATTATGGGGAGGTTTGTAGGGGCGTTGATGTCTTGGTCACGGCAACAAACTCAAAGGACCCATTCATAAGGGGTTCGTACGTAGGCCCCGGCATTCACATAAACGCCATAGGCAGTAATTGGGCTAATAGGGCTGAGCTGGCGCCAGATGCTGTTCTCAAGGCGGATGTGATTGCGGTTGATGATGTTGGTCAGGCCAGGGAGGAGGCTGGCGACCTGGTCATGGTTGGTGACGCTGCTTGGTCCCGCGTTGTCCCACTGGCTGACGTGATTGTTGGTAGGGCCAGGGGTAGGCCAGGCGATGATTCAATAACGATCTTTAAATCCCTTGGCATTGCTGTGGAGGATTTAGTGCTTGCGAAAATCATTTACGACAGGGCTGTTAGGGAGGGT
>DAJV01000134.1 GCA_002496475.1 Vulcanisaeta sp. UBA163 | reverse complement strand
ATTAATAGCACTATACTGGGCCTATATGAGCCTTGATTCGCTTGTGAGTAAGCCTGGTGTGAGGGCGCTTGGGATTGCTGAGAGCTTTAGGCTTGATGTTAAGTACTCGGTATTGGTTGGTGTTGTTATGAGGAGTGATGGAGTTATTGATGGGGTTGCCTTGGGTAGGACAACCGTGGGTGGTTTGGACGCCACGGATGTGGTGATAAATCTCTATAGGTCGCTTAATAGGAATGATATCCAGTTGCTAATGATTGATGGGTGCATAATATCCTGGTATAACATAATCGACCTGGAGAGATTACTGAATGAACTGGGTCTGCCGGTGATGTGTCTCATATTTGAGGAGCCTGAGGGTGACGTCGTGAACGCGCTGAGGAAGTTATTCCCGGGCGATTCGGATATGAGGATTAGACTTTACGAGAAGTTGGGCAAACCTAGAGAGATGCTATTACCTGGTGGCTTTAGGATTTACGTGAGACTTGCGGGTATTGATTATAGGACTGCCAGGACAATAATTAAGAAGTTCACTAAGGAGGGTAAGAGACCAGAGCCGATTAGAGTTGCAAGGTTAATAGCAAGTGCATTACTTAATTACGTTAGAGAACCTTAACCTTCTCGCCGCTTAGGTATGATACCGCAACCTCCATGTATGCTATGAAGACTAGGGCTAGCGATAAGGCAATGAGTTGAGGACCGACTAGGTAGTAAATCGTTCGTAGTATAGCTGACATGAAGAGAAGTGTCGGTATCTCGAAGCCCGCAATTCCATAGCGCTTCATCGAGAACCAGAGAATGCCCGGGTTGAGCATTGGTACGCAGAGTGACGACATTATAACAGCTATGAAACCTATGAAGAACATGTGGGCCGCATCACCCAATGGGGTGCCAATTAATGCCAGGATTGCGGTAATAATTAGTGATGCTCTACCTAACGATGAACCAACTGGGTATGCCCTGGCATAGATGGTCTTAAACGCAGGGCCAAACCTCCTCGGTATACCAATAGCAGTTAACGTGAGCAGTGACAATATTGCCAGGACTATTGGGTTATTTAGGAAGTACGTTATTACTGGGAGCAATACCGCGTATGGAATGTCGATTACGTAAACAGGCCTTTGCCTACTCTCGGCACGTCTCATGAGGCTCACTATTGAGGCCACGGGAAATATGAATAACCTGAAACCACCCATGTATAGAGCTATTGCGAGACTTATCAAACCACTTAGGAAGAAGATATTAGGCCAGTAAAGGGGTTTCCTACCCAAGCCACCTCTAACTATTATTAATAATGCGTAGTAAATCGCCAGGACAACGCCTATGACCCAGCTAAACCACATCCCCACTGCGTAGGTTATGAGCCACAAAATGGCCAGTGAACCGATTAGTATTGATGCAAGCGAGCTCGGCATGACCCTGGTGAAACCTGGGTGTTGACTGAACATTATCCCTATGTAAAAGAGCACTAAGCCGCCTAGCATTAAATTCCCGTGTAAACGCACAAACCTCAATGCTAATATTGCCGATCCAATTATGAAGGATGCCATGGAAATAACGAGCAATGCCTGGGAAACCCTCATTTGATAAACAAACCACTTCCTATAAACGTCTTGGGATAGCTCGTTAAAGAGGCCGCCAAAAATCACCCGCCTGAACATGATCACTCACCTGAACACGCGATCTCTGTATTAACCTCCACTGCCTTATTAAGCATATTTCTCAGGGCATCCTTTACATCCTGCCTAATGCCTAACTTATCAAGGCACTCAATGATATACTTAACCGTAGACCCGGAGGGTTCCATATTGCACTGAGAACCGACGCAGAATATGCAATAGAGGAAGCTACCCTCCATCTGTGTGCATACCCTGGAGGCCTCGTTAAGAATTGCATTGGCCTCATCATTACCAAGCCTAATGAACCAGGTGCCGTATGTCCTATTAAGGTAAACCGAGCACTCAAACTCATCATAAACAGCTAGACACCTCCTGAAATCATCCATAGCCCTAACAATATAAATCAACATTTGCCCCTAAGCAATACCTCTTGGTTTATTTATTTAATGGTCATTACAATGAAACGCTTAGAACTAGGTTCTTTATGGTGAACTATGTAATCCTCGATCATGAACAAGCATGCCCTTTTACTTATTTGCCTAATTTCGTTATCAATATATACGTAATCCTCCCTATTTTGCAACGACGAAATAATTATTAATCAGGTATGAACAAAGACCTTGATGATTAGGTAAAGGATGCTACTGACCACCGGAATGATGAATTGAACCCGGGATGAATTAACGCCCTTACCTGCATCCCTATACCTAAATAGGCCTCATTGGGATAATCATGAGACTTACTCTTTCCCTCCTCTTGATTTTGCTATGAATCATAATGGAATTAATGATCGCAAACCTCAATAAAGTCCATAATAAATAGACAATAATAAAGCTCATCATTGACTGAGTACGTTACTTATTTTTCACATATTCATTTAGCCCCATTTTTAGGTACATGCCCCTTAGCTCATTTAGGGCATTGCCACCTAGTTTTTCCATGATGAGCCTTACCACGCCCTTAAGACTTGCGTTTACCCTTGCTATTCTGTCAACTATATATAGTGGGGCTGGGTATCCTAACCTTGGCATTGTTGATAGTGGAATCATGCATGATATTACCTGTTGTATGTTGCTTGGGTTGCCCATGTACTCCGTATATATTGGTAATGTGGCTGGTAGGTATTGAACATAGAAGCCATACACATCTCTTTCACTTACCCTACCCACTATGTACGGTTTCGTCATTAATGCAACAGAGGCTTTATTCCTAGTTCTATAGGTTTCCATTATAACATGTATTATTAATGGTTCCTCCATTATTTGCAATGCCCTGTTAACATAATTCTTAAACTCCGTATCGACTATTCCCTGCAAATACCTGTTGCTCTTTACATCCTTGACATGGGCAAGTACTGGTACGTTGAACCTACTCACATGATTCCTCCCAATTATAGCACCATCAAGTAGTACCACATCTATTGGGAATGAACTTGACACATCCAGCGCATGTTTAGCTTCCATATCCAGCGCCATTTTCTCCAACTCATCGCCTGAAACGCCAAGCAGCGCCTCAAATCTGTTTAGTATGCGACCTTTACCATCAGCATTCACAAGCATTACCACATTAATAACGGCTATTCTAAAGCCTAGGTATGTTACTTCGGTGAAGCCTGAGTCCACGGCCATGAACTTAACAGGTTCCCTACTTGGGGCGACCTCTGATACATATTTCATGAAGTTATTAGCATCATTAAGTAAATCAATTGCCTTATCTCTCATTTGGGTTATCCTCGTTTCAATGAGCTCCAGCATGTTTATTACTACGTCATTAAACATTTCAACTCCTCCTTGGATACACCCTAGCCCTCACCTCACTGATTATTCTCTCAATCAATTTCCTATTAACACTATCACCCTGAACAGCACCCACACTAGCCAAGGCATCAAGTATGTAAGGCGGCAATCTACTCGCATCACCATCTTGAAGGAATTCCTCCAGATACGCCAATGTTCGTGAAACCTTCTTACTACGTCTCTCCGATATTACCATCGAAACGAGTTCCTTAACCACATCATCAACACTAACACTAGACTGGGTACTATTTAGTAGCAGTTTTACCTCATTCATTAGTGGTTCCGGATCATGAAGCAGATAAATAAGCAATGGCCTTGCAAATAATATTACCTTACCGTTTAGTAAAACACCGAAGGTCTCGCCCTTGGTACCCTTAATAACGGCATCCCCACTGAGCTCCCCAAGACCTATTAACGTCCTTAACACCGTGTTCCCAACAATCACCTCACCAATGACGCGCCTCTTAATGGAAACAAAAGACTCCGGTCTCTGCGTTATTATTAATTGAGCCCTTATGTCCAGGTTCTTGAGACCGCCACTTAAGTCAATTATTACAGTTGCATTATTAATATCACCATTACAACTGAGTACACTACTACCCATGCAATTTCTTTCCATACCAAGTATAGTTATTCTCATGCTAATCACCTCATGTGACATACTTTCTATCAATTAATCCAGCCCTCCACATACTCTCTAGGTACTTATTAACCATAGAAATGTCCATATTGAATTCCTTGGCAATATCCTCCTCATCAATACCCACGTTAGGCCCCAGGGACGCTATTTTTGTTAGTAACTCTCTTGGTATATTGAGTTCCTTACTGATACTCTCAATGGCCTTATTCACACCTCTTATCGCATCAATTATGTACTTGGCATTATCAAATGTCGGTGACGGCCTCGGCATTTCAGAAACGCCCTCACTCAATAATTTACTCACCAATTTGTTATTGGTTCTCTTCTTTAACCATGCTGTTATTTTTATATACTTATCAATTAATGCATTGACGTTACTTAAGACATCACTGAGTTCCTTGCGCCTAGTCTCAGTGACCTGCGTTATCTCATTCAAGTAATTGCCTAGGGCATTTAGGGTGCCGAGTCTTACTAATAGTAATAGATCATTTGCAAAATCATCGATACTCATCGAAATAGTCTCAATACCAGTTATAACTGATGCATTACCAAGAATGCTTGTCAGTTCCGCATACTCCTTAATTTTATCCTCAATACCTCTTAGCATGGTTACTAGGTTGGCTAGGTCATTAACCTCTGAGTTTATGGTCTCAAGTATGGTTGGCAAACTCTCCTTAATGCTTTCCAGCTCTAGGCCACTGATCCTCGCCAGATATGCCTTAATTCTCTCGACTAGGTTATTGATTCTTGCCCCCACCTCCGTAGATAGGCCTGGCAGGTACTCATCAATGTTTCTAGCGGTATTGAGCTTGTTCATTGCATCCTTAATGGTGTTGTTTAAGGTTGACGATAGCAATGCTAATTCATTATTCAACTCCCCAAGTTTCTGCTCAACTTCATTCTCCAGCTTATCAACACATAACATGAGTATTGAGTACCTTCTTAGGAACTCACTTGATGTTTCCGGGACAGCCTTAAGTACTGCCAGTGACTTTTCGCAATCGCTTCCCTGGATATTAATACCAGGCTTAACTTCAATGCTTATTTTCAACTCATCAACGCTTATCGATAGTGGCTTATAAAGGGTCTCGTTAAGCCTATTCAGGTAATTACCAAGTACATTCAGTACCCGTGGTACAAGCTCAGGGGTATAGGGTACGTATTCAGTTAAGTCATTATTGATGGGCAACAGTAAACCCCTAAGGCTAAGCAACTTAACCAAGTCGTTTTCCCTGAACTCCCTCCATAAATGCGTTGGGTATAACCTCCTTATTAGGTATTCGAGTTCCTTAGTCGTGAAGCTCTGCTTACCTAAGGACTTGAGGTAATTTATGAAGCTCAGCTCAACGGCGCTAATCCCCGCTTTACCGTTCTCGTCCCTAAAAACCTCAGGTTGATCCTCAAGGCTTTCACCCCTTACCCAAGCCTCAACTATCCGCCTAATCACTGTGTCCCTAGACTCCTTGGCACCACGCTTAATGGCCATTGTATACTGAAGAACCCTTTGCCTGACCCTATCCCTAAATGCCAATACCTCATCCCTATAGTCATTAAGTCTCTCGAGGAATACCAAGTACTCCCTAGGAACCCTATCCAATCTCTCGAGCCTCGAGCCAATCACTATAGACCTAAGTTCATCAATCTTATCGGAGCCAAATACAGAGAAGTAGGTGAAGTCAGTTACAGGGCCGAGCACCAGCTTCCAGGACAACCTGCTAACTGAATCAACGACTCTTCTCACAATATCATTAGTGAGGTGCGTCCTTGAGAGCACGATAACTAACAATGCGTCAATTATTCTTTCCTGCCCATTAATGGATATTACGCCCTCACTCACAACCTTGCTTAACAGCTTGGTAAATTGGTCAAATTCACCATCAACATTCACGATAATGCCAATCCTAGCATCAAGTGGATCCTCAACAACACCAAACCATGCACCTGACTCTGGGTAAAGCATTACCTGGGAGTCAATTGCGGCCTTAACGACCTCCATGGCCAAGTCCTCACGGAAGGCATTAACAATACCAATGGCCTTACTAACCTCCTCTTTAGCCCTAATAATCTCCTCAGGCTCCTTACCGAACACAAGGATCCTGTGTAGCCTAGGAGACACTTGATACGCCCTGGTGATACCTACGGCAGTTGAAACCTTAGCATCACTTGGAAAAACAACGTAGATCACTGGTTCACCCTCATATGCGGTATAGTACGAACCGTAACTTATCGATACATCCCTCAAACCACCCTCAATTGGTGCTAACCCCAATCTGATTAATTCATTATTAACCCTACTTAATCCATTACCATCCAGCCTAAACCTAGCCACTTGCACCTCCTCAACAAGCCCCGCCTTATTCATTGCATTTATATAGGAAGTCACATCAAACCCAAGCTCCGAACTCAAGTCATTGATACCCCTAGGAACACCGGACAATAGTAATGCCCTGAAAACCCGGAAACCCCTCTCATCATTAGGCCCCTCATTAATCACGTCAAGGTACGCCTTCAACTCACCACTGGCAACCTCACTTCTCACAAACTCTTCAAAGACCTCCTGATCAAGCTCCCTACCCCTCTCCACAACTATGTCCAGGAGCTTAGACGTGAACTTAACCAAGGCCCTCGGTGATGCCTTACCACCCTCAGTATTAGCCACCAACTCATAGAGTGTCGCCAAGTATTCACGCCTCAGTGGATGAAGCCCATTGACTAGGCCCTTCTTAATGAGATCAAGTCTCTCGTCTGTGGAGTATGCATTGAAGCGCTGTACTAGCATTGCCTCATAGAGCCATAGAGGCATTCTCTCATCAAGCACGACCTCCATATACACCCTACCCCTTGTTATATCGAATACGTCAGGTACCATGTTCTTGAGAATATTGTAGTAAAGCTGCGGCGTGAAGGCTAGGACCATCATGACCCTACCAAGCCTCATAGGATCAATGCCGAGAACATCCCTGTAATTCCTAGGTTCAATCAAAGCCCTAATCAGTGAACCAAGCCTAATGACCAAGTCCCTAACCTTACCCGCATCACCAGGGCTAAGGGCATTACTGAGCTCAACAGCTCTACTAACCTCATCAGCCTCATCAATAAGCACGAGCAACGGCTCGCTAGAACTACCACGTGACTTAAGCAGTGAGTTAATGACCACATTAATATCAAGGCCAAAAGTAAGCGGAAGCCTAAGGACCTTAAGCCCAAGTCCCTGAGCCACAGCCTCAACAGCATCAAGCAACTCACTCTTTCCCCAACCATACTGACCAACAATCACAATTGCAATATTATCACTACCCCTGAGGAAAGCATTGATTGCAGTCTTAACCCTCTCAAGCTCATTCTCAAAACCCACCGGCAAGTACCTACGCTCAATTGGCGGAACTCCACTCGGGTTCAACGGCCTATCAATAAACCCAAACTTACTATACATTATCAATGATTGCTACTGCGAGTCATTAATTAAGAAAACAAACAAAATAACTGGCTCTTCGAGGTTTCAGGGGTTACGTTCCTTTGATGGGTGCTACTTCGTTGTATGGTGACTTTTTTACTCTCTCAATAATCCTGCCCGTGGTAGTCCTGGGCGTATTCAAGGCACTAGGGATGGTTAATAACACCTCTAGGTTTCATTTAAACACCGTGATAAGCACAAGCACGTGACGCATTGCACTCAATCACATCACACACCTTAATACCATACCCCCAAGCCTACCCACCAATACCCATAGTTAAACAATCCCCATAATATAGAAATAATCCACCTTAGCCCTG
>DAJV01000087.1:4388-4634 GCA_002496475.1 Vulcanisaeta sp. UBA163 | reverse complement strand
TTCTCGTTAACGTCAATTGAGATGTAATTACCCTCCTTAGTGACCACTTCTACGTCCTTCTCAAAGGTCAACCAAACAACGGCTTTCCTGCCGATCAGTCTGAGCTTGAGCTCCTCAGCGACCTTCCAGCCTTCGTACAAGTACTTTACCAACTGTTTAGTAACCCTAAGCGGGATCTCTACCCAACCCTTGTGCGTTAAGACGCTGATTGAGATTCTGTTAAACTTCCAGTTTAACGTGTTGGGG
>DAJV01000087.1:1156-4272 GCA_002496475.1 Vulcanisaeta sp. UBA163 | reverse complement strand
GTTGTAAAACCTCTCGTGCAATCTTTTTCTCGTAGTCGGCAAGTTCTCTTCCAAGATTGTCTCTATCATCTCGTTGACCATTCCCCTCTGTATTACCTCAACTTCTTTCAGCACTTTGTACTTCCACTTGTTTAGGGGGTCGCTCTCAAGCCTTATTGTCCTTTTCAACGTCTTCAACACACTTAATCTTTCTTAACTAATGAATAATGTATTTAATATTTATTAATAAGCATGTTATTGAAACGCATGATGATTAATTATTGGGATGATCTAGAGATCATTAGGAGGAGGAGGCCCTTGATTCACCACTTAATGAATTACGTGGTAATGAACGACGCAGCAAATGTAACCCTTGCGGTTGGTGCATCACCAATCATGGCGCACGCTAGGGAGGAGGTTGAGGAGTTAGCTGCTAAGGCTGATGCATTGTATATAAACATTGGTACGCTTGATGATAAGTGGATAGAATCCTTCCTGCTGGCCGGTAAGGCCGCGAGTAGGAATAATGTGCCTGTTCTCCTGGACCCAGTAGGCGCTGGCGCAACTAAGCTCAGGACAGAGACCGTGCTAAGGATTCTCGATGAGGTCGAGGTTAGTGTGCTTAAGGGAAATGGTGGGGAAATGATGGCCCTGGCTGGTGTGGCTAGTATGATCAAGGGCGTTGACTCCCTAGGCGAGGCTAGTCTTGAGATTGCTGAAAAGCTGGCTAGGGAGTATGGTGTCACTGCCGTGATTACAGGGCCCAGGGATTACGTATCTGACGGTAGGAGGGATGCGATTGTTAGTAATGGTACTCCCATGCTACAGTACATAACGGGTAGTGGTTGTATGGTTGGTTCGGTAATAGCAAGCTTCATGGCTGTTAATAGGGATTTCCTGGTTGCCTCAGTGGAGGGCTTGGTCACATTTGAAGTAGCCGCAGAGAAAGCTGTGGGGAGGTCCTATGGACCCGCATCGTTAAAGGTAAACCTCATTGACGAATTATACAATATGAAACCCGGTGATTATGAACTAGCTAAAGTTGAACTAAAGGGATAAGTGCATGTTATTAAGGAATTCCTTAAAACATAGTAATCCTGCTATCAATTAATGAAGGCCGTCGTCGTTTATGAGAAGGGTAAGTATGAGGTACGCGATGTACCAATGCCAAGGCTAAATGACGGCTATGTATTAATAAGGATAAAATATGCCGCACTATGTTACCGTGACCTGCTTCAACTGGCTGGTTACTACCCCCGCATGAAATACCCCGTCATATTGGGCCACGAGGCTGTTGGCGTAGTGGTTGAGTCCAGGGATCCAAGGTTTAAATCAGGTGACAGGGTTGTACCATTACTTCACGAGCCTGATGGCACCTGTGAATTCTGCCTGCGTGGTCTCGACTCGTACTGTATTAACGCACTTAGTTATGGTGAGAGTGTTGATGGCTTCTTCGCTGAGTATGCCAGGGTGTCAGGCAATGCATTAGTTAAGGTCCCCAATGAGGTATCTGATGAATTAGCCGTACTTGTTCCATGCGTTATAGCAATGACTTACAAGGGACTCAGAAGAGCTGGTTTAACTCAGGGCGAGACCGTTGTGGTGACCGGGGCAAGCGGCGGCGTTGGTATTCACGCAGTTCAATTAACCAAGGCCCTG
Source organism: Vulcanisaeta sp. UBA163 (assembly GCA_002496475.1). Classification (GTDB taxonomy): domain Archaea; phylum Thermoproteota; class Thermoprotei; order Thermoproteales; family Thermocladiaceae; genus Vulcanisaeta. Next base: position 2,634 of record DAJV01000087.1, on the reverse strand, counting down.
GGTGCCAGGGTTATAGGGATTACTAGGTCACTTGAGAAGGCGAAGTTCATTAAGCAATTTGCCGATGACGTGATTACCGAGGGAACGTTTAGTAAGGCTGTTAAGGAATTAACAGGGGGCATAGGTGCTGATGTTGTTATTGAGGCGGTTGGTACGCCAACTATTGAGGAATCCATAAGGAGCCTACGCGTAGGAGGCAGGTTAGTAATAATCGGTAACGTAAATCCAGACGAAATCTACCCACTAAGGCTCGGCTATCTCATACTAAAGGACATATCATTGATTGGAAACGTTAGATCCAACAAACCCGATATCGCGGAGGCATTAAAACTACTTAGCAGGGGTTCCGTTAAACCCATCATAGCAGCCACATACCCACTGGATAAATTCAATGAGGCATTGGAGCATATGAAGGACAGCACGAGAATAGGCAAAGTAATAATCAAGCCTTAAGACAAAAACAACATAGTGTTAGTAAAAAGCCCTGGGTGGTGGGCCCGCCGGGATTCGAACCCGGGACCTCCCGGTTATCAGCCTTACGCGGGGCCTTCTGCCCCAGGGCGCTCCAACCTGGCTGAGCTACGGGCCCTCGCTCTTAGTGCCTTACTCGTATTTTTATGCTTTTCTTTCCAATGATCTATTTTATTCACTCCCCAATACCGAATGCCATTGTATTTAGGAACCAAATTATTGGTACGTACCTTATTATGCGGCGTGATGAACTATTTGTAGCGCTTCACTGCATTATTGGTAAAGCTGTACTTATTGGGTTATAGCCGGGTACCATGAATGCAATTGTCGTTAGGGCATCTCCATCGTGTATTGTATTAGCGGCGTTATTTCTATAATGTAGATGTTGGTAACTGTTAATGGATTATGTGAGCCGTAACCTATTGTGTGATTCAGTAAATATGGTAAATAAATTCAGGGAAACTTGTATGTACATGGTTATGTGACTTCTCTTTGGATCATCCCTAAGGGTTCGCCCTGGCTTTACCGAGGGTGATGTACCTTGGGGACTCATTACCTTACTCTCGCCAATTCCTCTTGATCCTAATACGTGCATTGCCCCTAAGCCTAATAAGGGAGTCTAGTGGAGTGTGTAGGATCAATACCAGTGTCTTACTTGGGTATTACTTGACGTATTCATAGACTAAGTTCCCCTTATCATTAAGTCTCTTCCTAATCCTACCCTTACCGCTTAGGTTCTCAATTGCCCTGAGTATGTCCGCAACCCTCAAGCCCTTGGACTTACCCCAAGCCATTAACTCATCCTTAGTAATAACTCCCCCACTCATTATGTGGCTTAGCACCATATCCTCAACACCACTTGATTGCTGAGGAATGACCCTCTCAATGGCCTTAACCTCCGCAGGCTTAGTCATGGGCTTCGCCTCGGCAGTTTTAGCCTCGTGCTTTACCTCCGACCTTGGCCTTTCCTCAGTACCATAAAGGAATGAGGTTATTGACGCCGTACC
>DAJV01000087.1:963-1117 GCA_002496475.1 Vulcanisaeta sp. UBA163 | reverse complement strand
TAATAATACTTACTGTAGCCGTACATAGTGTATTACGGGGCGGCTCACAGGGGATTGCATGGGTGTTCCTAATTATTGGAGCAATAGTAGCCCTAATTGTTGGACCCAGGAATGGTTATGTTAAGTACTATTAATACCAAGCATGTACTCACCA
>DAJV01000087.1:0-927 GCA_002496475.1 Vulcanisaeta sp. UBA163 | reverse complement strand
TATTGGTAAAAGGATAATAGCAAAGTAACCCACGGCATTTCCCTCAGCGTTTGGGAATATCTGAATATCAGTAAGATCCAACGTCATATCTCCAAAACCCAGTACCTGGGTATAATATATTCAATAATAAGTGAGTGGGGCATTAATGTTAATAATAATCTGAACTATGTAAAGATAAACACTACCTTAAGTGAGACGTATAACATGTTTGTTATAACAATGAGTATTAGAAATAATGGTAACAATCAACTGGTATTAGGCGGCACGACAATAATTGGTTCAGCGCAATGCAACCTGGAACCTTCAATAATAATACCACTGCAAAGCACTGGTGAAATAACGTTATCCATTTATTCAATGAATGGCATAATGTCAGGCGCAATAACGGCGAACATTGGCGGTAATGCATATTCGCCAGGAACACCACGAATACTTTGTTATGGAACACACCTTGATTTAACTAGGAATAATCATAGTGTTTAGCACATTAATGGTAATAATATTTAGTGTAAATGTAAATCAAAAATAACCAATTCGTTCAGTCAAAACTGAATTTAGTGTATAATCCTTGCTTCACCATGTTCACCAATCATAACCCTCCATCTTGGTGGTATTACCATTGTTGATCCGTATTCCTCGATTATGGCAGGTCCCTCAATCACCTGGTTAATTGGTACATCCTCACGCCAGTAAACTGGCGCCTCAATCCAATCATCAAAGAACACCCTCCTGAAGCCCCTAGGCTTAGCCTCGCCCTCGGTCCTGGGTACTCTAAACCCTGGCTTAACCCTGGTTATTACCGCGAATACCCTAATGGTAACAACCTCAATGGGCTTATCCAGTTTAAAACCATACGTTGTGTAATGCCTATCATTGAACACCCTCTCAACATCACTCACACTTGCCGGCCTACCAACGGGTATTGTC
>DAJV01000094.1:9160-10975 GCA_002496475.1 Vulcanisaeta sp. UBA163 | reverse complement strand
CATTGGAGCGGCCATGTTCTTTGCAGCTAATGGAAAGATGGTAATGTTCGAAGTACCAAGGGATATGTATGGCATAGCCTCAGGAACTAATAGAACCATTGGCAACATAGGCATATTACTCAGTTTCATAATTGCCATTGTGGTCTCCTCAATGGCAATACCGAGGAGTGTGGCATTTCAAATATTCGTGGGATCATCAGCACTAACGCCAAGTTTAATGGCACCCTTCATAAACAGCCTACACATGGCATTCAGGGCATCCCTAGCCCTAATAGCCATTGCCATAGCAACCTCCTGGAGCAGGACGAGGGTACCAATGACGCAGAAACTAACCTCCTCCTAGCCTTCAGGGCTGGGAGGTTTTGGGCTACATTCTGTGCAGTTGCTCGGTTCAGCCCCACATGATCTCAGGCACGTTATCCCTAACCCCGTATAGGGCGAGACTCGGGGATAAGGCTTTACTCTTCGAAAGGATGTTGAATGCACTAACTAGTTGTGTTTATTGTATTTGAATAGTTCCCTTTATTCTCTCGTGGTTCTCCACTACCCTGCATATTGGGCATGCCCTAGATGTATATTCCTCATCTTTGAGTTCAACCCCTATTCTGTATTCCTCTGCAACCTCTTTTAATCTCCTCAATAGATAGCCGTAACTCCATACATGAACAATTTCAAAGTTTATCTTCGTACTCCTACAGATTCCTGGGCAACATACCTTGGATATCCAACAAATATTCTCTTAACGCCGCTGTGGTACAGTCACTCGATAGTGTTTCTAACAGCCTAGTCTATATAGTTCCTTATTTGCTTTCTCCTCCTACACAATCTACTAATTCTCTTAGAAGTCTTCAAACCATACCTGCTCAAAGTGCTTTGATACGTAGCTATCTTATTTCTCCAGTAAAAGCTAAGCTGCTTTCAGAGGTCTTCTGGAGACAAGCATTGTGGAGCCATCCTCAACATAGATAGCTAGAAGATTGTTTACCCCAATTCGATATTAGCTATTTTGCTTCCATGTGATTTAAGCGGTACTTTTAACTTAGGCATCCCTAACTATTCTCTCCTCGACCTCGAACGTTATGTGGATAAATCATTTTCCCTCATCAGGGTCGAAACGTATCTCAGCCCCGCTTTCCCTAACATGTAACACTACCAGAGTACCTAACCCTTACAACCCCTACAGTCCCCAAACCTCTTATCACAATATAGTCTCCATCAAATCTATACTGATCATTTCTAAGAACAGTCCACAGAACTCTCTTCCTACTCCTCAACATATTTCTTAACCAAGTTGCTAGTCACGTTTCCTATTGTAACCACGAGTAGCTCCTACTCTAAAACTTACCGTATCTAATTACGATCTTCAGCTTCGGGAATCTTTCTAGTATTCCTCTAGCACTCTTATCCTTAAGGTAGTTTACTATGTACGCTGGGGAGGGCCTTGGTGAGCATAGGGTAAAGACGTGAACGTGGTCGGGCATAATCTCAATCACTATGGATTCACAATCGAACTCCTCAATTATCACCCTCAAGACCTCTCTGACGTATTCAGCAACACCAACAAGGGCATCCCTACGATACTTGGGAATCCGCACAAAATGTATGTGATAAAGAAAAAGAACAACCCTCGCCTTTTAAGGCGGGGAAAGGGTCGGTAGGTCTAATCATGTTCATCAATGGGCTAAGCATTTTTAAGTAGGGAATTCCTCGTTAAATAAGTGGAGCAATTACCAAAGCCTTGGTTTGATCTGAATAGGTACAAGGAGATTAGGTTGAAGGAGACGCTTTATGAAATTGAACTTGCAGAGACCTTCC
>DAJV01000094.1:7082-9143 GCA_002496475.1 Vulcanisaeta sp. UBA163 | reverse complement strand
GACGAATTAAGGAAATCATTCCCAGGCGCAAAGAAACTGAGGGGTCTCAGGGCTAGGGTTGAGAAGGCTTATTGGATCATCGCCGTAATGCCGACCACCGTACTAAAGCCCGTGGCTCAGGTAATAGGTGACGACATTGATGTATATACAAACATGGCGCTGTGGCTACATGAGTACCAGTATAATGGGCCAGATAGGCAGGGCATACTAAGCCCATACCCAGACGATGAGTCCGCGGCCAAGGACGTGAAGACATTAATCAATAAGGTCAGGGAACTCGCCAATAAGGCACTACAGCAAGGTAAATGAGTAAGTCGTCACAAAAAGCTTAAAACTCAGCAGGGAACAAGGAAAAACGCCCCGGTAGCTCAGCCTGGTCGGAGCGCCCTGGGGCTGTTGCCCCGTGCAAGCCTTGTAAGCGGGAGGTCCCGGGTTCGAATCCCGGCCGGGGCTCCAGCGACATGAATTATGACCCTAGGCTAGGTGTAATAATAGGCATTGCATCGGATTTACTCTATTGTTATTTCTCCTGCCGTATCTATTCCGCACTTTATTGCATCCATCTTTGTATTCATTAGGCATATGAGTTGCCTCATTGTTAATGGACCGAGTGCATCAATCTTACTCAACTCAGTTTCACTTAGCCCATATTCCTGCATTACCTCCCTTAGGTCTTCCCTCGTTACGTAATCCGGCAGGGTTATTGCACCTAGTCTCAATATATCGAAGAGTGGTGTATCCACCTTCGATATTAGGTTGACTACGTCTGGAAGTAGTGTGATTATTGTTCTCGTTGATGGTATTGCCTGCATGTTATTTCTAAATGCATGTATAGCGTTTATGAAGTCCATGGCCCTAGGATCGTCTTGACTGAGCAAACCTTCATCAATACCAATTACTAATGGTGCCATGCCCAGCAACTCCACTGCATCATTGAGAAGCTTTAGCGTTTCCAGTGGTTTTAATTTCGCACTTTCAACAATCTCATCAGGACTCGCCTTAGCAAATGCCTTAAGTAATCCCTTTATACTCATCCTTTTCAATCTTTCCTGGATCTCCCTAACCCCACGAATATTATCTGCAAACACCGTAGACATTATTGCCGATAAATCCCTATCCTTAATCTCAGTCATGTCAGTATACATAAATGTTCCATCATTGATTCCCTCGAGACTGAGGAGTAGGGTTGTTTTCCCAGCACCTGCCCTACCGATTATTGCCATTAATTGGTAATCCTCATGTACCATACTCAATATCTTCTCCCTGGCTGCCCTCCACGACGGACCAAGCAACCTTATGCTAGAACCCCTATTAGGAACTAAGAACCTCTGCATCACTCACCACCTTTATCAGGCCGTAGTACGAGGAACCAATTTTTAATCTACGGGATCCACCATGCGCGAACACGAACCTACCCTTATGGAACTTTATTACCTTAACCAGAAATTCCTCAGCCTCCTTAGTCGACACATTTAACCTACCCTCTATGTACTTAATAATATCACCAATATCCGCATAACCAGACAGAGGATTAGCTAATTTCCTAACGCCCTCGATTAACACAGTTAATGGATCAACATCCTCCTTAGGCGTTAATAGATTATCCACCCTACTCATCATTTCCTCATCCGTTAAAATCACGCTTCTACCTTGACCACTCTTAACAACCTTGGCCTTGCCAATATTTACTAGGTACTGAACAACACCGTCAGGATCCTTAACCCACTTACCCAGTGTATTGGTGTATGTGGTATACGCAACCCTAACGCCATCAACCTCCTCCTTACCAAGCACGGCGCCAATCACATACGCCAAGTCAACCCTATCCACGGTACACACTGCAATTTAGTATAAATTATGCTATGCCTTATAATAAGTGATTATTACGTGGGTAATACATGCATATCAACACTAAATGACATTAATAGACCTGAGGAAGTCAAGCACTAATCTTACGAACTCCCTAGGCCTATCCAGGTAAGCCGGATGACCAGCGCCGTTAATCACCTCAACCCTAAACCCAGCCCTCCTCATGGCCTCCATATTCTCCCTGCCCGAAAC
>DAJV01000094.1:0-7034 GCA_002496475.1 Vulcanisaeta sp. UBA163 | reverse complement strand
TCTATGTACGGCACACCGACGGGGCCGACCACGATGCCCGCAGTAGCTGGGTAATTCAGTGTCAAATACCTAAGTACGGTTTCGCCACCCAGGCTTGCGCCAACGAGTATTGGGTCCGTGATGTTCAACGCCTTAATCACGGCGTATAGGTGGTTCGCATAATCATCATCACCCCTTGGTGTGAAGTGATCGCTCCTCGACTTGGGGCCGTACGGCATGTCTATGGCGTATATCCTGAGCCCGGCGAGTTCATTGCTGCAGCAGTTTATCCAGTCGTCGGCGCTGAAGTTGAGTCCGTGGACCATGACCATTGGCTCACCGTCACCATGTATTAGGTATCTGACGGATCTTCCATTAACCTTTATCCAATTCTCACTCACGGTAGGGTCTCAAGCAGGCCACTTATTTATTCCTTTTCCATGCATGTACGGTAATCAATCGGTAATTCCCAACTTAGGTGGTCATAAGGTTTTTAAGTAAGTTCTTTACTTCCGTTAACTCGCATGAGATTTTGTCCTAGATGTGGAGGTTTAATGGTACCCGTTAAGAGGGAGGGAAAGATTTACCTTAGGTGCCAGAGGTGTGGTTATGAGGAGGAGATGAAGGGAAGTGACGCTAAGTCTTACGTTGATAGGAAGAGTGTTGAGAGGAGGGGGGCTGTCATTGTTGAGAGTTATGAGGAGAAGGAGCCTAGCGAGGAGGAGAAGGAACTCAAGGAGGATTACGTGAAGCAACTTCTCGATAACCTCTACGAGACGGAGAGTGAGCAGGAGGAGGATTAAGAATTTAACAGGATAAGGAGTGCATGGCTGTAATGGGGTATACCGCTGTTGATTTATTTGCCGGCGCTGGAGGATTCAGTAGGGGTTTCCTGGATGCTGGCTTTGATGTAGCCCTTGGTATTGAAATTGACGCCAATGCTGCACGAACATACAGTTATAACTTCCCTAACGCAGTCATGCTTCTCAATGATGTCAGGAACGTTAATGGAGAAGACATTATCAAGTACATCGGTGGTAGACCTGATGTTGTGATTGGTGGCAGTCCCTGTGAGGCATTCACCGAGACGAATCCAAGAAGAGCTAGGGACCCGCTTGACAGGCTCTATGTTGATGAACTGGGTAGGTTGACCCTTGAGTTCATTAGGCTTGTTGGTGAGTTGAGGCCCAAGGTCTTTGTTCTTGAGAATGTGGTTCACATAATGGATGGGCCGTTGAGGGATGCCTTGATCAGTGAATTCACCAGGATTGGTTATGAAAGGATATACTTCAATGTCCTTCATGCTGAGGATTATGGAACGCCAAGCATTAGGCGCAGGGTATTCATTAGTAATATACCCATAAAGCCCAGGAGGGTGGGCAGGGTGTTAACCGTGTGGGATGCCATTGGTGATTTACCAAGCCCTGGCGACCCCAGCATACCTAACCATGAATATGTGACGATTAGCGATAGGAAGCTTCGGGGTATTACCAGGCTTAATTGGGATGATGCTCTTTATAAATTCCGGGGTGCCACGGGCTTCTTTAGGAACTTCACTAGGTTAAATCCATGGAAACCTGCACCAACTGTAATGGGTAGTGTGCGTTTCGTACATCCCATTGAGGATAGGGTGCTGACCGTTAGGGAGCAAGCGAGGCTCATGGGTTTTCCCGATGATCATGTTTTCCTTGGACCCAAGGATTCGCAGTTTAATCAGATTGGTGAGGCAGTACCACCACCGCTTGCCCGTGCAATCGCCAGTTTTGTCCTTAAGTACCTAAACGGTAGTGTTCCCTATGAGGCGAACCAAATTGCCTTTTAAACAGTGACCAAGTATGAGGTAAAGTATTAATACCTTGGTTTGTTATATCTAGTTAATGAAGGTTACGGTCTCTATAATAAAGGCTGACATTGGTGGTCTACCGGGACACGCATGGGTGCATCCTAAGATACTCGAGTTCGCCGCCGAGAGACTCAGGNNAGGGGTTTATTGATTGATTATTTCGTGTATAATGTGGGTGACGACATGTCACTACTCATGACACACACGAAGGGTGAGAATAACCCGGACATACACGGCCTTGCCTGGTCAATATTTAAGGAGGCCACGGAGAATATTGCAAAGAAGGTCAAGCTATATGGTGCCGGTCAAGACTTGCTTAAGGATACATTCAGCGGGAACATTAGGGGACTGGGCCCCCAAGTGGCTGAGATGGAGTTTGAGGAGAGACCCAGTGATCCGCTTATTGTGTTTGCCGCCGACAAGACAGAACCTGGTGCCTTCAATCTTCCCTTCTACAAGATCTTCGCTGACCCATTCAACACGGCAGGTCTCGTTATAGATCCCGCAATGCACCAGGGATTCAAGTTCGAGATATTGGATGTATTTGAGGGTAAGGTATACCTACTTGACGCCCCTGATAATAGTTATGACATACTCGGCTTAATAGGCACACCGGGTAGGTACATAGCAAGGAGGGTCTATAGAAGGGAGGATCTTCTGCAGGCCTCCGTGACGAGTGTCGAGAGGCTGAACCTAATTGCAGGCCGTTATGTGGGTAAGGACGACCCAGTGGCCATAGTTAGGGCACAGCATGGTTTACCGGCAGTTGGTGAGGTACTTGAGGCCTTCGCATATCCGCACCTTGTTGAGGGTTGGATGAGGGGTAGCCACGTCGGTCCACTAATGCCGGCAAAAATAATAAGCATTGATATGGATAGGAAAATAGCCACTGGGCCAAAGATGACGAGGTTCGATGGCCCACCAAAGGTCATAGCCCTAGGCTTCCAAATACATGAGGGTTACCTAGAGGGCCCCGTTGACTTATTTGACGACCCAGCCTTCGACTACAGTAGGCAATTGGCTGCGCAAATAACGGATTACATAAGGAGGATGGGGCCGGTAATGCCGCATAGGTTACCGCCTGAGGAGATGGAGTACACGACACTACCGCAGATACTCTCGAAACTCAAGCCCATACCTGTCGATGAATACGAGAAAAATAGATCTCAATACCTGCAATTCCTAACGTCACAGGGACCACAGACCACGACTGGGCCAAGTCACGACTAAAGGTTGTTCCTAATCACCCTGAGCGCATTTTCAAAAGTAATCTTCCTAAGGTCATTATCATTAATCCCATACCCAGCTAATTTATCTATTAACCTGCCTATTTCACCAATGTTGGTTAGGTCCTCTGGCGTTTTCCCAATACCCAGGAAGTCTGTTCCAATGGCTATTATGTCGGGCCCGAATCTCTCGTGTATGTAGAGTATGTGCTTTACTAATGAGTCTATGTTTGGCCTTGGTCCTATGGTGGATGGTATCATGGTTATGCCAATCACCCCATGATTCCTAGCAAGAAGCTCCAGGATCTCATCATCAACATTCCTTGGGTGTTTATGAACACCCTGCGCATTGGCATGGCTAATAATCACGGGTTTTCTCGATAAATTCAACACATCAATCATTGTATTCCTACTCGTATGCGCCAAATCAACAATGACCCCAAGCTCATTAGCAAGTCTCACCAGTTCCTCACCGTCAGTTGTCAGTCCATAGTCCTTCCTCGTGAGGCATGAGGCTCCATACCTATTGTCAAAGTTCCAGGTAATGCCCAGGGCCCTGATACCAAGCCTATGAAGAAGTAGTAGGTCATAGGCATCATCAAGCATGTCAGCACCCTCAACAGACATTAACAAACCTACTAGGTCACTATGTATCACCTGCTCAATATCTGGGTAATCCTCAATGATCCTAAGCCTATTACTAAATCTCCTTGCCAGTATTAGGTAAATCTTGATCATCTCGAGCCCTATGGCCTTCGATGCAGTTGGTGTGTAGGACCTTATTGACTGCGTTCCATAACCTGATGAAATCCTCTCCCCTATCATTGGGTTGTAGGTGTCGTGGATCGGGAATACGGCGCCAAACACGATCTTTATATTACCCTTAACCAACTTGGGTATATCTGATTGCCTGCCTGGTGCATCTGCATCAAAGTCTTGAAACTCCCCCTCAAGTCCTCCCAGATTCATGAGGTAATAGGCTATGTCCTCGTGTAGGTCTATGATCGGGTAATTAGCCACGTTCTTATTAACTGGGTGATATTAATTAAGGTTTTACCTGAACTTAACCGAGATCCTGTATTGATGTATTGTGTCCTTAGCCCTCTCCCTCCTCTCACTATGCTCCTTCATAAACACCCTGATCCTCTCGAAAAGCATCATCTTACACTCACCGCAAAGCAGCTTCCCTGCCTTACAATCCTCGTAGATCCTCTTAACCTTTTCATCACTGTCCTGGAACAATAGGTGGTACTTATAGACCACGCAGTTGTCCGGGTCACCACCGTACTTACGCTGAAGCTCCACAGTTGGTTGACCACCGGTTAGGGCATTCATTATCTTCCTCCTAACATCCCTTTCGCTATCTGTTACGTAAATCGCAGAGTCGGGGTTTGATGCGCTCATCTTGTCCTCACCTGTCAATCCAGGTATGAACTTACTGTATATGGTGGATGGCTTTGGGTAGCCCAATTCCTCGGCTATATCCCTGGCGAGCCTGAAGTATGGGTCTTGGTCTATGGCTGTTGGTATTAGCACGGGCACCTGCTCACCGTATAGCTCGGTGGGTAGGAATGCCACGGATATTTCCAGTGTTGGGAAGAAGGTGGCGCCTACGTTGGTTGAGTCCGTAAATCCAAAGGTGTGTTTCACGGTTGATAGTGTTAGTTTCTTCCCAACCTTAACGGCTATCTTGTACAAGTACTTAATATCCTCACTATCAATGATTATGTGCAGCCTATCCGGCGTGAAGCCAAGGGCTATTAGGTCCAGGGCGTTTTCGTAGGCGTACTTATTCGTTTGCTCCAGGGTGTAGCCCTCCTTAACCAGGAACTTCTCATCATCCGTTAACTCAAAGAAATAGTCAACATTGAACCTATCCACAAACCACTTACTGAGTATCCAGGGAACCAGGTGACCAATATGTAGGTCAGCGCTGGGTCCCCTGCCGTCATACAAGGCCCACTTCAACCCACTCCTTTGCCTACTTAGTATTGGTATTAGGTCCCTATGGGCGTAGAAGAAGCCCCTCCTTATTAGGTAATGAACTTCGCCGGTTAATTCCCGTATTGCATTTATTTCATTCTCCGTTATTAATTGAACGCCGAATTCACGGGCAAGCCTCATGTAATCAACACGTCCTTCAACATTCCAAGGAGTTACCACGAACTCATTCGCCAGATAGATACCACCACATCCATTGAAGAAATAAGTAAATATAAGCATTATTGGTTATTTCTCCTGGCATCACCCTTAACGTGATGCCGCAACTTAACTGCAACACCCCTACTAACGCTCCGTGTCTCATCCATGGAAAGCATTAGCCTACCAACACCAAGTAATTCATCATCCTCGGAGTAAATGGCAACCTCATCGCCGGGAACAGCATTCCTAATACTAACAACGAACTTAGCCATGACACTCCTACCCTGCTTCACAAATTGTGCTGCATCTCTGCCCACAACAACCACCTTATTGATTAACCGCGCGCCCTCAAGTGTCGGCAGTGGGCGACCATCACTAGCCCTAATTGTGAAGATCAACTTATCACCCATGTAAATCCGCCTCAAACCCCCTGTCCTACTAACCTCAATCCTGAGATCACCACCTAACCTCCTCAACGTATCGGGTCCATAAATATACGAAATAACTCCCCTAACGATGTCCCTTGCTAATTGATCCATGAGCTAGCGCATTCTAAAACACTTTATTTAAAGGCTTAGCCATCCACAGCTGTGGATTGGTATGGCGACTTCATTAATAGGTTAATAACGTGTAGGGCATGCTCAAGACTAGTGGGTTACAGGGAGAGTGTTAAGCCGCTACCCAAATTCAGCAATGAGGTATATTGGAGGAAACCCGTACCATCATGGGGCGACCTACCCAATGCTAAAATAATGATCGCCGGCCTGGCACCAGCCGCGCATGGCGGTAATAGGACTGGTCGCATGTTCACTGGGGATGACAGTGCGCAATTCCTGTTTAGGGCTTTATATGAGGTTGGCTTGGCTAATAAGTCGTATAGTGTTTCAATGGATGATGATGTGGTTGTTAGGTGCATATACATAACGTCGGTGGTCAAATGCGCACCACCAAACAACAAGCCCAGCGGTGAAGAAATCCACACCTGTGTTAATAACTGGTTCAGGTATGAACTAGAGCACGTAAGGCCTAGGGCAATCATCGCCCTTGGTCACATCGCCTTTGAGGGGATTAAACTGGCCCTTGGTATTAGGGCTGGGTTTAGGCATGGTGATTACATTGACTTTAATGGCGTTAGGATATTCATGAGTTACCACCCGAGTCCAAGGAATACGAATACCGGTAGGTTGAGGATGGAGGATTTAGTGCGTATTTTAAGGATGGCCATGGAGTACGCCGGCTGTGCGTCAACCTAGGTATTTGCTTAGCCACTTGTAAATGACCATTCTTTGAACCTCGTTTGTACCTTCGCCAATCTCCATTAGCTTGGCATCTCTATAGATTCTGTTCAGTTTACTGCCGTTCCATACACCATACGCCCCCGTTAGCTGCACGATTCTTCGGATTACGTCCATGCCCATGAGTACGGAGGCCAACTTGGCCATTGATGCATGTGCATAGTAATCCTCGTACTTACGGTCAAGGCGTGTGGCTGCGTCATACACGATGGATCTTATGGTCTCTATATATGTTATTATGTCAGCCAATTGGAACTGGATCCACTCCAGGTTACTTAGTGGTTGGTCAAATGCTTTTCTATTCCTTATCCACTCCATGGCCTCCATGAGTGCTGCCTCAGCTAATCCCAGGGTTACTGAGGCTACTGCGATTCTGCCCAGGTTCAATGCCTCCATGGCTATCCTGAAACCCTCATTGGGTTTACCTACAATATCATCATCACCAACAACGCAATCATTAAATGTTAACTCGGAGGTGCCCGTACCCCTTATACCCATGACATTTATTGGGCTTACCTCAATGCACTTACTCCTCCTCACTAGGAATGC
>DAJV01000102.1:2804-3062 GCA_002496475.1 Vulcanisaeta sp. UBA163 | reverse complement strand
AACGCGGTGTATATGGACTTGTTCACGTCATATCCGTAAACCACGTTACCCCTATTGACGAGGTTTATCGCCATTCCCCTACCCATCCTGCCTAGGCCGATTAAGCAGACCCTCATTACCTAATTAGTGATTTAGCCCTAAATATGTATATCGTCAATTCCTTGACATACCCATTAGGGAGTCCACAATTCTCCTAACCCTATTAATTACATCAATCGGCGCCATAACGTCCATTGGGTATTCCCTACCGTCATACTC
>DAJV01000102.1:0-2752 GCA_002496475.1 Vulcanisaeta sp. UBA163 | reverse complement strand
CTGGGTAGTTATCGATTATTAGTATATCCCTGGATGGATTAACGTGGGCAGCCACAGCATACATTACCTGGCTCCAATCCTTAATATTAACGTCTTGATCAACCACAACCACTATCTTGCCAAGCACGGGAACTAAACCCCACAACGCAGTCATTATCCTCCTTGCATGGCCAGGGTACCTCTTTCTAATAGAGGCTATGATTACGTAGCCGAGCCCCTCGGGAGGTATTTCAATGTCAACCAGCTCAGGGAGTAATTGCTTGAGGAGTGGCTTCACGACCTTCGTGCCGAACCTAATTATGTTCCCGTCCTCAAGCATGGGTTTTCCAGTCACCGTTACTGGGATTACTGGGTCTCTCCTCGAGTAAATCGCCTTAACCCTAACCACTGGGTACTCCTTGGCTATGGAGTAGACGCCGACATGATCGCCGAAGGGTCCCTCCCTAACGAACTCACTGGTCAATTCACCCTCAATAACCAGCTCTGCGTTGGCTGGGTATTCAACATCCACCGTGGATCCCCTAACAAGCTCAACACCTTCACCCCTGAGTACGCCAGTGACTAATAACTTATCCAGTGGGTGTGGTATTGAGACTCCGGCCATGAGCATGGTCACTGGGTCAGGTCCAAAGACAATGGCCACTTCGGTTTTCTCACTGAGTTCTCCGTACATGGAGCTCCTACGCCAGGGCTGCCAATGCATTATGAACCTATCTCTACTAATGACCTGGAGTCTGTAGTAGCCGAAGTTCCTGTAGTCGCCATACTTAATAAACGTTATCCCAAAGGTTATGAACCTGCCAGGCTCATGAATCCACTGCCTAATCGCAGGTATCTTCGTTAAATCAACAGCATCCCAATTCAACTCCTTAACTGGACCGTCATTGACGGTTTTAGGGAAGTACTGGGAAAACCTCCTAAGCTCGCCTAGGGATTTTAGTGCATCAATTAATCCCTGGGGAATCCTCAGGTTCAATAAATTCACTAAATTCGAGACATTGACCTCTGGGTCGTTACCCTCCATGGCAAGCATAACCCTATCCCACTTACCGAAGAGGTTACCGATTATTGGTAGAGTATTCTCCCTAGTTCTCTCAATAATCACAGCGGGCCCGCCTCTATACATGAACTCCCTCAATAACGCCGCAACCTCAAGATCAACACTAAGCGGTTCATTAACCCTAGCAAGCTCATTCCTATCCTCCAGCATCTTAATGAAGAATCTGATGTCTTTAATTACCACGTAGGGGTGATGCGTGCTAGGTAAATAATGGTTTCCTTCATGGAAATCCTTAAAATATACTCGTAATGATCATGATGTGATGGGTATTAGGACCTGGTTGATCTCATTTAGCCCAACAACACTGACAAGCGCCTTCTCATCCGTGACTCTAGGCACTGCATTGGCTTGGTACTTGGATAATAAATTCAGTCTAATAATCTACGTAATAACACTAATAGCGCTCCTACTAGCCCAGGCAGGGGTTAATCTAGTCCATGATTACTACGATTACCTAAGTGGTGTAGACACCCTATACAGGGCGAGTGGTTTTTCACACAGGCCTCATCCAATAATAGATCTTAAGTTAAGGCCTAGGGATGTTATTACCGTAGGTTACGCATTCCTCGCAATAGCCTTTGCAGCGGGTATTTACTTGATAAACCTGATCGGTTGGCCAGTACTAATACTTGCAATTGCGGGTTTAATAATTGGCATTGGGTATAGCATACCACCATTGAAATTCCACTATAGGGGTTACGGTGAGGTACTCGCGGCAATAGCCATGGGGCCCCTCGTAACCTGGGGCTCATACATAGTCCAAACAGGGATATACACGAACCCAGCGCCATTAATTGTTGGAATACCTAATGGTATATTCACATTATTAATACTCCTTGGCTCCGGCGCCCTGGAGATTGATGCCTGCAGAGCTGTTGGTAAGATAACCCTGGTACTACTCGTGGGCATTAGGAATACGAGGTACGTTGCCTACACGTCAATAGCGCTCATGTACCTGGCAATAGTGGCCTCGGCCATACTGCATTACCTACCCTACATTTCGTTAGTGACGCTATTGCTCATTCCACGCACGATGAGGTTAGCGGGCCCATTACTCAGTGGCGATGAGAATGTAGTTAGAAGTAAGTGGAGGGAACTTAGAGAGCTTTGGGCAGGTCCATTCAGCGTTAGGTTGATCATGCTGATAATATTCATTGCCTCAATGATCATTGCCAGGGTATATCCGCCACTCTCGGTGTGACCCACGAACAACTTAAATAGGCAACACGTATTTAGTCAGTGTATGGGTCCTCAAAGGAGTATTGAGGCGGTTAGGCGTAGGGCCATTACCAGCGCCTACCTCGGTTGGGTAATGGACGGTTACGACGCACTCCTGGTTACGCCAATAATGCCATTACTTGGTGAATTATTCTTCCCAGGGCCCTATTCATTACTTGGTGGATTATCAACACTTGTGGCGACGCTGGTTGGTAGGCCATTAGGTTCCGTGGCAATGGGTTATGTAGGCGACAAGTTCGGTAGAAGGATTGGACTATTAACTACGGTCCTTGGCTACAGCCTATCAGCCCTGGTAATAGCCCTATTACCAACCTACGCGGCAATCGGCGTGTTGGCGCCACTAACCCTACTGGCGATGAGGTTTTTCCAGGGAATATTCCTGGGCGGTGAGTGGGGTCCTGGGACTGCGATGATTATGGAATGGAGTAGATGGAGGAGGGAGTTGACGTCCGC
>DAJV01000030.1 GCA_002496475.1 Vulcanisaeta sp. UBA163 | reverse complement strand
AAACTACCGAGTAGTAGGTTTGAGGTACCGCTTGAGCCAAGTCCAGTGATTATTAATGGGACTAGCTATGATGTAACTGTCGACTTTGGCGCTATAAATAGCGTCGTTATCACTGGCAATGATAAGTGCATAGTGGTCCCGGTTATTCATACATCAGTTAAGAAGCACTCGTAAATTAACCAATTAATTAAACTATTTAAAATCACAATCATATTTTGCAACAAAGGGCATTGAATGATGCTGTGGTGAAATGAGCGAATGGAGATAATGCCTAGAAAAACAATGAGGAAGATGGTTAAGCTATTGCGTTGAGACTAACCTAAACAGGAATGTACAACGATGCCCCAGTCCCTGGGTTAAAGTGAATAAGATGCTACGGGTATTCAAGGAATAAGTAAATAATGTCCGTGTTTTCGTGAAATGAGTAATCGATGGAGATTTTTGAAAAACACTGAATAGTAACAACAGTACTTTTGTTGGTTAACACAGAGTTGCCATTAAGTTTGCCGTTAAGTTGCCTGTGTGTCTTTGCGATATGGTTAAAGACTGTTGCAGAGCATACACTCCTCGATGTACAGGAAGAGACCCAGGACTAGGGTTGAGATTTACGCGGACATACTGTTGTCCCTGGATAAAATGGGGAGTTGTGATAGGTTGAGTAGGCTTGCGATGATGGTTGGCGTGCCCTATGACAGGTTAATACGTTACTTAAATGAGCTAAAGGGCCTTGGTTTGATTAGGTGGGATTCATCAAGTGTTTACCTTAGCAAGAGGGGGCTGGAGTTATTGGTTGATTCCCGTGGCATTAGGGATGAACTAGTCCTTGCCCTTACTGACCTTGTTCAGGGTAGCGTTAAAACCATTACGTAGTATCAAAACATTAGTTACGCCAGCCCTTTTTCTTTCAATAACACCCTTAGCCTCAAGCCTCTTGGTAAGCCTAGAAATCTGGTATTTACTTAAGCCAAGTTCACGCCCGAGTTCTGCCTGGGTCATCATACCACCCCTCCTCTGGATCAATAGCAATGCCCTCTTCTCAAGGCTAGTCAGCGCAAGGCCTCTTATTACTACATTACCATCATTGTTTATTGCACTACTCCCGGTGTTGCCATCCACGTACTTATGTCTAGTTATTATGGATGAGTATATTAGTACAGATGCTATGGATGATAATACGGATGTTAATATCATGCTCATTATAATATCATATGCAAGGACTGGGTTTGTGAATGGTTGTATTGAACCGATGACCTTAAGTACGCCGTCAGGGCCTACGGCAACCACAGGAACCCTCAGGTTTAGGAATAGGTTATTGTATAACTTGATTACTAGGTATGCTGATAATGCCATGAGCGCTATGCCAACCCATAACCTGTGGTTTCTCATCGATGGAATGTCGACCATGAAAACCCCAAGTCATTAATTATTACTTAGTACTTAAATTTTCTTTCCTTCATCAGGGCGAAGGTTATTTTTACCCCATGCGATATCAAGACTACAGTGAATCTGTACATAGTATCAACAATGAGTGATTCAGGAAAAACTACAATAGTAAGTGCATTACTTAGGATACTGAGTAGGAGGGGCCTTCGCGTGGCGCCATTTAAGGCGCAAAACATGTCCTTAAACAGTTACCCATCAATCGAAGGTGGCGAGATAGCGTTGGCCCAGGCGATGCAGGCATATGTGGCTGGCTTAATGCCCAGTGTTCATTACAATCCAGTTCTAGTGAAACCAATGTCGATTGATAGGGCTGAATACATAATACTTGGTAAACCAAGGGCTCAATTAACTTTCAATGATTATCTTAATGATGGTGTAATCCGACGCCTAGCAATTAATGCCATTAGGTCAAGTATGCGTAAGCTTAGGGATGAATTCGATCTAGTGATTGGTGAGGGCGCTGGGTCGGCCTACGAACCCAACCTGGTGAGTAGGGATCTTGCTAACTTTAGGCCGGCAGAGTGGCTTGATGCTGGTGTATTCGTGGTTCTTGACATTGATAGGGGTGGTTCATTCATTCAGGGTCTTGGTCTAATTAAGTCACTACCGCCTAGGTGGAGGAGGCTGGTTAAGGGGTTCATTATTAATAAGTTCAGGGGTGATGAGAAGTTACTGAGTACTGCCATAAAGTGGCTTGAGGAGAAGACTGGGAAGCCTGTTCTCGGTGTTTTGCCGTATGTTGATGGTTTATGGTTATGGCCTGAGGATTCAATGAACCTGGGGCCAATTGGCAATGGGCCACTTAACATAGCCTTAATAGCATATCCATACATATCCAACTTTAATGATGTATATCCATTGATCCTTGAGGATGATGTTACCGTGAGGATAGTTAGGGATCCCAGGGAGCTCGGTGAACCGCACCTCATAATCCTGCCTGGCTCTAAGAATGTAGTTGCAAGTCTTGATTGGATGAGGAGGACAGGTATGGACAAGGCATTGGCTAGGGTAAGAGGCTCTGTGGTCTTTCTGGGCATATGCGGTGGTTTTCAAGCCATGGGTAGATTGTTGAGTGATCCGTATGGCGTTGAGGCTGAGGCTCCGGGGAATTACCATGGGCTTGGCTTTGTTGGTATCAACACTATTTATGGTGTTAGTAAGGTAGTGTCATTATCAAGGGCTGTTGGGTTAAGAGACGGGTTGGAGGGCATGGAGATTAGGGGTTACGAAATACATAGGGGTGTTCCGCAATATGTTGATGATGAACCCCTTATTATGATAAGGGAAAGAAATGGAAAGGCGACTAAGCAGTTGGATGGTGTACTTAGAGAGGGGGAATTCATTGTGGGGGTGACGCTACACGATGCACTTGGTGATCCCAACTTTAGGAGTTTCGTACTAAATATGGCGAGGGAACTGGCTGGTTTACCTAGGCGTAATTCCTCGGTTTCGTCGAGTATTGAGTTATTATTAAGTCAAGTTGATAAATTAGCTTCAATAATTGAGGATAAGTTAAACATTGACCTTATGGTTTATGGCAACTGAATCTACTATTTTATGCGGGTATTTATTGTTAATTTTTAGGGCATGCTTAAAAGTAGTTGCCTATTTTAACAGTGCCATATGGATAAGCAACCAGAGAGGAATGAACCATACTTCCACCCAGCTATCCTAGAGTTCGAAAAAATGGTCTCAGATCAAGACAAGTACCTGGAGTTCCTTAAGGGGTGGCTTTCCAACTCATGGAGGTGGGCTAGGGAGGATAAATATAAACTCGTCTTTAAGGTTCAAGCAGAGGTAATCGATGCTCTCCGTGAGTTCCTCAATTCGAGGGGCTTTACTGAGGTCCTGGCGCCAATAATAGGTCCAGTGACTGACCCGGGTATTAGAGGCGCCAAGCAGGCCACCGTGGACTTCTATGGCATGGAGTATAAGGTAATGTCGAGTGCCATACTCTATAAGCAGTACATGGCGGCATCACTTGGTAAGATATACTTCCTAAGTCCAAACATTAGGTTTGAGCCTAACGATAGTGTCTTCACAGGCAGGCACCTCGTTGAGTTTTACCAACTTGACCTGGAGGTTTATGACGCAACTTATGACCAGGTGATTGATCTTGCTGAGGACATGATTATATACGTGGTTAAGCGGGTTAAGGAGAGCATTGGTAAGGAACTCGAGACAAAACTCAATAGGCAACTCCCAGATTTCAAGAAGCCGCTCAGGAGATATACGCATAGGGAAGCCGTGGAGCTCGTTAATAAGCTAGGCTGTAAGAATCCGCAGAACACAGAGATTAGATGGGAGTGCGAGAAGCTTCTTTCCGCCTACCACGAGAATCCGCTCTTCATAATTGATTACCCGAAAGGCGCCAGGGGATTCTATGATAAGGAGGATCCGCAGAGACCTGGCATACTTAGGGACTTCGACATGCTTTACCCGGAGGGATTTGGCGAGGCAATTAGTGGTGCTGAACGTGAGTATGAACCGACTAGAGTCATTGCAAGGATGAGGGAAAGCGGCGAAGATCCAAATAAGTATAGGTGGTACCTCGAGATGCTTAAGGAGTCGTATCCATTGAGGACCGCTGGCTTTGGTATAGGTGTGGAGAGATTGACTAGGTACGTATGCGGCCTAAGGGCTGTTTGGGAAGCTAGACCATATCCCAAGCTGGCTGGTTTAGGACCAGCGCCGTAATTTTAGCTAAGCAATAATGAGCTCGTTAATCACCACTTATTGAGAATCCTATATACTTGGGCAGGCTTATGAGGGGGTTGGCGTAATACTTTATAAACTAAGTAGTTCAGGGAGAGTAATGCAGGGGTTAACCTTCACAACGTCCGTGGTCGGCAGTTTCCCAAGGCCGAGGTGGTTAATTGAGATTTTTGATAGGTATAATAAGGGCGAGATTAGTAGGGAGGAGCTTGATGAGTACTTGGATGATGCCGTCAAGTTGACGGTTAAGGAGGAGGAATTGGCAGGGCTCGACGTGTTAACTGATGGCGAGCAGAGAAGAACTAGTTTTGTCGCATTCGTGGGGCAGAAGATACCTGGGTTTAAGTTAATCTATGTTACTGACATTAACTCAAGGGCAATAGAAATTATGAAGCAGTATAAGGCTCAGTTAACGTACTGGAGGGCTGTGGCTGTTGAGCAAGTTAGGGATGCGGTAATAGCCCTTGATGAGTTCAAGTTCACGAGGTCTGTCACCGATAGGGGAGTTAAGGTCACGTTGCCAAGTCCATACCTAATCATGTGGGAGACCTGGGACTCAAAGTACTCAAGGCAGGTGTACCCGCAACCCGAGGATCTTGCCCAGGACTACATCAAGGTGCTTAGGCAGGAGATAATTAGGCTTAGGGATGCCGGTGTGGACTTTATACAACTTGATGAGCCAATGCTCGGTGATTTAACTGAGGCAAGGGAGGACGAGCCCGATAGATACAGGAAGGTTATCGAGGCAATACATGGACAGAGGTACAGGGGTTTCAAGAACGAGCTTTACCTGGCTAGGGACTTGGTAAATGAAACCATTAAAGGGATTGATGGTGTAAGGATTGGAATGCACATGGATAGGTGGCCAAACCCAGACTCACCATTTTATGGCATTGGCTTCGAGAGACTGGCACCAGAGGTTTATAACATAAAGGTTAAGCAGTACGTCCTTGAGTACGCAAGTCCGGGTAGCGGCGACCCAGCAATTTTCGCAAAGGACCTGCCCAGCGATAAAGAGCTCGGCCTCGGCGTTATCGATGTTAGGAACCCGCAGGTTGAGGATCCACAAACCATCATACAGAGAGTTGAGAGAGTTGTGAAGGTTCTTGATCCAAAGAGGATATGGCTAAACCCTGACTGTGGATTTGCCCCTGGCATGTATAGGAAGTTTGAGAGGAGGATCGCCTTCTCCAAGTTACGTGCAATGACTGAGGCGGCAAGGATTTTAAGGAGAAAGTACGGTGAGAAGTGAGGGCATTTTAAGTGATGAGTACGGGCCGGCTTGATAAAAATGAAGAACGTCATCCTTACTGATACATCCTTATTCTCAATCAGCTAGGATGCTCTTCGTCACTGGTCAGTCCCTGATTCATCATCACTTTGCCTAATGCCAGGGCTAAAGTAGTTTTACGCTTTAATGCCTTACTAATTAGATGATTGTTTTTATCTCACTGAGCTTGATGATGCTGTATTCCTTAAGGATATATTAGTGATAAGGTTATTATAGTTATTAGGCGTTGATTCACCGTGCCCGGAGCCCTAATAGACATTCTAAACATGACCGGCCAGTTAATAGCAATACTCAATCCAATAGGCGCAATACCAACCCTATCCATATACATAATCAACATGGAGCAGGAACAACTAAAGAAGGTTTATCGATTGGTCGGGATCAGCGTGCCACTGTTAATGATTATATTCGCGGTTGGCGGTAGGTACATACTACAGGCATTTGGTGTAAACCTAGATGCCTTCAGGATTGCCGGTGGTGTATTACTAATGGGCATTGCCATGGAGACCCTAATGGCCGGCGGTCCCAGGGCAGTTGGTGCCGTTAAGGAGCCTGAGGAATTTGTCCTAGTGCCAATAGTGACGCCATTACTTGTCGGACCAGGTACAATCACGGAGTTAATACTCTTCTCGGCATTATACCCAATTTACTACGTCATAATAGCCGCATTACTTAGCTCGGCCTTTACATACGTGGTTATTAGGTTCTCACAACCACTACTGAAGAGACTCGGTAGTAACACGCTTAAGGTCCTGGGCAGGTTCATGAGCCTAATAATAGCAGCATTGGCCATTGGAATGATACTGACCGGGGTAACAAACTACGTAGAATCACTACATATAACTTAGTTTTAATTATAAATTAATTCAT
>DAJV01000026.1:515-4111 GCA_002496475.1 Vulcanisaeta sp. UBA163 | reverse complement strand
GTTTTTAATGAATACGGCGGCCACTAGGGCTGGTCCGATACCACCGAGTAACCTGCCCAGGGTAAATACGAAATTAGACGCCGTGGCCCTAACCCTGGTTGGGTATAACTCGCTCATCCAAATACCTAGGTATGCAAAGATTGAGCTCGAGAAGTAGGCAAGGACCATTGAGTAGGGTATGGCATGAATAAGCGAGGCCGTGGTCGAGGTTACGATTAGTAGAGTTGAGGCAACTATGGCGATTATGGAGAGGATTATTAAGGTCCTATCCCTGCCGAAGACATCTGATAAGTAACCAGCCAATCCATAAGCCACCGCGCCAATCACAGGCAAAATAACTAACCATAAATCCAATGACTTAATCTCCATAATCTTCATGTACGTTGGCGACAGACTGACTAGGGGTATCGTTAACAAGAATGCAGAGGCCACGAGGATTGTGCCAAATATCGTAATTAGTAGGTAATCCCTATTGAATAATTCCCCGTAGTTAACCCTCGTAATGCCAATCCTCCTAACGGTTTCAGGAATAATGAATACCCAAGGAATCGAGAGTATCAAACTCGTAGCACCAACAATTAAAAGAGTTAATCTCCACTGAGTTATCATACTCGTTACCACAGCATCTATCATTAGACCCACGAAGTAGAGACCCTGAACAACACCACCCACCAAGCCCCTACCATTGGTCCAATTCTCGGCAATAACAGGGTACGTAATACCATTCTCGGAATTAACACCAAAGCCAACAAAGAACCAGGCAATATACAACTCAAACAAACTGCTGGCAAAACCCGCCAGCATAGTGAATACGGAAAACAATAAGATAGAAACAGCTAAACCTACCCTACGCCCATAGGCATCAGCCAACATACCAACCACAACACCGCCTATTGCGCCCCCAATGAATGATAGCGTTACCGCCAGCGATAGCGATGATATACTCACATACATGGTAATTGCAATTTCTGGGAATAGGTACGTTATTGAAAACACGCAGTACGCGCTCATTAGGAATGGAATTAACACGCCAAGTATTATTAATGATCGTGACACCACATCTACAGAAATAATGTTTAGTTCATTTATTTATTTCTCACGTAGTAATGATGTATAAACACCAATGAAGCTGAGCACCGCGGATATTATTAATACAATCCTCAATCCTGTGATAAACGATTGATAAATCACAATATTACCCACCATAATGCCCGTGAACAAATAAAGACTTGCATATCTACCCAGGTAACTAACGAGGATGATGCTGGCCATGGTTATGCTCAGCAATTGACCCATAAAGCGCATGGTGCCTAAAACACCTGAGGCGACACCATACTTATCAGCCGTGACTGAGCTCATCACGGAGTTCGTATTCGGCGCCGAGAAGAAACCGAAACCTATCCCAAGAACCATTAGGGATGCAACAATGTAAATAACATACCTAGTATTTAGTAATAGGAGCAATACAAACGCAATGCCTATTAAGCCCATACCCAACGCCGCAATTTCCCTGGAACCATACCTATCCGAGAGCCTACCACTAACTGGCGAGAGAGCAGCCATGAACACCGGTTCGGAGACTAGGATTAATCCAGCAATGAATGGATTATAACCCAAAACAACCTGTAGATATAATGAGAATAGGAATGGTACTGAGTATGTACTTATGTAGTTGAGGAGTGCCGTTATGTTGCCGGCCATGAACGAGGTATTCCTGGTAAATAGGTTAAGGTCAAGCATTGGGTTAATGACTCTTCTCTCAATCAATATGAAGATTATGAGGGATGCAATACCAACGATTAGTAGGTATAGGTAATACAACCAGCCACTCACGGCAGATAGTACTAGGTACATGATGATGGATAGTATGGCCAAGGTAAATGCGAAGGTGCCGAGGTAATCAACCCTAACTACACGCCTAGGCAATTCAATGCCCTCCATTGAAAACCAGGATATTACTAAACCAATCATTGTTAGTAATGTCGTTATTATTAAGACGAACCTCCAACCAAGGAACTGGGTTATTAAACCGCCGAAAAACGGGGCCGAAGTTAGGCCCAGGTATACGGCCATTGCATTTATACCCAGGGCGAAACCCCTCTCACCCTCAGGGAATACTTGACTCACAATCGCCGCAGAACCCGGGGACAATATTGACGAACCGAAACCCATCAATAATGACGCAATTATCAATACGTAAATGTTGGGTGCTATTGAACCGAGTATTGAGCCTATTAGGAACAGTATGAAGCCTACCCTAAACATCCTAACTCTACCATAAATATCGCTTAATCTGCCGAGGGTTATCATCAATGTCGGTAATGGTATTAAGTAAATTATTGGAACATATATTAAGACATCCAATGGTGCGTGGAAATACTTACCTAACACAGGTGTTATGAATGATAGTACTGTGGAATTGTACGGGGTTTGGAAGGCGGCTAAGGATGTTGTGAATAATATTAATCTTTTTCTATTCCTACTTAATTTTATCATATTGGCTAATTCATTTTTCAATATCGAATTTTAAGCATTATTCCTCACCATATCTCATCTTAACAAAGGACACGTATGTTACTGGCTTCATATGAAGTGTATTGCCCTCCTTCGTGACCACATAGAGCACTTGCGTAAGTCTCTCCTCAATTGGTATTACCATTATACCATCACTTGATAATTGCTCGAATAACTTAGGCGGTACCTTAGGGGCAGCGGCTGTGATTAGTATCCTATCAAACGGTGCATACCTTGGTAACCCCCTGGATCCATCACCTACAGTAACATGGACCATGCCAAGATAACCCAACCTAGCCAAGTTCTGAATGGCGTAAAGCGCAAGTCCTGGATAATATTCAACTGTATATATTGCGCCCGTTCTCTCCATTGCCTCAGCACATACAGCAGTATGGTAACCAGTACCTGTACCAACCTCGAGAATCCTAAGCCCTGGCTTGAGTTCAAGTAATTCACACATCATGGCCACCATGTGTGGTGCCGAGATTGTTTGCCCATACATCACCTCGAGTGGTGTATCCTCATAGGCATAAAGTCTCAGATAACTCGGTAGGAACTCCTCACGGGGCACCGTAAGCATTGCCCTCTCAACCTTATCACTCTTAATCACACCCTCATCCCTAAGTGAATTGATCAGTTTTCTCCTTGCTGATGCAAAGTCAATCATTACCATATAAAGACTTAACAAAGCCTAAATAATACTTCCTCTTCAATAAATAATTAGTGAGGAAGAACCATGCTTAAATGCCTAAATTCCTGGTCAGTGAAACCTTCATGGCCTTGAAACCAAGCCTTAGTCTCATGCCCTCAAGGACATCAAGTGAGAATGAATCGTCAACAGCGCCATTAAGCGACTCAACCCTAAGCGTCAGTACCCAACCGTTGTAGGCCTCGGCTAGGTTACGCTCTATGTAGAATGGCACACCCTCAACCCTACCAACCTCAACATAGTCACCTCCAATGATGAAGTCACCGACCCTATACACCTGGGGCTCGGTTGGTGAACAACACCCATGGCCGAGGATTATTATTATATCACCATACTTCTCCCTCATGCTCCTAATCAACTCCCTAACATCATC
>DAJV01000026.1:0-499 GCA_002496475.1 Vulcanisaeta sp. UBA163 | reverse complement strand
TCAACACAATTCCGAACAAACAGACCATACTTAAAAATCTTACTGACCATTTAATGAAGAACCTAATAAAATACATTAAGTAATTACCCGTAAATAAATGATAATAATTTTATGTTTTTAATAATTATGACAAAACAAGACTATTAATTATTGTCTCATGAACCACCGCATATTATTGGCACCTGATATGACGTGATACCAGTTATGTACGTGCCTGATGGTGCATTTACATTATTTAACAGGAGACTTGATTGAGAGAGATTCACAGTACCACTTGACTGTGGGACAATAACGACGTCCCAGGTAGTGTCGACCCAAATTGTTTGATAAATCTCATAGGCACATGGATACTGAGCTGTAACGACGCTGTTTTCGAAGTCAACATTAAATTGTGCATAGATGTATGAAGATGATGGGTTTGGTATATATACGTTGGCTGGTGATATGTCCTCGAAGGAATTAGGGAACGCTTGGTCATTAGCGCCGTAGCCTATGTTAA
>DAJV01000038.1:1028-25407 GCA_002496475.1 Vulcanisaeta sp. UBA163 | reverse complement strand
CTTGGCGCTTATTGAGTCCACCGCGTCGAACAATAGTGTTGCTGTCCACCTGCCCTGGGTCTCGGCCGTCCTTGCCTCGTCTAGGCCTAGGGCCGTGGCCAGGGTCTTCACAGCCTCCCCAGCCGCCTTATACAACTCCTCACTGGCCTGAATAGGATCCCTATCAATCAAGTTCACACCCTCGACCAGGAACCTCTCGGCAAGTTCAAGGTGGGCCTTGGATCGTTCACTTGGGTCTAGGTTTAGGGCCCTTGATATCAAGTCGACGAGGTCTATCCCCCTCTTAATTAGCCTCATTAATTAAGCCCTCAGGTAATGCCGCCGATGAGGGGGTTGACCACTCATATGGTTAGGGTGGTTCCCCGAGGAGAATACATGCTAACCCTTAAGGCACAAGGGGTACTAATAGAGGGTTCTCTTGAGGAACTACGTGAAGAACTATATCTTACACGTAGAGCAGTACAGTATATAGTTGACTGCCTATGGGAGCTAGATAAGTTACCAACGATTAACCAAGCACATCAAATGTTTTATAGAATGCTTAGACAGCAAGGTTTCAGAGCACATCAAGCTAAGCAAATATACAAGTACGCATTAACAATAGTGAAATCAGCTAGAGAAAACAATGGAGGAAAACCCTTACTCAAGAAGCTAACAGTAAGGCTTGACGAGTATGATGCACGAGTGGACTTAGAGAATCAGCTTATCATAGTTAAGCTTAGGAATAGAGTCTTCAAGATAAAGCTACTACATCGTAGAGAATACACAGAGAAGTTCGTAGGTAGGAAATGGTACGAGGTAATAATATCAATTGATAGGCAAAGAAGGATATGGATATCAATACCATTCAGATGGGGGTATGATCCGTATAGACCAAGGAGCATAATCTCGATAGATACCAATCTCAGGAAGATAGTAATCTATGATGGTGGGAGAATCAGAAGAATTGATACGAGATTTACCGAGGCGTTGAAGCTTAAGCATCTTGCTGAATGTGTTCAGAAGAGGCATGGCTATGCTTGGAGGAGGAATAGGAAATGGCTAGATATTATCAGGGCACTTCATGGAAGAGGCAGTAACATAGTAATAGACTGGTGTAGGAAGTTTGCTAAGTACATCGTGTTGAAGGCAAGGAAAACCAGGAGTGCTATTGTTCTCGAACTCCTTGGGAAGTTGTGGTTTAACTCTTCTCAAAAATCGCCTAGCCTAGCTGATAAATTATCGAGGTTTGCTTATAGAAGGCTACAGTTAGCGATAATTACTAAAGCTATGGAATACAATGTACCGATAGTGTTTGTTAACCCAAGGGATACCTCATCTACATGTCCTAGATGTGGAGCTAAGTTAGAATACATCCATAGACTAGCAGTATGTAGAAAATGCGGATTCATAGCTGATAGAGATACTGTTGGAGCGGTGAACATCTACCTCAAAGCACTTAAAACCCTAGCCCCGTGCCTTGGGTCACGGGGCACCCACCCGATGACCGATGAAACCCGAGCGAAGGGTGGGACACAAAAAGATGAACCGATGACCACTCACACACATTCATATACAAACATATAAAGAGGCGAACCCATTTAAGTCAACTTATCCATCCGAGGTTATAAAGCTTCTGTATTGTGTTTTGGGAATTGAATTTAATAACGCAATCACTACACTGGGTATAGTGGGGCTTGATCCAGTGCGGTTGTTTCTGGGAAGCCGAGGGCCACGTTCATTGCCTGCACCGCCTGGCCACTGGCGCCCTTCATTAGGTTGTCTATTGCGGCCAGGACAACTAGCCTGCCCAGCCTATTATCTATCTCGAAGCCTATGTCGACGAGGTTAGAGCCAATCACGTACTTAACGTCTGGGTACCTCTGGAAGCCCGCCCTATCCTTAACAATCCTAATAAATGGTTCATTGTTATACATTGCCCTCACGGCCTTCCACACGTCAGGCTCCTGCACTGGCCTTGTTAACCATGCATGCGTCGTGGTTAATATACCCCTGACTAGATCGACGGCGTGTGGTGTGAAGGCTACGTGTACTTGCCTATTGATTAGCAGGCTTAGTTCCTGCTCGATCTCGGCCGTGTGCCTATGATGAACAACCTCATAAGGCCTAATCACGTATGTCCTGAAGGGGTGTAGGTCAAGTCTCGGTGCATGTGCGCCAGCGCCTGAGCTGGATATTTTTGCATCAATCACGATCCTGTCCGTATCCACAAGACTCGCCCTCACCACGGGAGCCAGGGATATTATGGATGCTGTTGACATGCAGCCGGGTACGGCTATTAACTTAGCTCCCTTCAACTCCTCTCTATGAAGCTCCGGTAAACCATAGACAGTCCTCTTGAGCAGGTCTGGGTATGGGTGTGGTTTTTCCCAGTTGTACCACTCGACGTACGCATTTGGGTCCTTGAGCCTGAAGTCCGCGGATAAGTCGATCACCGTTAGTCCAGCCTCGTAGAGCCTTGGCACCCACTCAATGCTTTGCCCGTGGGGTAGCGCAAGGAATACTACGTCTACGTCCTTCTTTAGCACGTTATCCACAGTGGAATCAATAAAGGTTAGGTTGGTTCTGCCCCTAAGGTTTGGGTGAATCCTAAACAGGTATTCGCCCTTGAATTCCCTTGATGTTGCGCAGACTAACTCAATACCTGGGTGTTTAAGCAAAAGCCTAAGTAATTCACCGCCAGTGACGCCACTGGCCCCAACAATACAGGTCCTATACCTACCACTCGTCATTGTACCACCTCATTATTGCATTCACCATGGGCTCCACGACGTTTGCCGTTAACTCAACCCTGGGGTCCACGCCTAGGATAACAGGCTCACTATCATAAATGCCAATTATATACGTGCATACCAAGCACTTAATACTCCTTGATAGTTTAAGGACCCAGGTTTCCAGGTTTCCACATCCCATGCAATTATTACCAATTACTTGGGCATTAATGATCTTACTGGGGGCTTTCATAAGCATGTTGATCCTAGCGAGGGGATTTGCCATGTATATCCTGTGCTCAGCCACTGACTTACCGCCCTCCCACGTGGTTACTACACCATCGAGACCGAGGGAAGCCACCGGTGTGGCCATGTAGGTTTTACCAATACCGCTAATGACCCTACCAACCACATTTGGGTTCAGCGCCACGTTTAGATCCGGCGTAGGATAACCCAGGTTGTTTAATTCCCTAAACAGCAATGCCCTATTTATCGCCAATGCATAGGCGGCATATGGGTTTAAAGTTTCATCAAATAGGTTCGAAATTACAAGGGCCTCGAAGACATCGTCAAGGAAAAGCACGGCCTTCCCAGGGTAACGCCTCACCTCACTCTCCATAGTATTCAGCACACCTACCCTAAAGCCCCTACCCAGTAACTCATTGTGTATTCTCTGCTCTATTGGTCCATACCTACTGAGCACAAGCATGAAGTCTTGCTTGGTCGTGGGTTCCGCTTCAATGAGAACCACCCATGCTCATGGCTGTCCTCGGGTTATTAAATATTTTCTTTACTATCAGGAGGGCTATAAGCATGTTATTGCTATGTGGGGAAACATTTATATAGCATATTTAGGGAACAACCTGTGGGAGTGATGGAACGGTTTCCATACTTTATGATACGATGAGAATTGAGGAAAAACTAATCCTTAATGAACTTAGGGAACTTAATGCAAGTTTTAACTTGGTTAATGTTGATAACATGTCGTTGAGACTGGACTATGAAAGCAAGGACCTAGGCGTTGTGCTTGTGAGATTGATGAGTCACGTGAAGGCTGGGTTGGTCGCCCGCGTTCTCAATATCCATGGGGTCACGACCATAAATAAGGGACTGGCGATTGAGAATTCCTGGAACAAGGCAATCGCACTCGCGATACTTGCTAGGTCAGGCATTTCCGTGGTTCCCTCAAGGCTCCTGTTCTCCACAAGTCCACAGTACGATGGGATTAGTTACCCGGTGGTCATAAAGCCTATACATGGTTCATGGGGCAGGTTGGTGAGTCTTGCAAATAATAATGATGAGTTAACCCTCCTGCTTAGGCATAAGTCCCTTGGCGATGCATACTCGAGGATATCCATGGTACAACCATTCATTGGCGATGGCACTGACTACAGGGTCTTTGTTATTGGCGATGAGGTAGTCGCATCAATGATTAGGAAGCCAAGCCCTGGTGATTGGAGGAGTAATGTGGCAAGGGGCGGTATTGCACGTACCATTAAACTTGATGATGATGCCTACGAAACCGCCATTAAGGCCGTTAAGGCCTTGGACCTTGATTATGCGGGTGTTGACTTACTTTATAGTGATGAGGGTAATTACTTGGTTAATGAGGTCAATGCAATACCTGAGTTCAAGGGCCTAATGAACGCCTCTGGAATCAATATTGCGCGTAAAATAGCTGAGTATATGTTAAATATTGCCAAGAGGTGATCACGTGATGAGTAATGACCTACTTAGGTTCGAGGATGAATACTTGGCTAGGTACTACAGTAAGAAGCCGCTGAATATCACCAGGGGCTACATGCAGTATACCTGGGATTCAAACAATAATAGGTATCTTGACATGCACACCGGGTTCGGCGTGGCGTTCCTAGGGCATAGAAACCCGAGGATAATAAACGCAATTAGGGAGCAGTTGGATAGGATACTCACCGTATCGTTAACGTTCTATAACGAGGCAAGGGCCGAGTTCATTAGGGAATTTACGAAGATAATGCCAAGCGGTTTCGGTAAGGTATTCCTGCAAAATAGTGGTACTGAGGCCGTGGAGGTTGCCCTGAAGATCGCCAGGAAGGTTAGTAAGAGGACTGAGTTCCTGGCATTCCTCAATTCTTTCCATGGTAGGTCCCTGGGCGCGCTCTCAGTGACGGGGAACGAGAAGTACAGGAAGGCCTTTGAACCAATGCCATACAAGACCAGGTTTGCGCCATTCAATGCAATTGACCAAGTAGATAAGTTAGTCACGGAGGACTTGGCGGCCGTAATCGTCGAACCAATACAGGGAGAAGGCGGTGTGAACCCGGCTAAGCCTGAGTTTCTCAGGGCACTTAGGCAGGTCACTAGGGAGAAAAATGTCTTGCTAATACTCGATGAGATCCAGAGTGGGTTTGGCAGGACTGGGCGTACTTGGGCCTTTGAGAATTACGGGGTAGAGCCCGACATATTCACGGCAGGTAAATCAGTGGCTGGTGGGTTACCAATAGGCATTGCCGCAGTTAGGAGGGAGCTTGGCGATGTATTTGAGCCTGGGGAGCACGGGAGCACCTTCGCGGGTAATCCATTAGTCATGGCTGCGGCTAAGGCGGGAGTTGAGACATTACTTAATGAGGATGTGCCTGGTAGAGTAAGGACCATGGGTGAGGAATTCATGAAGATTCTTGAAGATGAATTAGGCAGTTTAAAGCCAGTATTGAGGGTTAAGGGCATGGGGTTTATGATTGGAATTGAACTTAAGAAAAGGGCTGAGCCGTACATCGATAGGTTGATACCCATGGGACTATTAACGAGCGTAGCTGGAGGCACCACAGTAAGGTTACTGCCGCCGTACTGCATAACCGATGATGACATGAACATGGCGGTTAAGGCTCTTAAGACCGTCCTTTCGGAGAATTCCTAATATCACTAAGGATTCTTTCTAATTCTTCATCACTTAGAGGTTCCATTTTCAAACCATTATCATAAATAGCCATGATCCTTTCATACATCGTCCCAACTAACTCAGGGCTTGGTTCTATGCCATGTTTCCTCAACCAATACTCCACAGAGGACTTACCGGAGTAGGGCCCTATGAGTATACTTGCCCTGCGACCAATTACTTCAGGATCCATTGATAAGTATGTTACCGGGTTCTTCAATTGGGCGTCAACATGAATACCGGCGGCCGTGGTGAAGGCATTCTCGCCAACCAGTGGTTGGTACCTGGGTACCGCATAATTGAGGGACTTGAATTCCTCAGCTATCCTACTAATGACCCTGGGGTTCATGCCGTCGAAGGAACCCTTTAATCTAGCGTACCAAATAACCAGTGCCTCTATTGGCACATTACCAGCCCTTTCCCCAATGCCGAGTAGTGTACCGTTATTTATTGACGCACCGTAAAGCCAAGCTGACACTGCATTGGACACGGCCATGTAGTAATCACCATGTCCATGAAACTCAAGGAGTTCACTGGGTATGTTGAGGATCTTCCTAAGGACCCAAACCAGTTTGGGGATGCTGTACGGCAGTGGTGCGAATGGGTATGGGACGCCGACACCTGTTGTATCTGGCAACTTTATCACAATATCAGTGCCAAACCTCTCACTAAGCTTAAGTAGTTTCTTTACGAAGGGTATTACGAAGCCGACAACATCGGACCTAGTCACGTCCTCAAGGGAACACCTGAGTTTAATGCCCTCTCTTAACGCGTACTCGGCAGTCTCAAGATACTTATTAACTACCCTATCCCTTGTGGAGTTGAACTTGTACTTAATGTGTATGTCTGATATTGACATTAGCATAACCATCTCATCAAGGCCGGCCTCCTTAACCAACTTAACATCCTCAATCCTAGCCCTCCCCCAACCAATCACCCTCGGCCACTCAAGATCAAGCCCCCTAATAGCCCTAACCAACCTCCTATCTCTATCAGTGTATAGGAAGAACTCGCTCCTGGTTATTTTGCCGCTACCATTGTCCAGGTCAGAGAGTAAACTAAACAACCTGGTTGCACTGTCAATGGAGTAATAAACATAGAAGGCCTGTTGACCATCCCTAAATGTGGTGTCCGTTATGAGAAGATGCTCCGGTGGATCAGGATCTATATTAACGCCATCTATAATCAGTCTAGGAGGTAATGGCCACTGCTTGATCGTCTCATTAAATACATCATTTGACTCCCCATAATCAACTGCCTCATGTCTTAATAAACGTATTAACTGCTCATTGTTTCCAGGGAACCACGGTTGGTTTCGATTAGGGATCGCTTCAATGAGAACCACCCAGGTCTTCATTAGGTAAATAATTTATAAATTTTACCCTTAATAATAAATAACAATCTATATCAATAACTACCTATACATACTCATAAACTCAACAACAACTTGCTTATATATATCCACAGCCCTCAGAAAGTCCTCAACAAGAATATACTCCTCAAGCGAGTGGGAGGATGCGCCATCTCCTGGGCCATAGGCAACTATGTTACTTGTGAGCCTGACTAGCTCATTCATGTCACTCGTACCCCATTTCCTGGCTAGCATGGGTCTCTCGTTCAGCACCTTAATTATGGCCCTAGACACAGCCCTGGCACTTAGGTTATTTATTGGCACCTCAACAGGCTCCGTGCACTGCCTCATATTGATGGTTATAGAGCCGCCATACCTTGTCCCTAACTCATTTATTGCATTCTCAACATCCCTACAGGTCTTACCAGGCGGTATTCTTACGTCAAGCACCAGCCTGCAATTACTCGGTATCATGTTCTCGGCCTCGCCGCAATTCATGATTGTTGGCGTCACCAGGATATTCTCATAGGCCGCGCCGGCCTTTAGGGCATTCCACAGGTCCCTATATACATTCATTGCAATGAGGATTGAGTTGGAATCCAGGTCCGGGTTTGACGCGTGCCCTCCCCTAGTCCTCACATTAACCTCAAGCCTAGTACCACCCCTATACTTAGTGACTATCTTGTTTATGCCAGTTGGCTCACCGACTATTATGCCAGTTGGCCTGGGTACGTGGTTACCCATTATCAGGTGCTGAGTACCGAGACTATCGCCCTCCTCATGGACAACCGCCGTAAGCACCAGCGTGCCCCTCGGCAACTCACTTTCCATGAATGCAAATACCATTGCCATTAATGGGCCTTTATCATCACTGGCGCCCCTGCCAATTACCTTATTGCCCTCACGCCTAACCTCAATGAAGCCTGGCACAGTATCCATATGCGCGTGAAGCCAGAGGGTGGGTTCACCACCACCCCTGATGGCTATTACATTGCCAACATCGTCAATCCTGGCCTCAAAACCATTCATAGTTAATAACTCCGTTATGAACTCGGCGAGTTCATGCTCACCACCCGTGGGTGAGTATATGCCTAGGGACTCTATGAATAGTTTCAGCTTCGACTCATTATTAAGCATGATCAACCCCTCTTAACAACATCAATCACGAGTCTCACTATTTGCCTAGCCACATTAACACCAGTGACCCTCTGCACATTCTTGAACTCCGGTACCGTGTTGACCTCGAGGATCTTATAACCACCATCGGACTCAACGGCATCAACACCGGCATAGTAAGCACCGATTGCCTTGGTTGCCCTGATACATATGTCTTCAAGTTCGGGATCAATCTTAACAGCCTCGGCTTTACCGCCCCTGGCCGTATTGGTCCTCCAGTCATTACTAACGGCATACCTGTATATGGCTGCCACAGCCTCGTCGCCAACAACAGTTACCCTAATGTCCCTACCTGGCTTCTTTATGAATTCCTGGACTAGGTAGGTTTCGTACTGAGGATTCTCCATGGAACTTCTATGCCTAGCAAGGAGACCCAAGTCCTCGACACTACCCACTAGGCTTACGAGTCTACCCCATGAACCATGCACAGGCTTAATAATGGCTGGGACACCAACACTGCTTAACGCCTTCATAGCTGAATTACTCGATAGAGTAATTACTGTGTTTGGTATTGGCACACCAACCCTACTGAGTATTGCTAGGGTAACTGCCTTATTATTGCCTATTGTTATGGATAGGAATGGATTGATGGACCTGCCGCCAATTGCCTCATACATTTGGGAGAGGAGTTGTGTCCTGCTTTGACTCACTGTCCTTATGAAGGCTATCCCAGCATTACTAATTCCAGGAAGTTCAAACACCAAGTCCTCAGCATTAACCAACTTATAGTTAACGCCTAGGTTATCGAATTCGCGAATTAGGAGTTTCTCGTCGAGCCTTATGGCGTCGTAGAGAAAGTGTATGGCTTCAATCAGAACCACCTCTTGACCATTATTCGCCCCAGTCCTCCTCCTCAACCTTAATTAACTTTAGCTGTATTAAGCCGTTCTGAATAGTTACCTGGTACTTCTGGCCGCAGCTTGAGCAACTCACTAACTCACCATCAAGTACATCATCCGGTATTTCTATGTCCGCTCCACAGACCTGACAGGAAGTCTTTGTAGGCATCAATACTTACGTGAATATAGCCTATTTAAGCATTATCTTTAGGCTAAGCATTTTATTTATTATAACACCACTTTTATTTATCATAATACTTAATCCCTATACTCACTTTTCATTTCCCTTAGTTAACCTTACTATATTTAGCAGAACCCGCAGCCGCCCTCTACGGTGGCAGGGAATTTTATAAATTAATGAATCGGTATATATTCAGGAATTACCTGGTGGGATCACGTGTGTACCAAGGCCATTAACTGCGGACGTAATTGGCTTACTAACAACACCATTAGAGATTATTGTGTATATACCCTTACCAGCCAATTGGGCTGCCGTGTATACCTTCCTCTTCATGCCGCCCCTAACCTCAGGGTTCTTGAATAATTCCTGAGCCCCGCCGGCGCTTGTCTTATTGACTGCCTTCCCACTTATTAATACACCATCCACGTCAGTGAGTATAATAGCGTAATCAGGAAGTAGTGAGTAGGATAGTACTTCAAGGGCTTGGTCGCCGTCCACATTCAATGGACTGCCAGTCCTGTTATCCATGGCTATTGGCGCCACCACAGGCGTAATGCCATCGTTCAACAACCTCATTATGAACTCCTTATTAGCACTCTCTATTTTGCCCGTGTAACCACCATCAACGACCCTCTCTCTACCCCTCTCATCAATTATTATCATGGACTCCCTCCTCCTAGCCCTCAATAAGCCGGCATCAACACCGGAGAGACCAATGGCATTAACTCCAACGCCTTGTAATCTACCCACCAGGTCCTTGTTGAGGAACATCATGCCCATGACGTAGACCCTGAGCGTGTCAAGATCCGTATACCTACTGGTTACCCCACTGGGGCTCGTTACAAACCTGGGTTTAAGGTTCATTTTCTCCATTAACTCATTCACGAAGTAACCACCGCCATGCACGAGAACGACCTTATGACCAGTGCCTACTAAGGTGGGTATTTCCTTGATGAGGTTATCCACGCCCTTCCTTATTACTGAACCACCGATCTTAACCACAATAAGCATTGATAAACCCCATTGAATATTAATATTATAAATATTGCCATAACGTTTTAATGGTACTAAGTATATTCTCTAGAGTGATTTGCCATACTCATTAATGGCATCATGAATCCTCTTGATACCGAGGCGTATCCTATCAGCGTTCTCTACTACGAATGAGATCCTAATGGCTGACTTATAAATATCACTGAAGTACGTACCGGGAATCACAGTAACGCTGTACTTCTCAAGCAATACCTCGGCGAATTTCTCGGAATTCCTGATGTAATTCGACAGATCGGCAAACACGAACATCGAACCCCTCGGCACAGTGAAGCGAGCCTCTGGTAGGTAATTCCTTAGTGACTCAATGGCTGCGTCCCTCCTTGACCTGTACTCCTCGACTATATATTTCATGTGCTTCATCCTAACCTCAGACCTTAAGTACGTGGCAACGAATTTTTGCGCTATGACTGGTGGGCAGTAGGTCATTTCCTCAGCCGCAAGTTTCAGCTTGGGTATTGCATCGCTTGGCCCGTAGATGAAGCCCAACCTCCAGCCTGGTATCCCTGGATCCTTCGAGAACGTGTTTATTGAGATCACATTGTCTGGTGCGTATCTATACATGTACGTGTGCTCACCCTCGTAGATCAACGTCCTATATGCCTCGTCGGAGATTATCCAGAAATCCTCGTCCCTTGCCAAGTCCGCTATCGCCTTTGCGGTATCCCTATCAATTATGTTTCCCGTTGGATTATCCGGAGACACCACTACCAGTGCCTTGGTCTTACTGGTCACTAACTCCTTAAGTTTCTCAATATCTATTCTAAACCCATCATCCATTCTCAATCCAAGCCTCTTTACCCTACCACCAAAGTACTCAATTATTGGTTTGTAACCGAAGTATGTAGGATCCAGGAGAATAACCTCGTCACCTGGGTTTAGTATTGTCATAAATGTTGCGAACATCCCCTCCTGACCGCCGGTGATGATCACGATATTTCCCGGATCAATATTAATTCCACCAAATCTTTTCAAATCCTCGGAGACGGCCTCCCTCAGTTCGAGGATGCCCTGGCTCGGTGTATACCCGTAAAGCTCCATGCTGTTTTCCTCAACCAATTGCTTAGCCAGTAGGGTCCTTGTCTCGATTGGTGGTGGTAGACCTGGTTGCCCAGCGGATAGGTTTATGATATCCCTACTCTCACGTTTTAGTCTTTCCCTGATGGCGTCGATTCTCCTCGTGGGGCTCTCCCTCAGGTACGTTATTGATTGCGAGAAACCACGCATCAGTATTTTCTTTTTATCAAGTATATATACTTTATGTATTCATCACCGTGATATAAAAGTCCTAAGAGCAAAGCTTATAAGATATTTATAATAAGTCCCCTGAATGATTCGGTTTGAGGGCACGTTACTTAGTTTTACAGGATGGGAGTGTGTATCGTGGGTACGCCTTTGGCGCTGATAATGAAACGGTTGGGGAAATTGTATTTACAACAGCTAATGTTGGCTATCCTGAGTCCCTAACAGACCCGTCATATAAAGGTCAAATACTAGTGTTCACAAGCCCATTAATGGGTAATTATGGTGTGTCGCCTGAACAATGGGAGAGTGATTCCATTCAGGTCAATGGGGCTGTGATTTTTGACCTAACAATGCCGAGCCACTACACATCAATCATGAGCCTAAGCGAGTGGTTCAGTAAGGAGGGGATTCCGGGTATTTATAGGATTGATACAAGGGCGTTGACCATTAAGTTGAGGGAGGTTGGCGTAATGATGGGCGCCATAGCAGACAGCATAGACAGGGCGATTAGGATCCTTAGGGATGCGCCTAGGTATGATGATATTGACTTCACGAGATTAGTTACGCCTAGGAGCGTGATTTCCTACGGTGATGATGACTCACCATGCATTGGGATAATTGATTGCGGCGTGAAGATGAGCATTGTAAGGAACCTACTAAGGAGGGGTTTCAGGGTTGTTAGGTACCCATGCCACATGTGGAAGAATGCCCTAAGTGACTGTGATGGGATACTCCTAAGCAATGGCCCAGGTAATCCAAACCTACTGACCTACCTGAGTGATGTGGTTACTGATATTATTAGAGATAGAAAGCCAACCCTCGGAATATGCCTAGGGCACCAGGTAATAGCCCTTGGCATTGGGGCCAGGATACAGAAAATGAGGTACGGACATAGGGCAATAAACAAACCAGTACTGGACCTTATTAGGAATAGGGTTTACATAACCACACATAACCACGGCTATGCAGTGGACCCACAGTCAGTCAGGGGTACTGGCTTTAGGGTGTGGGCTGTGCAGCCGGATGACGACACAGTAGAGGGCTTAATGCATGAGAGACTACCAATACTAACAACACAATTCCACCCGGAGTCTAGGCCCGGGCCTCTCGACACGGCGTGGATCTTCGACGAATTCGCCAAGATGGTGACTAACCATGGACATTAGGAGGGTACTTATCATCGGTAGTGGCCCAATTAAAATAGCCGAGGCTGCTGAATTCGATTACTCCGGAATACAGGCACTCAAGGCATACAGGGAGGAGGGCCTAACGACGATTCTCGTTAACCCCAACGTGGCCACTGTGCAGACAACACATGTATTTGCCGATAAAGTCTACCTAGTGCCAATAAGGCCTGAGTTTCTGACGATGGTAATCGATAGGGAAAGACCTGATGCGATTGCCTGCGGTTTTGGCGGGCAAACGGCACTGTCGGCGTGCATTAACCTGAGTGACATGGGCATAATTAGGAAGTATGGCATTAAGGTCCTTGGAACGCCAATAGAGGGCATTAGGTCAGCCTTGAGCAGGCAGTTGTTTAAGGACTTAATGAATAAGTACGAAATACCCGTATTACCCTCAAAAACCACGTACTCACTTAATGAAGCATTATCAGCAGCCAGGGAATTGGGTTACCCCGTACTTGTCAGAGTGTCCTTCAACTTGGGTGGTGCAGGGGCCTTTGTTGCCCATAATGACGACGAACTAATCAGTAAGTATCACAAGTCCCTGGCCATGAGTGAGATTAAGGAAGTCCTTGTCGAGAAGTACATAGGCGGTTGGAAGGAGATTGAGTTTGAGATCATGAGGGATCAGCATGGCGAGTCCGTTGCCGTGGTATGCATGGAGAACATCGACCCAATGGGCATTCACACCGGGGACTCTGTGGTTGTTGCTCCCTGCCTAACACTAACAAATGATGAGTATCAAAGGGCCAGGTTAATGTCAATAGGTGTGGCAAGAGCCATAAACCTAGTTGGTGAGTGCAATGTCCAGGTCGCAATTAATCCCAGGGGCCAGGAGATGTATGTAATAGAGACAAACCCAAGGATGAGTAGGTCAAGCGCCCTGGCCAGCAAGGCCTCGGGGTATCCCCTGGCTTATATAGCGGCTAAGTTAACGCTTGGTTATAGATTAAGTGAGTTGATTAATAAGGTGACCGGTAAGACCGTAGCTGCCTTCGAACCAAGCCTGGACTACGTAGTTGTGAAGATTCCGAGGTGGGAAAACGATAGGTTCGGTGTTGATGAACCCCTGGGCCCGGAGATGATGAGTATTGGTGAGGTCATGGGCATTGGCAGGACTCTTGAGGAGGCTTGGCAAAAGGCCGTTAGGATGCTTGACATTGGCGAACCTGGTCTCGTGGGTGGCAGGATTTATAACGAGGCAAGCGTTGAGGAGGCTATTAGGATGGTTAGGGAGAGAAGGCCCTACTGGTTCCTATACGCCGCCGTACTCCTTAGGGAGGGGTTCTCGGTTGATGATATCAATGAGTGGACAGGTGTTGATAGATTCTTCCTCTATTCCATTAAGAGGATTGTTGATTTTTACGAGGGGTTAAGGAGGGGTGAATTATCACCACTTGAGGAGGCTTACGTACTTGGCTTCAGTGAGGAACAATTAAGGAGGATACTTAGTGATGAGCCATTGAAGAGGCAACCTGTCATTAAGCAAATTGACACACTTGCCGGCGAGTGGCCTGCTGCTACTAATTACCTATACTTAACACATGGTGGTGATACTGATGATAATACGGGGCCTAACGTGGATGCGGTGATCGCGGGAGCCGGGGTCTTCAGAATCGGGGTTAGTGTTGAGTTCGATTGGTCAGTGGTCAATACCGCCCTAATGCTCAAGAAACTTGGCTATAGGACTGGGGTTCTTAATTATAATCCTGAGACTGTGTCCACCGACTGGGATTTCGCTGATAAGTTATTCTTCGATCAATTAACCCCGGAAATACTGAGTAATATTTTGATCAAGGAGAGTCCTAAATTCGTTGTGCTATGGGCCGGTGGCCAAATTGGGCAAAGGCTCTATGGTAAAGCCAGGTCCTGGCTAGGCAATGGCACTAGGATATTGGGTACAAGCCCCGAGTCCGTGGATTTAGCGGAGGACAGGTCCAAGTTCTCGAAACTACTTGATGAACTAGGTCTTGATCAACCACCCTGGGCTTATGCATCAACAATTGAGGAATTAATAGGGCTCATTGAGAGGTGGCTGGACTACCCAGTCATAGTGAGGCCCAGCTACGTACTTGGCGGTACCTACATGGGCATCGCGGGGAATAGGCAGGAATTACTTAATTACGTTAATAAGGCGGCTAGGATAAGCCCCGAACACCCTGTCGTTGTGTCTAAGTTCATTGGTGATGGCGTAGAGACTGAGGTTGATGGCGTCAGTGACGGTAAGTCAATCATAGTGGTGCCTGTGGAGCACATAGAACCACCTGGTGTACACTCTGGTGATAGCACGATGGTTATACCACCAAGGGGACTTGACTATAGGCTTGATGATGCATGGAAAACCAAGATGACTGAGGCTGCCCTTAGGTTAGCCAGGGCATTAGGTATTGTTGGCCCATTCAACATACAATTCATAGCTAGGGATAGGCTATACATTATAGAGGCTAACATTAGGGCCAGTAGGTCAATGCCATTCACCAGCAAGGCAACTGGGGTTAACCTAATGAACCTATCAGTGAAGGCTGCACTACATGGGCTAAACATGGATAGGGACTTCATGGTACTTAGACCAAGGCGTTGGTGGGTTAAAGCAAGCCAATTCGCCTGGAGTAGGGTCAGGGGTTCATACCCAAGGCTTGGACCCGTTATGTATAGTACAGGCGAGGTTGCATCCAGCGGTATGTCCCTTGAGGAGGCATTATTAAAGGCGTGGCTTTCAACAACACCGTCAAGAATACCCAGTAAAAACGCCCTGGTTTATACGTATGATGAGGAATTCGTAAAGGACATTGATGAAATAAGGAATCATCTAAGTAAGTGGCTTATTGTCCTGGATGATACGAAGAGTACCAGGGAAATGCTTAAGCAGGGATCCGTAGACATACTAATCACTGGAGGAGATACTAGGGATGTGGACTACGCAACACGTAGACTTGCGGCAGACACGGCAACACCAATAATCCTACACCCAAGTCTCGGGCTTGAGTTAACAAAGGCCTTTGAATGGTTAATGAGCGGCGGAAAGTATGTAATTGAGGAATTACTGGAGAGCGAACTTAATTAGGTAATAAGTAGCCTATTCTCAACGTCATTAAGCTTATTAATGATTGAACTCACCTTTTCCGTTAAC
This sequence comes from Vulcanisaeta sp. UBA163, assembly GCA_002496475.1. Classification (GTDB taxonomy): domain Archaea; phylum Thermoproteota; class Thermoprotei; order Thermoproteales; family Thermocladiaceae; genus Vulcanisaeta. The sequence continues at coordinate 9,626 of DAJV01000038.1, read as the reverse complement.
TCCCTTACTTCATTAAGCCTAGCCCTTGCATACTCAGTAATTAGGCTTGGATTTGATGAACCGAGCACAGGCTTCATCAGTGCATCACCCACGTCAAGGCCAACCCTAGCACCACTCCTTAATCTCCTAGCTACCTCATTATACACATCCCTAAACGGTCTCCCCTCCCTCATTGCCACCACCTCCGCGTACTCGGCGGCCGTGACGACGTACTTATTTAAGGATTCTCCAACTCCCTCATCATTAACCTTAACGCTATTTATGAAATCCGTAAATATCGAGATACCCTCACTGGCAATCCTAATGATAGACCACAAATGCCTGGTTAACTCCTGGAGATCAAGTTGATAACCAGATTCTACGGGCCTAAGTATTGAGTACATAGCCATTAGGTGACCCACGGCTTCCCCAATCCTAGCCCTAAAAACCTCAAGGGTGGCTGGATTCCTCTTATGGGGCATAATACTACTCGTGGCCAGGTGACTGGGGTCAGCACTTACGTAATTCAACTGCGGCATTAGCCACATTTCGAGGTTATTTATGAACCTGCCAACCTCCGCAAGGTAATTAACGATTACCGAAGCCGCTGATATGACGAAGTACCTAGAACCCGTTGCGTATATCGTATTATCAACAACACCGTCAAAGCCCAATTCCCTAGCCTCCCTAAGCCTATCAATACTGACCATGGTACCGGCAAGCGGGCCCGAGCCCAGTGGTGACTTATTTACCAATTCAAACACGTGCATTAATTCACTAAGGAAATCCCCTGATAAGCTATCTAGATAAAGCATATAGTGACCCAGCGTAGTTACCTGGGCCGGTTGCCTATGGGTTGAACCAATGATTACCTTATCATGCTCCTCAACAGCCTTATTAAGAACAACCTCCCTAAGCCTTAACACAAGTAATGCCAGTTCAAGTAATGCTCTCCTAAGCCTAAGCCTAATTGCAGTGGTCACGTGATCATTCCTGGACCTACCAATGCCAATCCAACCACCGACGCTACCCAACCTCTTGATTAACTCGGCCTCGACATATTCATGGACATCCTCATAGCCAACAAGCCTACCTGGTTCATAACCACTGCGCCAAATATCCCTAAGCGCATCCCTAATATTCCCAGCCACATCATCCTTCAGAACCCCAACCCTCTCAAGCTCATTAACATGTGTAATGAGTGTAATCACCACGTACCTAAAAATCTCAGCGTCATCAATAACCGATGAAGTGTAACCTATTTTATCGACATTCCCAGTCCCAAGTAATTCCCTGCGGTACACGGAGATTAAGACCTGGATTACGTTTTAAGGATTTCATTGACCAATGCCACGTAGAGCATCCCTCCTGGCGGCTTCGTAATCCCTCATAGGGATCAAGGGCCTTTCAGGGACGGGTTCATTATACTGATCCCTGCTGAAGATGAGGATTAATAAGCCTATCCTAGTGTTTTAACATGTTTTTAGCAATGAGAAAAGATTATTGAGAAACCTTTACCGCGAGTACCATATTTCTTAATTTACGTCGTGCGGACTCGGGGGTCTGCACCGGGTTTGTTGCGCTTGATGCGAATCCACATCCTGGCGCTATGATTAGTTTGTTTGGGTCTCCATTGACGATTTCCAGGGCTGCCTCGTACCTTTTCCTAATTACTTCCACCGGTTCCACGTTCCTTGATTTAACACTAACTATGCCAAGCGCCAGCTTCTTGTCCTTGGGTACCGCGTATTGCTTAAAATACCTTAGTTCCTCAAAATCCCTAATACCATCAAAGACCTCAAAGGGCCCGAGAATACCCGCCTTCAAGTCATAGAGTTCGGGCAATGCATCGTCATAATGACCAAGTGTGTTGAATTGGGAGTTATTGAAGTTTCCCCAGCAGGAGTGAACCTCAAGGTGCTTGGCAGGTAACTTAGAGAGAACCTCATTGTTTAACTCCACGGCCCTCCCAACGCGCCCCCTAGCCTTACTCTTATCCGGGTTATACTCACCGTAAACATCGAATTGCAGTATATCTGGTGCATCAAATTGAATAACGTCAGCGCCGGCGTCAAGCGCAGCCCTGACTTCATTAATTATTATCCTCTTAACATCATCCAGGTAATCATCAATTGTTGGGTAATACTGCCTAACCTGTTGGCGGTACTTATCAATGAGTTCCCTAGGCCTTGCTGGTATCCAGTCTGGGTCTGGGTAAACCCTGGCCATAAAACTTGGTGCGAGTATTGTCACCTTAATCCTCCTCATAACGCCGATCTTCTCAAGGGCCCTCTTGATTCCCTCAACTTCCCTAGCCAGTATTGGTTTGTTTGGGTCGTACTCAATGGTCTTTAGTATTACGGGTATGAACCTCCTATCGCCAGCTGAATTCTCCCAATAAAGTTCTGTGGTGCCAAAACCTGGCAGCTCCGTTAAGTCACTGATGAATGACTGACGCCTATACTCACCATCATTAACCTCATCAAGCCCAATCTCAACCTGCATCCTGACCACGTCCTCAATGGCCCTGTCTAGGTCCTGAGGAGCTAGGTTTGACGGCCTTGGTAAACTACCCACATGCGTAGTCCTGACCTCTGAGGAGCCCATATTGATGTATTTTTAACTGAGGACTTTTTAACAATAGCCTCTGCCTCCCTAGGCCTTATGCCTAGCCCTATAGGCTGTTAGTGAGTGTAGTACGTGCATCCTTATGAAGCCCCTGGCCTCCTCCTCACTTGGGTACCAACCACTGACGTAGTCAACAAGGTCCTTACTATAGCTTGCGTATGGGCTCTCCCTACCAATGATCGTTAAGCCGCCAAAAACCTTAACCTTAACTACACCATCAACCCACCTATTCATGGACTTTGTGAATTCGCTAAGTTCCTCACGCAGTGGCTCATGCCATAAACCACCATAAACCAGGTCAGTCCATTCCTGATCGACAAACCTCTTGAACCTATACTCAAGTGGCGTATAGACTAGTTTCTCCAAGTCCCTATGTGTCTCAATAAGTGTTAATGCGGCTGGCGCCTCGTAGACCTCCCTGGACTTAAAACCAACAACCCTATTCTCAATGTGATCAATCCTACCGAAACCATGCGCACCAACCACCTTATTAAGGAGTGATATCAAGCTGACAAGGTCCATCTTCTCGCCATTGACAGCCACGGGCAGGCCCTTCCTAAACTCAATCTCAAGAATCAATGGTTCGCTGACCTTCTCAGGTGGTACCGTCCACTTGAAGGCGTCCTCAGGGACTTCAGCACTAGGGTCATCAGTTTCATGGCCCTCTATGCTCCTTGACCACAGATTATCATCAATACTAAACCTACTATGTATATTGGGTATTGGTATGCCGTGTTTCCTGGCATACTCAACCTCCTCAGCCCTATTCATTTCCCAGATCTTCGCTGGCTCTATTATCATGAGGTCCGACGCCAACGCCATCAATGCCTCATTGAACCTGACTTGGTCATTGCCCTTGGACGTGGATCCATGAGCCACGGCATCGCAACCCTCCCTTTTAGCCACCTCAATGATTTTCTCAGCAATTAATGGTCTAGCCAGTGCAGTCCCCAGTGGGTACTTATCCTCATAAAGGGCGTTGGTCATTATTGCCATTGCTATGGGCCCCTCGGCAAAATCCCTCTTTGCATCAATGGTGTAGTGCTTAATGGCTCCGGTATTATACGCCCTCTCCTCAATGTCCTTGAAATCATCATCCTGCCCAACATCCACCGTAACCGTTATAACCTCGGCATTAAACCTCTCCTTGAGCCAGTGAATGGCTACTGTGGTATCGAGACCCCCTGAGTAAGCGAGCGCAATTTTACTTGGTTTCCTAAGTACCGGTTTAAGGAATTCACGATCATTCTAAGCCCTATGTATTAATAAGCCTTACCCTAAGTGGGTCGTCCTACCTTGAAAGGCGAGACTTTAAGTACGCCTTAGATGCGTTATAATTAGCCAACCACGGCGATGACTTGTTTTGATAAATTCCTCAATTCCCTTGACACATCCTCGGGCCTCAACCTACTTATGTAATTAATGTATTTATCGTAATAATCAGTGGGTAAGCCATAGGTCGGTATTACTGAGTAAAGCATTGCTGAGCCCTCAGGCGACTCACCAGTAACCTTAAGCCTACCCACCCTATTCTTAACAGCCATGCTTAACTCTTCCTCTGAAATCGTTAGGTCGCTTATTGTGTTAAGCATAACATCGAGGGCCTCCTTAAGGGTATCCCTACGCACACCAGCCATTGCGATGAGTATCCCTGAACTACCCAACGGCCAATACATGGAGTAGGCATAGTAGGCTAACCCCTTCTCTACCCTAACCTTCCTGTAAAGCCGTGATATTAAGCCCATGCCCCCGAGCACGGTATTCATCACGGTAACCCTAAAGGAGCCCTCTAGATTTGTAATTTCATAGCTTGGGTATGCAATGGTTATTGTGGCCTGCACCTTGCCCTCAAGTTTAATATCAACATCACCACTTCCAAACCTACTGATGGGTACCTTGACGTAGTTTGCGTATGGCAGGTTAATATCCACGGTATCCTCGGGGGCTACGGCAGTTAATGATAATACCCTCAGTGCATCAATGGCGTTTTTAACATCATCCCTTGTCACATAATTGATTTTATAATCATAGGCAAGCGGATGCCTAGAGTATGGGTGGTCACCAAACAGTATCCTCAACGCCTCAGCGACTGACCTGACCGCAGTATCCTCCCTATTAATACCTATGCTTGTCCTTGCCTCCCTAATGGCATCACTAAGTCTATCAATGACTGGGGTTAGGAGCATTTCCTCAATGAGCTTCATAACCTTATTGATGATTGAGTACCTACTCTTAACCCTAAGTGCTAGTGCATCTAGTCCCTTCTCAAATGAGAATGATGCGCCAATCCTCTCTAATTCCTTAGCGTAATTACTCATCCTCCATAATGGCATTAAAACATTCGCAATACCAGGGTGAGGTTCCTGTAATGAACCTAGGTTTAGTTTAATATCGAGCATTATTACATCCTTAACTGGTGAATTAATGAACAATTTATTTACCATTACCATCACCTGTAGATCACAGATATTGACGTCTTTAATACCTTATTCACAAACTCTGCATAATCATTAGTGCCTAATTTCGTGGCTCCCTCAATCACGGAGGTTAATTTACCTGGGTCATTCATGAATAATTGAGATAATCCATATACCTGGGCCAACTTACTTGGTGAGTCCATGGAGAATGATAGCCTAGCCATTATCCTTTCCCTCGCAAAACTCAACTCATCATTGCTCGGTCTTTCCATTATTAATTCCTCAACCCTCGTAATCACCTTATCGGGATCCTTAACGTTATAAACAATTATTGAGTATAGATTATTCATGTAAGTTACCTCGTAATAACTATAAATAGCATCACCCAACCCCTCCTCAACAAGCCTGTAGAGTCTTGCTGATCTAGGCACAGCCATGGGCTCCCTACTGGTTAAGCCATATGCAAATGACCTATCGCCGGAAACCACAAAATCCATCAATATTAACCTCCCTAGTTCCTCGGTATTGTATGCCCCAGGAACTTTAAATGCAATTAGTGACCTGGAGGTCTCGCTGCTTAATGCTTTTAGTTCGATCATTGCCTTTCCCTGAAATCCATCATCCCAAGGACTTATGACCCCCGATCCAACACCAGGTTCTATATTACTGAAGTACCTATTTACCAGATCCGCCGCCTTGTCCTCACTTAACCCACCGACTATAACCAATACCACATTGCCTGGATTGTAGTAACGCCTATAATACCTATACAACTCATCCCTAGAGACCTTATTCAAGTCACTCCTCAACCCAATGACCGCATAGCGGTATGGGTGCGTGTCCCAGGCAATCATTGATGCCCTATACATAAGCCTAAAGTCTGGGTCATTCTCATTCATGTCAAACTCACTAAGTACAATCCTCCTCTCCAGCTCAAACTCTTCTGGGTCAAACACCGCGTTAGTCATTCTCTTGCTCTCAATCTCAAAACCTAACTCGGCATGCTCAATGGGCAGGACCTCAACGTAAGCTGTATAGTCGTAATTCGTGAACCCATTGAAGTATCCACCAACGCCTTCCACGAGCTCATCAACGCTACCTTTCAAGCCCTCAATCCTCCTAAAGAGCATGTGCTCAACTAAGTGTGAGCCTCCGAATATGCCTGGATACTCATTCTTTGCACCAACATTGTAGAGGGCATAAATTGCAATAACATTAACAGGCATGTAGTGGGTAATTACCGTTAATCCATTACCTAACCTAAACAGCCTCACCATATAAAGGCAATAATATGAGAAGCCATAAAAGGATTACGATTGATGAATACCGAGTTCACTGAGTGATGAAGAATCGGTTCTACATGAATAACGAAGAATGTACTTATTAACACAAACCTATTATTCGGGAAAAGACTTTTTACCTTTAGTACATAGTTAAGTAGATGATGAGATTAGAGCCCGCTTAGCACTTCGCTATGACGATAGGCTGAGGGCTGAAATTATTAAATGGTTTTGCAATAATTGAATGAATATGGATTGGTCGGGTTTGAATTTTGGAGAGGTTAAGTCCTTCCTGAGAAGGAATACTAATCAACTAGTTCTATCTCTATTTTTATGTTCTCGGGGACTCTCATCCTCATTAACTGCCTAATGGCCCTTTCGTCAGCATCTATGTCGATTAATCGCTTATAAATCCTCATCTCCCAATGATCGAATGTGTGATATCCCTGACCACTTGGTGCCCTCCTAACAGTGACCAGTAATCTTCTCCTGGGTAGTGGTATTGGCCCTGAGACCTTGACGCCTAGTTTCTTGGCTACGCCCACTATTTCACTGGCTAGGTTATCAACCTGCTTGCTGTCTGTTCCCCAAATGCGTATTCGCGCCTTTCTCGGCATTAATCATCACGCCTTAATTTCAACCTTCTTTGGCTTAATCTCAATTATCTGCCCAGCCGCTATTGTCCTGCCCATATCCCTTAGGGCGAACCTACCAAGCCCCGGGAAGTCACTGTACTTCTCCACAACCACATCCTTAAGAGGCTTCAATCTAACAACAGCAACATCACCCTGCTTAACAAATTGAGGCTTCTGCTCCACTGTCTGACCAGTCCTTGGATCTAGCCTGGCGATTATTTCAATTATCTGCGCTGGCACCGTGGCCGTATGCACATGGAGCACCGGTGTATAGCCAGGGCCCACCGCCGTTGGGTGCCATAGCACTGCCAATCTAGCCACAATCTCCTCAGCAACCGTTGGTGGGTTAGCCAGGTGACCAATCACGTCACCTCTCTTCACATCATCCTTCTCAATACCTCTCACATTAATACCAACGTTATCCCCTGGCTGTGCCTGTTCTAACTTCATGTGGTGTGTCTCAATACTCCTAACATCACCGACCTTAGCGGGCGGCATGACGACGACCCTATCACCAGCCTTCAATACTCCAGTCTCGATCCTACCAACAACCACTGTACCAGCCCCAGTCACTGTGTATACGTCTTGTATTGGCATCCTGAATGGCTTATCAGTTGGCCTTGGTGGTGGTTGTATGGCATCCAGCGCCTCTATCAGTGTTGTGCCGTTGTACCAGGGCATGTTGCTACTCTTCTCCTTTATGTTGTCACCCCTCAATGCACTGACCGGTATGAAGGGTATCTTAGATGGGTCATAACCGAGCAACTTCATGAACTTACCAATCTCCGCCTTAATCTGCTCATACCTCTTCTGGTCGTAGTTAACTACGTCCATCTTATTAACAGCAACTATTACCTGCCTAATACCCAACGTAGCGGCTAGGAACAGGTGCTCCCTGGTCTGTCCCTGTGGGCCTATTCCTGTCTCGAATTCGCCGGGCCTTGCTGAGACAACCAGCATGGCGGCGTCTGCCTGGCTTGCGCCAACTATCATGTTCTTCACGAAGTCCCTGTGCCCTGGCAGGTCTATGATTGTTATGAAGTACTTCTGCGTCTCAAAGCCCACGTGCATTGCCTCAATGGTGACACCCCTCTCCCTCTCCTCCCTAAGCCTATCGGTTACCCAGGCATATACGAAGTCCTCCTTACCCATCTTCTTGGCCTGCTCCTCAAGTTCCTTGAAGCCCTTCTCATCAACATAACCAGTAATCACCAGTAGGTGACCTACCAGCGTTGATTTACCATGGTCCACATGCCCTATAACCGCTAGGTTCAAGTGCGGCTTTTGTAAAGCCGACTCCTTAGGCTTCAGTATTAGGCTCATACCTATCAAGACCGAGTTATGAATGAGTTAATAAATTTTTAGGTTTTTCACAACCGTTATTACTGGGTTAATTACGATAATTTCTGTCTCAGTCTCTCTACACTATCCTGGACTATCCTCTGAGCCACTGGGTCTAGTACCCTGGCTCCCATTGATCCTATTAAACCACCTATGCTTCCATCGAAGTACCAATTAACCCTAGTCCTCCCTGGACTCGGCTCCTCAAGTCTAAAGCCTATCTCGAAATCCATCGTACTCTGCATGCCCGAACCCCTACCAATAACCTTGGCGCCCTCCGGCGGCTTCTTCTCGGCGAACCTAGCCGTTATATTCACG
>DAJV01000038.1:0-987 GCA_002496475.1 Vulcanisaeta sp. UBA163 | reverse complement strand
ACGGACTCAACACCAGGTATTATTGAGGCTATGTTCCTTGGGTCGATGAGGAAGTTATAAACCACGTCCCTGGGCTTATTAACCTCGAAGGAACCATCATAGTGAACCCTCGCCATACAAGTAAATAGAATAAACACAATTTATAAGTAATTCCAATATACCTAGGTCATTAGTGCAACTATTAAGGTGACGCAGGAAGCCACGAGTAGTGTGGGTATTACAATGAATCTTACCTTAAGGCCATATATCGATACCAATAATGATACCAGGATCACCAGTGCAACTGCATCATATTCTGGGAAGTTAAATAATATCGATACCGTACCCACCACACCGAATATCGCCGTTATTAAATCCTTCATCCCGCCTAATCATAGGAGCACATTACTTCGAGTTTTATGGGTTAAAGTGTCATGGGTTAATTATAATTAGTAAAGCGGTTAAGAGGAGTATTGCGTCTGTCGTTAGGTAATACATGCAGTATGAATTATGGCTCACCCGTAGGTATATGCCGTAAATACCGATTAGTAGGCCAATGATTGATAAGGCCAAGGCAGTCATTAGTACATCCATTATTAGTAGGAGTCCTATTAGGAATAGGACAACAGCTGCACTGGCAGCTAACAGTAGTCTAATCCTCCTCGGCACTATGAAGTTGAAACGCTCACAGTGGAATATGCCGAGTAGGCACGCATTTACATACTTATAATTCTCGTGGGTGTAGTAAATCATTAGTCCTGAACCTGCGAGGAGTATTATGGCTAGTAGTGGCGTCGTTAACTGATTGTAATGTTAAGATGCTATATTAATATGGTTAGTGCAGAATATGCATTATTATTCATTATAATAGAGTAATGGATTTAAAAATACTAAGACTCTGGTCATGACCTAATTATGTAGAGTATGTGGGGTAGTTCCTGGAGTATTATCTCAAGGCCAGTCCTTACACCATCTGGCGAGCCGGGCAGGGCAACTATTAACTTGCCC
>DAJV01000064.1 GCA_002496475.1 Vulcanisaeta sp. UBA163 | reverse complement strand
GGCTGCCGTATCTATAAAGTTTACACCGAGCTCAACGGCCTTAGTAATAACCTCCTTGGCGATGCCATACTCATAGGGTCCCCAAGCATCACCGCCGAACTGCCACGCACCAAGCCCAATACTTGAAATCCTGAGACCAGTCCTGCCGAGACTTATGTACTCCATCAAAGGTGATGGTAAGCCTTCTTCATTTTAAGCATTATCAATAATTGCATTACTTATTACACGTACCAACGATGCAGTAATGCTTTAGTAGATTGGGCAGTAAATCATGGCGTGTCCATGGGCAAGATGAAATACATTGTTGTACTGGTTATGGTATCCAGTGAGGATGCTGGTATTGAAATAGCAAGATAACTCATTAATAATAAATTGGCAGCATGCATCAATGTCGTTGATGGCTTGAGAAGCATTTACTATTGGAAGGGTGAGGTTGGGGAGGATGATGAGACACTGCTCATTATTAAGTCTAGGAGGGACAAGCTTGATGGATTGATGAGGCACATTAGAGAGGGGCATCCGTATAAGGTTCCTAAAATTATCGCACTGCTAATAGTAGGTGGTTTTAGTGATTACTTTAGGTGGATCGATGAGGCGCTTGATCGTAGTTAGATTTTAACATGAGGCAAATACTTTTAATGCTCCTAGTATCATTGTTCACATGCCAAGGGCACTATTGGTGATCCTGGATGGCTGTGCTGATAGGCCGGTTAAGGAACTCGGTGGAAAGACCCCGCTTGAGGTTGCGGTTAAGCCGACAATTGATAGGCTAGCTGCTGAGGGTTCATGCGGTCTTATGGACGTTATTTCACCAGGTATTAGACCGGGCAGTGATACGGCTCACTTGGCGATTTTTGGCTATGATCCGTATAAGTACTACCCCGGTAGGGGCCCGCTTGAGGCGTTGGGTGCTGGTTTGATGCTTAGTCCTGGTGATGTTGCGTTTAGGACTAACGTAGCCACTGTTAATAGTGATTTAATTGTTGTTGACAGGAGGGGTGGTAGGTATATAGATCCCGGTGAGGTAAGGGAGATAGAGAATGTGGTAAATAACGAGGTATTACCGATATTAAAGGGTAAGTACGGCATTGATGCCATTTACAAGCAGACAGTTGAGCATAGGGGTGTTCTCGTCCTAAGAGGTGGAGTCTCGCCGCATGTTAGTGATACTGATCCACATGCCGTTGGCGCCAAGGTTTCTGAGGCTAGGGCCTTAAGCAATGATGCGAAGGTTACGGCTGAATTCATTAATGAATTCACAAAGCTTGTTTATGAGAAACTAAGCAGGGCTGAATTTAATGAGAGAAGAACCAGAGAGGGAAGGGGTCCAATAAACATGGTTCTCCTTAGGGGCGCTGGTTCCATGAGGAATTTCGAGCCATTAAGCTCCAGGTACAGGATCAAGCCGGCGATAATTGCTGGTGTTGCATTAATAAGGGGTATTGGCAGGGCGCTTGGTATGGATGCTATCAATGTTAATAATTATATTGGTTCTAAGGATGATGATTTCATGGCTGCATTCCAAACCGCCGCCAAGGCCTTGGGTAATTACAACTTTGTTTTTGTACATGTGAAGTCCACGGATTCCATGTCGCATGATGGTGATGCCAGGGGTAAGGTAATGATCATGGAGAGGGTTGATGCTGGGATGAGGAGTTTCCTTGAGGAGGCGCCGGGTGATACGTATATATTTATTACCTGTGATCATGCAACGCCCATTGTTGTTAAGGATCATACTGGTGACCCGGTTCCATTCATGGCATGGGGTCCCGATGTTATGAAAGATGACATTACTCAATTTAGCGAGAGGACTTGCGCCAGGGGTTTTTGGAATAGGATTAGGGGTATTGATGTTATGAATATTATAGCCAATTACTTGGGTACCCTTGAGAAGTTTGGCGAGTAATTCCTTTGTATTGTTTCTATTCAAAAATCCTCGAGTGACCTTGCCATTATGTACGCGTCCTCACCATCGTGATAATAACCCTTTAATAAATTGACTATTTTATAATTCAATTTCTTGTAAAGATTAATGGCGGGTGTATTGGAAACCCTAACCTCAAGGTAAACCTCCTCAGCACTATAGAAGTGCTTCATTGCCCTCATGCCCCTAATCATCATGTTGTAGGCAACACCTAACCTCCTGGCTTCAGGTAATACTCCAATTGATATTACGTGACCCTTCCTAGTCGGCTTGCCCTTCCAGATATAGCTCCAGCCAAACTCGACTCTATTCATCATGTAACCCACGACCCTACCATCAAGCTCAGCCACTATGAAAGCCTTGGGAAAGCTCCTGTAGTGTTCCACGAAGAAAAACTCAGGGTAATTCTCTGGAAGTACCCTCCTGTTTATCATGACGACTGCATTTAAATCGTTTAATTCAAACTCCCTAAGTACAAACACTTTGCCATCCCTTCCCCTAATGTATTCCTGTCCGTTAAGCTTCGACGTGATGTCCTGGACCCCCTCCCCCATTAAAACACCCCTGAATCATGTAACTTAATACATTTTTCCTTTTCCCTATAAGGCATTATTCATTTATCAAGCAAATAGGCGGGGATGACCACAAATATTACAAGACCCAATGTATATAGAGCGGCAGTAAAGGACCTGTATGAAAGACTTAGGAAACCTAGTTGCGGTATTACGAAAGCTACAACACCGACGACATTACTATAAGGTACAGAAAGTGGGTCAGCCCCTGGATTTGCATCACCCTTAAAGATATACGTACATTCCTGCGTGTTGCTAATAGCTATAGCCCTATGTACAATATAATCATTATATAATGGCGAGTAGTAAATGGCTACATGACCCAGAAGAGAGTTGCAAGGCTTACCTGGTGGTGTTATTATGACTAGGTCGCCGACCTCAAGTGTTGGTTCCATGGAGTATGAGCTAACTACTGCCCATGGTATTATGGTCGACATAGCCAGGATCATCATTAATATATGCCCTATGTTCATCGAGCAATTCTTGCATTGAGATACTTATTTTTTACTCGCTCTTGTCTGAGAAAGGTTTTTATAGAAGTGCTTTACGGACTCGCCGATGAGTAGCGGTACAGGTACACAGCAAAGGGGAGGGGTACCAACGATGGTTCTTAAGGAGGGCGCCCAAAGAACAACTGGTGCAGACGCAAGGAGGAGTAACATAATGGCCGCCAAGGTCATTTCCGAGATACTATCAACAAGCCTAGGGCCTAGGGGAATGGATAAGATGCTCATTGATGCCTTTGGAGATGTAACAATAACCGGTGATGGAGCAGCAATACTGAAGGAGATGGAGGTTCAGCATCCAGCGGCTAAGCTACTCATCGAGGTTGCCAAGGCTCAGGATGCGGAGGTTGGTGACGGAACAACAACCGCCGTTGTGCTGGCCGGTAGACTACTTGAACTTTCCGAGGAGTTGCTTGATGAGAATATTCACCCAACAATAATCATTGATGGTTACAAGAAGGCCATGGACTACGCAATACAGGTGGCCAATGAAATTGCCAAACCCATTAATGCTGAGGATAAGAACCAACTTGCCCTCGTGGCCATGAACTCCCTAAGCAGTAAGATCGTTTCTGAGGCTAAGGATTACCTGGCGAAGATTGCCGTTGAGGCATCCGCAATAGCAGTTGAAAAGGTTGGTGATAAGTATAACCTCGACCTGGACTGGATTAAGCTTGAGAAGAAGAAGGGTCAATCACTCTTTGAGACTCAGTTAATCCAGGGTATTGTGCTTGATAAGGAGGTTGTTCACCCAGGAATGCCTAAGAGGGTTGCTAACGCTAAGATCGCTGTCCTAGATGCACCACTTGAGATTGAGAAGCCTGAATGGACCACGAAGATCTCGGTATCATCACCACAGCAGATAAAGGGATTCCTTGAGGAGGAGTCCAATATACTGAAGTCCTACGTTGATAAACTAGCGGAGATAGGCGCGAATGTTGTTATCACCCAGAAGGGTATTGATGAGGTTGCCCAGCACTACCTGGCTAAGAAGGGTATAATGGCCATTAGGAGAGTTAAGAGAAGTGACATTGAGAAGTTGGCTAAGGCTACGGGTGCTAAGATAGTCACGAGCATTAAGGACATAAGGCCTGAGGACTTGGGTACTGCCGGGCTTGTTGAGGAGAGGAAGGTTGGTGAGGAGAAGATGGTGTTCGTTGAACAATGCCCGAACCCAAGGGCAGTGACGATACTACTCAGGGGCGCAGCAGACAGGGTACTTGATGAGGCAGAGAGATCAATGCAAGACGCGCTCCATGTAATCAGGGACTTGTACAGGGAGCCTAAGATCGTACCTGGTGGCGGTGCCTTCGAGATGGAAATCGCCAGGAGAATTAGGGAGTGGGGTAGGAAGCTGCCCGGTAAGGAACAGTTAGCCGTGCTTAAGTTTGCAGAGGCCCTTGAACACATACCGACAATACTTGCATTAACCGCAGGCCTTGACCCGGTTGATGCAATTGCCGAGCTGAGGAAGAGGCACGACGCAGGTGAGTTTGATGCTGGTGTTGATGTGTTAAGTGGTAAGATTGATAATATGACCAAGAGCAACGTCGTAGACCCATTACTAGTGAAGACCCATGTAATTAGGAGCGCGGCGGAGGCTGCCATAATGATACTTAGGATTGATGATATAGTTGCTGCGGCCCAAACAAGGACCAGTGGCGCTGGGAAGTCTAAGACCGAGGGCGGCAGTGAGGAGAGTGAGTCAAAGTCCGAGTAATAAAAATTACTTTGTTAAGTTAAATTTTTAAACGATTTTTGTTTTCGTATTATCAATGTCATCATCAAGTCAAGCATCTACTTCAATCCATAAGGAGGACACCTTAGCTAGTGCCCTAAAGACTTTGAATGATTTAATTAACGGCAAACTGGCGTACCCACCTAGGATAACTAAGTACGAACTCGCAAGGATAATTGCGGCTAGGGCTAAACAATTGTCCATGGGTGCGCAACCACTCGTTAATCCCCAGGAACTAGGTACCTATGATCCCATAGATATTGCCCTTGAGGAAGTACGTAGAGGATTACTTCCCTTTATTATAGTTAGGACGCTACCGAATGGCAGGCATATAAGGGTTAAGCTAAAGGATCTCCTGGATTTAAGTGGGAAATTTGATGTTAAATTATGATGAAATGTCAGGCCTTAACTAACTCGAGTTTTCCATTATCGATCCTAATCTCCACCGCGTCACCCACATCTAACCTAGGACCAAGTGCCTCAGCCTCGTCCTCATTAAGCCAAATTAGGAGCCTTGGTATCTGTACCTTACCGCTCATTAGTGGTCCAACCATGGGCATTGACCTAAGTAATTGCTGTACTAATGGCATTACGTCCCTCATCATCTGGGCAGTTTCGTCAGTGCTTGTAATTACAGGTCCTGGTGTCTCCCTCTCCTCAACTATCTGTATTGCTATCATTCTTCCGCCTGTAGGATCATTAACCGCCATTTTACTGATTACGTAGCCTCTTATTGTTATCATCCATACTATGTCATGTCATGCATTTAAAAAACTTATTAGGCTGTAGCTGGTACTCATATTGCCTGGCCTTACCTTGTCGTATTAATTGGAATCGAAAGGCTTAAAAATTATGTTAAATAGAAAGTCATGTGGATAGTGATATTCAAAGAATCATTAATGAAATTAAGTTATCAGCTGAGGAGATAGTGTCGGAGAGCCCTGACCAGATAAAGGCTGTGTATGTGATGGATAAAGAGGGAACAGTAATAGCTTATACAACAAACACAACACTGGTTAATGCCGGTAATATGTTCTTTGCAATGCCACGATTTATTTCCTCATTGAAGGGATTACTAACCACACTACCCATTGGTAGCATTGATTATATATTAATTCAAGGCGCTGAGGACATAGTCCAATTAATAGGCATTCGCGAAATAGGCTACCTAATGGTCATTATTAATTCCGAATCATCAATAGGACTTACAAGAATAATACTTGAGAAGTACACCAATAGACTATATGAATTACTGAACAAACTAGCTGGGGCCAGTGAGGAGGAATTAGTTGAGGTGGTTAATGTAGAGATAACGCCTAAGGATATTGAGGACGTCATTAGCTTCATAAGAAGTAAGGCAATGTTGTAGGTGATCGCAATGTCTATAAAGACCATAAAGATAGTGATAGCCGGCCCCTACGGAGCGGGTAAAACCACATTCGTTAAGACACTGAGCGAGGTTTTACCCATAGAGACAGATGTACCAATAACTAAGAGCGTCATTGATGACAACAAGAAGAGCACAACAGTCGCCTTTGATTACGGCAGGATGAAGGTTAGGGAAGACCTAGTTGTGCATTTATTTGGTGTCCCTGGACAGGAGAGGTTTAGCTTCATGTGGAAGATAATTGCCAGAGGCATGCATGGTTACCTGTTCATAGTCGATAGCTCAAGCGAGGATAAGATTAAGGAAGCATTGGGTATGTATAACTTCTTTAGGGAGAACTTCTCATCAACACCACACGTGATCGCAGCAAATAAACAGGACGCACCAAGTGCGGTCAATACGTCCACCGTGAAGACCATTCTGAAGGCACCATACGAAGTTAAGGTTATGCCGCTGATAGCTACTAATAGGAGAAGCGCACTCTTTGTGCTGGTAGCCCTTCTGGAAGAGATTAAGACCTACCTTGTGGAAATGTCAAAGTAAAAATGAAATTTTTCTACTTATTTTTGTTACTGTTTTTGAAATTTTTATGCGCACCTCTACTGCCTTATGCCCTCTCTAGCACTATCTCTATTGCTGCAACAGACCTCTCCTTCCCTCCCTGTCCAGTTACCCTGTCAGTTAGTAGCTTTATGTCGCTTATCCTTACTTGATTCGGTAGGAACTTGTCCCTAATCATTACTGCCGTTGAGACGGCCCTAGCAATGGCACCGCCTCTAGCCTTTAGTATTACCTTCTTGGCTCCTGCGTTGAAGCTCATTACCGTGGCTATCACATAGCTTGTGGTTGGTTTTTTACCCACTAGTATTGTGGTTTCCTGTGTACTCATACCTTCTTCGCCGTATTCCGTACCTCCCAACCCTTTAAAAGCTTAATCCTAATTACCTCATTGACAACTTAATGGAGTACCCACCATTTAACTTACTAAGTAGCTCAACGCCACTTGCCACATGCCCAATGACGTTTACCTGCTCCCCCAAATCAACATTACCAAGGGCAATAACCAAGCTCCTCTTCTTAACCCAGTAGCCAACTTCATAGTGCTTCAGGCTTGTCTTCTTACCTTCACTCACCAGCCCCAAGTCGAGGGGTATTATTATGACTTGCCCATACTTCACGGCATTTGTCCTTGTCGGCAGTGATTTTCCCAGTCTCGCATATGTTAGTGGTGATACTGCTGGCTCCAACTTAATGACTATGTTTCCAAGATCCTTAACCTCAAGAATCAACTCACTCTCCATAATACTATGCACCTTATAATCTCGTCACAAGAGGCGCAATTTCCTTATAAACCTTATTGCCAACAAATCAGTGTGGATTGCCCAAAGTGCGAGGTTGGTGAGATAAAGGATGAGGACGACGTTATTAGGGAGCGGCGTAAATTCATAGCGTGCCTATTGAACGGTCTTAATCTTAGGTTCCTAACAATCGATAATGGTATTAAGTATCAGGCAATGTATTATGTGGAGATCGCAGGTGAGCATATTAAGGATGCGCTTGACAACGTATTGAGGTGCATTAATGATTCACTTAATTCAATGCCCGGTGAGTTAAGGGATCACATGAGGTTCGGGACTAAGTCCTTTGATGATGCATACGTAATAATGTTTAATAATGAGTATATTACGATTAAGGCGATTTGGTGATTCAACATGATTGATGAAGGCAAGTATAAGCTTAACTACGTGTACGCGGAGGACTTCGGCACTGGGTACTTTAAGTACGGCCCGATAACACTTAGAGATAGGCCATACATGGTGCAGAGCCGTGGGTTATTCCTTAGGGATTTACCAGAGAGCATTAAGTTGTTGGTTCCTAAGGAGGTTCTTGAGAGAGGCGTTGTTGTTGGTGATGATATACCCAAGTACCTTAGTTCAATTAGGGATGCCATTAGGAATCTACGTTACCCACTTAGGGATGGCATAATTAGGAAGGAGGATGAGGACTCCTGGAGGATAATCAAGGAGCTTTCCCGATACGGCTTCTCGCAGTTTTACCAAGACTTCACAAGGAGACCCGACTTCAGGGGCTTTTTCCTGGTTGTTGCATTATCGGCGTTGGCCCCTGATTACATGAGGGATAGAATGATTGAAGTACATAAAGAACTCGATGATGAACTTGGAGGTAAATTGTTACAGGCAATCACAATCATAGATCAGCCCTTTGCGGTTGCCATTGCGGAGAAGGCAGTGACTTGCACAGTTATTGAGGCTGGTCACGGCAACATTCAACTGGTGCCCATTAGCTATGGACCGATTAGGGAGGGCATTGTGGCACTTAACAGGGGTGGCGCCGAGGCGAATGCTGTTACCAGGGAAGTTCTTAAGGACTCTGGATATGGAGATTTAGCAAAGGATGATTATGTTGTAGAAATCGTAAAGAGAACCGCTGGGTTAGTTCCGAGGAACCTCGATGATGCTATTAAGAAGGCCAGGGAGGATTCTGATAGATTCTCCATTAAGGTTAGGATAAATCCATTGACGGAGATTGAACTGAGGGATACTGCATGGATGAGGTTCTTAATCGGTGAGGTCGTGTTCAATCCAAGGCATGATGTGTTCTCGAGTTATATGCAGCAGGGTAGGTTAGTCATTGAGGATGCCGCAATTGGCGATACTGTATTTTATGGAGAAATGGATATGGCCGAGGCATTAATAACGAGCATTAGGAAGGTGCCCGTGGAGATACAGGACAAGATCATGAGTACCATAATACTTAGTGGTGGCGCATTTAGTTGGTCTGTACCACCTGGACTTGAGGATGTTGCCGTTAATAGCGTTGATAAAATAAAGTTCATGATTTCCGAGAAATTACCAGACCTAGCCAACAAGTTGAGTATTAGTATTGTTAAGGATCCGCAGTTTAGTGTTTGGAAAGGAGCCGTAATTTACGGCTATGCTTTGCCTAATAACGTGAAATGGAATGAGAGGACCAAAGAAGGTTGGTATTACCTTCATCAATGAGTGTGTTTAAACGACTTTATCGGCTCAATTAGGTTAAAAAGCAAGTTGTTAGTATAATATGTAGGCGTTAATGAGTATTGAACTGGCAAGGAAGCTAATTGAGGATTGGCTAACGCAGAGGGGACTTAGGGTAGTGAATAAACTTAACGATAGAGAAATAATTCTCACAGAGGGCAACAACACAGTTTACCTTAGGATATCAACTGAGGAATTCCCAACGGAATCCTACATAACTGATGAATTAAGTAATGTAATGAGGAATCGGTTTAATTATAATAAGGCGTACATAGCCTTTCCGCAGAGTGTCCGTGGACTAATCAATGGAAAATTATTTAGGAGCAGTAGAGTTGGTATTTACATATATGACTTGTCATCTACTGATCCGGAGAAGGCCATTGAGGAATTAATACCGAGCATACCAATACAGTTACAACAGGGTGCAAGTGATGACCTAAGGAGGAAAATTGATGAATTTGAAAGAATAATTAATGATTTAAAGAACGACTTATTAAATGCGGATAATAAGTCATTGGTCAGGGATATTAATGAACTTAGGGATAGGTTGTCGAGGATTGAGCACGAACTTAGCAAGTTGGCTGAACGGGTTAGTAAACTTGAAAATATGGCTCGATCCTCCGATAAAGCTCAATCAATGAGTCAGCAAGTAAGTACGATAGTTAATGATGAATTACCTGACTTCCTGAGCAATAATCCATGGGTTAACGTACTAAAGAAAAGGGGTGGTGAGGGATGAATGAACTTGATGAATTAATTATTAAATTCCTCAGGGAGAGGCTTGGCGAGGATTCTGAACTCGCCATTAAGCTTTATATGGCTTACAAGGAGAGCGGCAGACATGGCATAATTAAGGTAATCAATGAGGAATTGAGTAAGGTTGGTGTTGAGGTGGGTGAGGATGAGGGCTAGAGTCAATGAACTTATTGTTAGGGACTTTAGGGGATTTAGGGGTGAGCATAAGATCACCTTTAATGATGGTATTAATATTATTCAAGGACCTGTTGGATCAGGTAAAACGAGTATTATCCAGGCCATTGAGTATGCGTTATACGGTACCCAACTGGAGGTTAAGGAGAGAGTATCAAAATTGTCTGACCTGATAAATGAGGATTCCAACTCGGCTATGGTTAAGTTGACCCTTAGTAATGATATTGAGGTGATCAGGGAACTTAGGCGGGCTGGTGAGTCCGCCAGAGAGACGGCTAGTATTACCATTAATGGAACCACATATAGGGGCGGTGACACATACTCAAGGATTGTGGAGGTACTTGGTGTTGATGATAATGACTTTGAAAGGTTCGTCTTGGTTACTCATAGAACTCTCGAGGCCTTAGTTTACGGTAATGTATTCAAGAGGAGCCTATTCATTGATAAAATGTTTGGTCTCGACGCTCTTGATAACCTAAACAGGTCATTACCCATGTCGCAGATAGAGAACGCGATCACCGTATTAAGGCAAAGACTAGCCAGTGTTAAGGAGCTTCCCGAGATAATTAGTAAGTATGGCTCTATTGAGAAGGCTCAGGGTAAGGTTAAGGAGCTTAAGGACGAGATAGAACAATTAAGAAAGGAGGAGGGGGAACTCAGCAATGTTTACGGTGAATTATTGAGAAAGAGGGAGGAATTATTGAGGGGATTCAGGGGTATTGAGGAGGTTTATAGTGATTACATAGCCACAAGGCTTAGGCGAGAGAACCTTGAACAGGAACTCGAGAAGTACGGGGTTAAGGAAATTAATGAAATGAGCATACGACTCAGGCTCGAGAAGATTAAGGACTCACTGGTTGAGAAGCTTGAGGAATATGCACTGGTTAGGGAGGCTGATGATATTAATAAACTAGTAATAACCAATGATAACTTAGCTGATGCATCCGAGAAGATATACACAGCCTTCGAAAGCCTTGTTAGGCTTAAAGACAAACTCAATGAGGACAAGGAGTACCTCAGTAATATACGTAGTGATCTGGAGGCCCAGGTAGAGGCACTGAAGGCATCCCTTAGGGAATTAGAACCAAGGCTTTCCCAGGAGGAACCTAGGGTTAGGGAGTATAGAGCGTTAGTTGATAGGTATGGTGAACCGATTAAGGTTAAGAGGGAAATTGAGGAGTTGAGGGGTAGACTTGAGAAAATAAGCATAGAGGAGGGCTTCAGATCATCCCTACTAAATGTCCTCCAGTACATATTAATTAACCATGAAGATAGGTGCCCAATTTGCGGCAGACCACTGGGTGATGATGATTATGAGAGAATCAAGAATAGAATCACTGAGTTATCCAAAAGCCATAGTGAGGAGATCAATAATGTAAGAAGTAGGTTAAGCGAGTTGGAGAGGGCATTAGCCAATATGGAGACATTATTACCAATTGTTAATGATTATGATGCAACAATCGAAAGAATGCGTGATGTTAGATCAAGATATGAAGTAGTACTCTCGAAGCTTGAAACCGTAGAAAAGTCAATTAGGGATATTGATAAGAGAACCCAGGTGCTTACTAGGTTTATTGATGAGGTTAGGGTTGAGATTGATAATGTTGATAAGTCCATTGCCTATTTAAGGAAGTATAGGGAACTGGAATCACTTAGGAGGCGGGAGGAGGAACTTAGGCAAAGGCTTGCTAACCTTGGGGTTGACACGCAGACCATGATCAGCATAGAGGAACAAATAAGGTATATTGATAATAAATTAACCCAGGTCAGAACCAAGTTAAGTGATGAATCTGCCGAGTTAAGCCGGTTAGAACTCGCGTTATCAAGTACGGGGTTTAATAGGGAGGACCCGTCAGTACTTAGGAGAAGACTTGATTTCCTTGAGGACTTCTATAATAGGCTGACTAGGATCAGGGCTGGTATTAGGGATGTACAGGCCAGGGTTAGGGATGAAATGATCAAGGTTATCAAAAACAATGTTGGATCCATATTTAAGATGCTTTATCCATATGGTGACCTTGAGGGTGCAGGCATCGAGGTCATTGTGAGGGATAGGGGGATCATTGGTGTTGTCAGTGAGTACACCCTGTATGCCCTTAGGCCAGGCGGTAGGAAGGTCACAATATCCAGGCTTAGTGATGGGCAGAGATTAACCATAGCCTTGTCATTCCTATTGAGTACCTATAGGGCTACGAATCATAACATAGACTTCCTTCTAATGGATGAACCGGCGCCCTATGTTGATCAAAAAATTAGGAAAGCCCTTGCAACATTATTAACTAGGTTCATAGGTGAAGAATTAATTGGGCAGGTAATAATTACGACGCAATCTGAGGACTTAGTCAATGACATAACTAATGCCGCTAAGGAAAATGGCATTAAATATAAAGTTATTAAATTGATAAAGGACGGTAATGAAAGGAGGATCGTAAGTCCCAATGATTAACCAAACCACTCCTCCGTACCCAGTTGGGCATTTATAGGTTTGTCCAAATCCCCGTAAAAGGGAACAATGGCATTAACATTTTGTAAATAGATTTATTAAGACTAATGAGGAGGTATTAATTTGATGGAGGGCATATTCGTAGCGCTGGCAATTCCCTTTAAAAATGGTAAACTTGATGAGGAATCACTTGCTAAACATGTGGATTCACTGACCAAGGCCGGAGTAGATGGCTTCTATCCATTTGGAACAACAAGCCAGGGACCATACCTAACACTTGAAGAAAGGAGGGCAGCATTGGAGGTGATATCAAGGAACACTAATAGGCAACTGGTGGTTCATGTATTCTCATTTGATTGGCAGGGGATTGTCGAGACCGTGAGACTCGCTGAGAGGTACGACGCCATCGCCGTTTCGTCAATACCACCCATATACTACAGTCCCGACTATGAAGCTCTGAAGAGGTACTACGAAAAATTGACTCAATTAACAAAACTACCAGTATTCATTTATAATATACCCAGGAACACGGGTTTCAACGTAACGCCTGACCTAGTGGCGAGACTACTGAATGATGGCATTAGGATTGCGGGTGTTAAGGATAGTACAGGGGATGTTGCGCAGATAATGGGCCACGTTAGGCTTGGAATAACGGTATTAAATGGGTCTGATTCAACCATACTGCCGGCACTCATGGTTGGCGCCAAGGGATGCATATCGGCAATGACCAATGCATTCCCTGATGTTATTAGGAATATGTTTGACGATTTCAAGGCAGGCAGGTTGCAATCGGCCATGGAGAAGCAGGACTTAATAGCGAGGATTAGGGAGTTGATTAAGGAGTACCCAGGCGTTGATGGGTATTACAAGCTAGTCCACCTGCTACGTTACGACTTCGGCACAGTTAAGGAACCATACCTAAGACCGCTAAGTGAGGTCGAGATACAGAGACTTAGGGATGGCTTGATAAGGCTAGGTTTCAAGCCCAGGGTATGAGGTCTTGTTTAGGCATTCATAAAATTCGACTCACTTCTTATGAACAGCCGAAGTTAAAAAAGCCCGGGCTAAGGAGTCATATTGATGGCTATGAGCATTGGTAGGCAGGGCATTGTAGTGAGTGCCTTAGCCATTTCCATCATTACCGTGATCATGCTCATAACTAATACGTCAGCCCAACCAATAAGTCCCAGGCCAATCCTAATGATTAGTGCCAGCACGTACCAGGTCAATTACTACAACGTAACGGGCATAAGGAAGCCAACACTCATAGTGCATGGATACCTAAACAATAACCCAATCCCACTAACCGTCAGCCTATTCGCCCTCGGCGAAGGACACATCTACACGGTCGGTTATTACCACGGGGTTGGTTCAATAGACATAAGCCTAACGGCAAGGCCAATAATAGACATAGCTAGGGAGGTTATGAGGACCATGGTTCTCAACGGAAACAAGCCAGATACCGTATGGCCCTCAATGCT
>DAJV01000012.1 GCA_002496475.1 Vulcanisaeta sp. UBA163 | reverse complement strand
ATGGCCGTAATACCAAGCGGCGAGTATAGTATTAAGGCTATGGATATTGGGCAAATTGTTTGGTTACCGCTAAATAAACCCCAACGCAGTGCTTGAGCACTCAATGATAATACTTGACGCGGTAACCGACAGCAAGGCGCTCTGTGGTGATCAGGGCGTGTTTGATGCCGTTAAGGAAAAGGTGAACAGGTACATTAGGGATAGAGACTTAGTTAGGACTGGGGATGGCTGGTTCCCGAGGAATATTGTTAAACATTAGCCTTGAATAACAATATACACAGAGGCTCTTATTATGATCTCCACGGCATGCGACATTATCATTAATTCAATCCAATTAATAAATCGCAAGGTCCTCAACAGGTTTCGCCACGGCCCTGTATATACTGCCTATCTTCTCAATATTAATATAATGTAGTCTTGATAATGCCGTGTTTATTAATCCATGTATATAGCCTTGGGTTAGCGTCGTGTTTAGTTCCTCGTCAAATGGCGCCTCGAACTCAACCCTAACCTCGCTACCCCTAACATCAAGACCCCTGAAGGTAAGCCTATTATAGGCTGTCGCGGTGTATAGGTACGTGGCTATCGTACTCATGGAGTCCCCAAGGTGCATCTCCGTGACCACAGCCCTCGCGTACTCGTAACCAAGCCTGTAGAGGAACCTCTCCACATATTGAGTACCCATTTGGGCTAGTACTGTCTTAATGGCGCTTATGAAGTGCCTCTGAGAGAAGGCCAGTGGTATTATGGGGCCGTTAATGGTCCCAAGGGTCTCAATGTCCCTAACGGAATTAAGCCCAGGTATCAGTGAATTAATGCCATTCTCAACATCAATCATTAAAGCCCTGGAATTACCAATAATATTCCTGATGTTAATACCATAATTAAGCATCAAAGAAGACAGGTCACTAATAATACCAGGCCTATCCGAAACAACCCTAAACAATAACCAAACCATAACAAGGGGTAGAATGATAATTGGATATTTAAACCCTAACATAAAGTTATTAAAATAAGGTAATTATACTATAAACAATAATTCAAATAATTAATAATTAATATTTATATCGTTAAAAATCAAAGGACAGCAATACCTGGTTCCCTAACCCTTAAGCTCAACCCTTACATTCTCACCAGTCATGGGTCACATGATTTATGTATTGAAATATTCAACGATACCTTCGGCAGGGTAAAACCCAATACCATACCCACTTAATATGGATTTAGGATTAGGATAATGCCTATTCCATTACGGATAATATAGTAAGGTCCTTGGTACAATTCCCGTTGTAAAAGGATATTATGGTAATTTAACTTAAACCAACGCGTCTCCCATTATGAATCACTTTTGTTGTTCTTGTTTTGTTTCTTCCTCGAGTTTTTTGAGTTCTGTTTCTATTTCCTTTTCTATTTCCTCTATTGGTTTCGGCGGTGGTGTTGTGGCCAGTGCGTAGCCCACCCAGGCCAGTATTCCGAAGACCAATATCACGGCCAATGCGTCGGTTATTTGTAATACAAGTATTTTATACGGCGTGAAGAAGACCAGGTATATGTAGGCAAGTATAATCACCACCGAAACCACAAGCAAACCAACACCAACAACCTTATCCCTACTCATTAAAAACCACATGGAAAAGGCAATTAATAAGCATTACGTTACCTAACCCCGAAACCCTTTAATACTAACCCGTATAAATCCTACCAGCCTAGTATTAATACCATTAACAGGTTTAGGCCTTGCTTTATATTTACTTTCCCTCCTTACCTTTCCTAATATTCCTAATTGGTGAATTTAGTGCTTTAGTATCCCCATTACCATAATTAGAACCTCACATATGACTTACTTTCTAGAGGTAAAGGGGATTTTAGGTACTGTACCATGTTGCGACTGGACTTTATGGTTTATTTATGATAAATTGAACATAGTAGATATTTATTGCATCATCACACAATGCAGGTTTGGACGAATTATACCCTCTTTTTGCCCGTTTAGGTAATGCTTAATTATTGTTTTTAATTTAATTGATAGTTATGGATTTCCTTAAGTGCCAAGTCCTAGAGGACTTATTACCCACCGGTTTTCCCCTCGGTTACCTGGTTCTCATCCGTGGCGACTTGGGCATGGGCAAGACACTCCTCGTTAAATTGCTTGCCCGGAGTGTCCTAAGCAATTCCCCCCTTGTTTATGTCTCGTTTGATGATAATCCGGAGACAGTGAGCAATGACCTCAAGGACCTTAGTGGCAAACTCTTCATAATTGATGGTTTTTCACTAGGTGATCAACGGCGAATCAAGTCACCCAATGTTATTGACGTAATTACCGAGTTAGATCCCGGGCAGTTAATTAGCAAGGTTAGTCAAGCAGTTTATTCGAGGGGTGCCCGTGGATTAATAATCGACTCAATCAACGACCTACTCATCAATATTGACCCAAGGGGCTTAATTGCGATGCTTAAGCAATTGAAGTCACTATCAAGGTTCTACAACATGGTGACATTCATAGTGGCCCACGTAACCACCGAGGACATTAACAACCTACTTAATAGCATAGAGTATGTCTTCGATGGAGTAATAGAGATGGAGTTTGACGAGAACATGGCAAACCTAGGCATACCCATTAGGAGGATGAGGATTAAGAGAATGAAGGGCGTCTCACACTCGATGAATTGG
>DAJV01000117.1:1248-17738 GCA_002496475.1 Vulcanisaeta sp. UBA163 | reverse complement strand
TTTAAATAATCATTAATTATCTGTAGGGAATTGGTCATTGCAATTGTTAGGTGTTGGAATGAGGTTAATTGGTTAAGGTAGTAGGGTGGACTTTAACGAGAAGGAGAGTGCAGTGTATGCGGGGTATAGGGCAATCCTCAAGGTGAAGATTCAGCCCGTGGTCCACCACTGGACGAACGAAGCTGGGTGGCTCAAGGCCACCAGCAATGAGGTGATGAGGATGAAGGCNNGTAAACCACAAACCAATGAACAACCCAAGGAAACCCCCATCCAGGGCGGGGAGGAGGTCAACTACGTAATCACGGGTAGTCTAAGGACCATGGCCATCAATGACGTAGCCACCGGTATCGCCAGGTTATCCTCCATTCCATAAGCCTCCGCCAGTGCTGCAACTACGATAATCGCCAGTGACCCAACCAGTTGGTTCGTGAGTATAAAAAGCACTATTGCTAATGATGCCATACCGACGAGTACACCCTCCATCGTGGCGTTGCTAAAGGGTAATTTAACTCTCCCGAGGAGTGTACCGCCAAGTGCGCTCATTGTGTCGTAAACAATTACTGATACTATACCGTAGATTACGTAATTACCAGCCAGTAATTGACTTATTAATACGCCAATGGCCCCCATCAGGATTCCTAAATATCCACCCCTTCTCTCGTAATCCCTTTCTACGTTATCAAGTAGTTCCTTAACGGTCTTCTCAAGCTTCATTAAACTATCATCTAGCGTGTCTAATGGTATTGCAGAGCTTATTGGTGACTTCGTGATTTGCTGCAGTATGGATCTCCTGGCGCTTGTTAATGCGTCCAATAACATTATTGTTATTATGGGTCTCTTTACCTGTACTACATAAATCACAGAAACCCCCAGTGTTATTAATGTGAAGTAGAGGGTTGTTGATATTCCATAAATGCCTAAATTCACTATGAACGGTATTATTAGAAATACTGACAATACCACGTGGATTAACTTCCTAAGTGCCATTGCCCTTAGTTGTTCCAGTCTGCTCAAGGTCGACACCTACAATATACATTGTAAGTGATGCACCCCTTTTCAGTCTATCTATGAGTTTCCTATCAAGATCTATGGCTGCCTTATTAGCCTTTATCATCAATGTTGAATCATCAATATAAGTACTCCTCCTGATTATTATTTTACCCCTGCTGCCTAGAGTAAGTCTCGGGGAACCCATGCCTATGACCAAGTCAATGTATTTATCAACCATGAACACAACGATCACTAAAGAATCACCCCTCCTAATGATACTCCTCAACCCAGGATTTATATCAGCTAAACCCTTATCAGCCTTAATACCCACTATGCAGTCTCCCCGGGGCGTTAGGTAGTCATCCCTAGTTACTTCAATTGTTGACCTGTGACTGGCTCTAATGTTGATGTGTCCCCATGCCCGTACCTTATCAGTGATGAACCTAACCACGGGCTTTAAACTCAATAAAGCTTAATTATCTTAATTTTGGTGGTAATAATAATGGATATTGAGGATAAATTGGCACTAATAACCAAGTATCCCACGGAGGAGGTGCTAACGATTGATGAATTAAGGCAGTACCTGGAGACAGGGACCAAGCTAAAACACTACATAGGGTTTGAAATTAGTGGATTTGTTCATATTGGTACGGGTATAGTCAGTCTATCAAAGGTTGTAGATCTGCAGAGGGCCGGCGTCGAGGTCTCAATACTACTCGCTGACATACACTCGTGGCTTAATAACAAGCTTGGTGGCGACCTTGAGTTAATAAGGAGGGTTGCGAGTAGATACTATGTTGACACGTTTAAGAAGGTCATCGAGGTCCTTGGTGGTGACCCGGATAATGTAAGGTTTTACATGGCCAGTGATCTGTATCACAACAATGATGAGTACTGGTACTTAATACTTGACCTTGCCAGGATGACTAACCTAGCCGATATTAGGCATAGCCTAACAATACTTGGTAGGAAGATGGGTGAGTCAATACCAATGTCATGGTTGGTTTACCCACTGCTTCAAGTGGCTGATGTCTTTGTTATTGGCTCGCACATTGCTCATGGTGGTATTGACCAGAGAAAGGCGTATGTACTGGCCAGAGAACTTGCGCTGAAGGTTAGGTTCTACCCGTTAATGCTTAATAATGAGAAGGTAAAACCAATAGCCCTATTCCATGGTTTAATACCTGCGCTGAACATCACTGGTAGGGAGTCCAGGGAAGAATTGAGCGAGATGAAGATGAGCAAGTCACTACCTGACACGGCAATATTCCTCCATGACGACGTGGATTCCATACGACAAAAGATACTCAAGGCCTATTGCCCACCTAGGGAG
This sequence comes from Vulcanisaeta sp. UBA163, assembly GCA_002496475.1. Lineage (GTDB taxonomy): Archaea > Thermoproteota > Thermoprotei > Thermoproteales > Thermocladiaceae > Vulcanisaeta. The sequence continues at coordinate 15,415 of DAJV01000117.1, read as the reverse complement.
GTTAAGATGAACCCAGTGATTGAGTTAGCACATTTATTCTTATTCAGGGAACGTAGGGACAAGCCATTCATAATAGAAAGGCCGCAGCAATATGGTGGTGGCTACCTGGAATTCTGGTCATTCGATGAATTAGTGAAGGCATACGCAGATGGCAAGATACACCCATTGGATTTAAAGAATGCGGTGGCTAATGAGGTCATTAAGTACCTGGATCCAATAATCAAGTGGTTCCAGGAAGGGCAAGGCGCTAAGTTAATAGAGGAAATGGATAATATAATGAAGATAACCAGGTGAGGTTAACCGAGCAATTCTCTAATCAACTCATTAATACGATTTGGTTCTACCAATGATAATTCACCTATGAGTGAGAACATCGCCTTGGCAAAGGCCAAGGGTCTCCTCATCGCGGCTCTTAGTACGGCATCAATGTGATTGTCATAGTCGTAAATCTCAACATTAACTGTATTCATGTGATGCATTACTTCACCCAAGCTGCTATTTACCATTAGGTGAAGGATGCTTGATGCGCCGCCCAAAGCCCTTACCTTATTTTTAATGAATTTTCTGAATACCATGTTGTAGACACTTAATGCATCACTTATGCGTAGTCCCTCCCTAACCACACTATATATACTCTCGGCAAGTAACTTCGCACTTAGCATTCCCATTATTATACCGCCGCCTGTTGTTGGCTTTACAAAGCCAGCCGCATCACCTATAACTGCAACACTACCAGTAACTACATTATCAGGCGAACCGCTAATTATCACCTTACCACCAAACGGGTTGTAATGCTCCACTCCAGTAATCCTTAATAATTCAACGAACTTAACCCACGTATTTGCGTCATCAGCGATCCCGATCCTAAGTTCATGATTATCCCTGGGAACTATCCAGGCAAAGAAATGATTACTCAACCTCCTATCAAATACAACCACAATTTCATTAATGTCTCTAGGCATTAAGGCGTTTGATGCATATGACTTGGCATCGGTTTGGACGCCATAAACATAGGTTGGTTTCCAGGGTATCAAGTTCTTAGTCAAGGATATGCTGGAGCCCTCGGCAATAATCACCAGGTCATACGTGGTTTCCCCCGTCTTAGTCCTGACGGTGTTCCCCTGAACATCAAGAACCCTCTTGCCTAATGCTAATGATGCACTACCAAGTTCATCAGCCAAGTAATTCTCAAGACCTGGTCTGTTAAGCATAGCAACGGCATTTCTCTTGAAATCAAACGTGATGCTATTACCCTCTAGGTCTGTGACTCGGACGTACCGGTAGGAATTTATGATTGGTGGCGATATGCTAAGTACCTTCAGTGAGTCGGCGTTAACGAGACCCGTACAGTGAAGCGGCAGCCCCAATTCCTTATCCTCCTCGAAAACTACCACATTCATTATCCTACTTAATTCACGCGCTAGGTAAAGACCGCTTGGTCCTGCCCCAATTATCGCGGCGTCGCTTGCTTCCATTAAACCTAGTGTTATTGATCAGTAGGTTAATATATATGTTTTAGTCATCAGTGTTTTTTGAATGACATTAAGCTACACAAAGGCCATTGCAGATCCAGCACTTGGTTGGATAAGATTAACTAACGAGGAGGCGAGGTTCATTGACTCATGTAAATGTATACAGAGACTAAGGCATGTACATCAACTTGGTTTAGCATACATGGTTTATCCCTCGGCGCACCATAGTAGGTTTGAGCACTCACTGGGTACGTTACAAATAGCTACGTTAATGTTCGAGAAGATAATGAGGATGAGTAACGTTCGTGAATTACTACTTGCCCTAGGTAAGTCCCTGGGTCTTGATACTGAGGATGAATTAATACTTCACGTGAGAATAGCGGCGCTACTACATGACCTTGGGCATTTACCTTTCTCACACGTACTCGAGGGCACCTTCGGCCAAGGCATTGAGCCATTAGTAAGGAATTGTAGTGAGGATTCCCGTGAGGCATCCAAGGGCATGGTGTTCCGGATGCCCTTTAAAGAGCATGAAGTTATTACGTACTTCATACTCACGAATAATGACGAGTTTAGGAGTACGTTAAAGGAGGTATTGCCAAATATTGACTTGAGGATAGTGAAGGCAATGCTTCATGCAGACATCATAGGGAAGATCATGGAGGTTGTGCCGAGTTACTTGGACATTATTGATTATGAGGATGGGAAATTCCTCAAGTCACTGAACAATGAATCACGGCTCTTCAATATACTCAGGAGTCTGGTTTCCGGGGACCTTGATGCAGATAGGATAGAGTATATACTTAGGGACTCATACCTAACTGGCGCAAGCATAGGTTCTACGATTAGTATTGGGGATATTGAAAGAATATTTGATAACATGAGGATTGTTAATAATGGCAATGAGTATGCGTTGGCCTTTGACGAGAAGGCCAGGGCTAACCTGGAGGGGTTTGTAATAGCACGATATAACATATATAAGTACGTATACCTGCACCATAAGGTCGTTTTATTTAACACATTGGCTAGGAACCTACTTGGTGCGTTATTACGGGATTATGATGCGCTTAATGATGAGTTTAGGGATTACCTATGTAAGCTCTACCATTTCTCCACAGGGTTTTTGAGGGGTTACGATATCATGTACATAACCGATGATTACCTCTTATCAATACTACTAAAGAGCAGGCAGTATCTAATCAGTAAAGTACCTGGTTTGTCTAAGTATCTAGATCCCCTCATAACAAGGAACACCGTTTACAAGGCTTTATGGAAAAGGGACTTCGACTTCATGTACCTCATTAATAACCAGGGAATTAACCTAGAGTTCATAAATGACGTTTTCCCATTACTACTAAGCAAGGGTGAAAGCAGGGATGAAGTTCTTCAAACCTTTTACAGGAAGTTAGGTGAGAAACTCCGCAACTCCCCAGATAAGTGCATTAGTGACTTGGCAAATAATGAACTTGAATCCCTGGTTCTAATCGGATCCAGGACTTTCGAACCAGAGACCAAGTTAAACATTATACATGGTAATAAGCTGGTTAATATAAATGACTTATCGCCATTGGCAAGTTCAGTCGCGATTGCCTGGAGAAAATCCCCGCACATCTTTATATTTATCGACATGGTCAAGCTAGAGAGTAACTGCATTGGTATTAACGTGGATAGTACGTTAGAAACCATTAAGAACCTGGTCTTGATGGCCATGCACGAGACGCTATTGGAACTTGGAGGTATCATTAGTAAGCATCTCAAGCATCCTTAGGTAATGAATACCCTCATTGCTTAGGGTTATCCTATCCCCATTTACCGTTATAATATCAAGTAGGTAAATCACATCACTTGGCTCTATGGGGTTACTGAAGTCGCTCAGGTATTGCGCTATTTTTATGAGCAAGCTTGGGAAATCCCTAGTGCTCACATACCCAAGTCTATGTAGTTCCCTTGCAACCGCCATCTTGAGAACCATTAGGCTGAATACACCGCGTGAGGTCATTAATAGGGATAATGATGTCCCTCTAATTAAATTAATGATTAAAAATTAACTCTAGTATGCGCAAAAACTTTTGTTCAACTGAACTTCAGAACAAGTCAACTGGGTATTTACTTATTGGTCTCGAACCTGACTCAGTAACTAATATGGTATCCTCAATCCTAACACCGCCAATGCCATTAATGTATACTCCAGGTTCAACCGTTATTACCTCGTAGGGTCTCAACTCCTCATCGCTGGAGGGGTTTATGGCAGGTCTTTCATGAACTTCAATACCAACACCATGGCCGGTACTATGTATGTAATACTTATCATAACCATACTCGGAAAGAACCTCTCTCGCAACTAGGTCTATGTCCTTAGCCTTAATACCAGGTTTAACGTGACTTGATGCCTTCCTATACGCCTCAAGAACTGCCATTGCCATATCCCTTAACTCCCCACTTACTGTCCCCACGGCGATTGTTCTAGTCATGTCAGTACAGTAAAGATGGTACCTGGCACCCATGTCGATTGTAACAAGTTCATTTCTGCCTATGGTTCTGCTGGTAAACACATGGTGAGGATATGCACCGTTAGGGCCCGAGGCCACTATGGGTCTAAAGGCAACGTCCTCAGCGCCTCTACTGATCATTCCATAGTAGAGCATTGCCGCCACGTCAATCTCTCTTTTACCCTCAAGTCCCTCCCTCAATACGTTGTCGAGGGACTCCTCGGTTATTCTAGTGGCCTTCTCAATCATATTAATCTCGTCCTCGTCCTTAATTTCCCTAAGCCTTAGTATAGAGTCATTAGTATTGATTACCCTAATGCCAGCGGAGTTTAGTTCCTTGACAATTGGCGAATCTATGTTATCAACACCAACAATATTAGTGGGCCTGAGTCCAACCTCTCTGAGTAGGTAATCACCAAGGTTCTTTGATACAAATAGGTTCTCGCCAGGTATTCTTTGTGGAACTTCGATTGTTGAGTACCCAATGAGGGTTGTATCATTATTAACAATGTTATGGACCCTTTGTAGGTCTAGCCTTGGAACTATTAGTATGGTGTCTAATGATCTATTTATTATAAGCATCAAACCACTGTCAATGCCCGTGAAGTACTCAAGGTTCGATTCATTAAGTATTATTAGTATGTCTAGGCTTAGTTCATCAAAGAGTTTGGTTGTTTTCTTAACGCGGTTCTTAATTAGTCCCACGTTATGATTCAAAAATTATACATTTTTAAATTACTTCTCTCTATTCATTACTAATTATGGGTTGGAGTGTGGAGACTGAGGATGCGTTGATGACTACGTACGTGCACAGGTACTCAGTACTTGGGAAATCCATAGAGGTTAGGGCTATTTTTGATAAGGTACTCAATAAGTATAAGTTGAGGTTTATATCGATAAAACCAACCAATGAGACAGAGGTATCCCTACTCACAATATTAACGTCTCATTTTAAGTTCACGATAGACTACGTCCAGGACGGTAGGGTTGTTATGATATACCCAAGCCCCGAGGTGGAGTTGTTTGATGATATGCAGTCAATAACGATGTACATTGATTCATTGATATCACTAATAATAGAACTAATAAGTTACTCAAGTAATCCGCTTTTAAGGTCGGAAATTAACTATGAACTAGTGTCTAAGGGCTGGATACTTGATCTAGGCGGCTCCTTGGCAAGCATGTTCAAGGTTTATGACATGAAGATCGGCGTAATAAGAATTGACGTAGAACTTGAACAGAGACAACTCGAATTGGGTAAGGTAAGGGTAGATGTCTTGGTTAGGGCAATAACAGCATTAAGATGTATAGTGAATACGCTAAGTAACAAGGGATTTAACGCATCAATAGTCTATGAGGACCTAGGCATAGCGCATTTAATCGGTGAGTTCCCAAGTCTTGGCATATTAACGTTAATAGCCCTGAAGATTGACGACGTTATCAATGAAATAGAGAAGTCCTGCTTATAGGTGCATCACGGCACACAGGTAGGCAATGCCAGCACCGGAGTGTCGCCTTAATGTAACACCGCCCCCATTTCAGGTGTAGTGTAATTTATAAATAAGTTATGATGCGCCATGATCAGTATGGTTTTAATGAATTTATACAATTACTACGTAATGGTTTCCATAGCTCTAATCCAAATAGCCATACTATCCTCATTCATATACCAAGTGTTTAAGGAATCGAAAAAACCCATGGAAAAGGAGCAGGACAATACAAAGGTCACAACCTCAAGAACATCAGTAAGCCAGTTGGAATTTGACGAAGCAACAGGCAAAGCAGTCCCAAGTAATAAGGCTGTGGATGAGTTGGCCAATGCTGTAAATGAAGATGAGATAAACGTTCTCTCATTCCTACTATCTAAGGGTGGTGAAACGTACCAAGCAGAAATAGCCAGGGAATTAGGGCTTCCCAAGAGTACGGTTTCCAGGATCATTAGGAGGCTGTATAATAAGGGATTGGTAACGGTCAGGAGGGTTAGTAAGTACAGTTATGTTCAGGTAACCGATATGGATTATGTCAGTGATTTAATCAGTAGGTCAAGACCTAATAAGTCGTGAGGCAAGAACATCAGCTATTTCATTAACCTGAGCCCTACTTATGATGCCGTAGGGGCCATTGCCCATCGTCTTAGCCACAGCAGTGGCATTCGAGTAAACGAAAGACCATACAGGGTCCTCACCATTACTAAGCATGTATGTGATCATGCATGTCAATACATCCCCGGCACCTGTGGGGTCCTTAACATGTATCACGTTGTCCGTTGAGACCTGGAACTTGTGACCATTGTGTAGCATTAATGAACCACGGGCACCCATTGATAATATTATTGACTTACTCGGGAACCGTCTTACCAATGAGTTCACTAGGGTACCTATATCTGACATTTGTAGGTCATCAATGCTCATTTTAATAACATCAGAAGCCTCAATTATCTTGGTTAAGATATCTGCATCAACCGCAGTACTTACATAATTATCCTTACCAAACACTCTAATGAAGCCCTGTATGTCAACGCCCACAAAATTAGCATTACTTCTTATGTAGTCAAGTGACTCCAGACTTACTTCACGGGCTATTGGATTAACCACAACAACACCAGGTAAATTCCTCAAGTCATCAAGCATGAGATCCCTGCATTTAGATAATAGCCTTAATTTTCTAGTGCCATCCTCATGGTATGTTATTTCATACGACGTTGTGCCGCAGTCACCGGAAACACCAATCCTATCAATCAGTATACCCCTCCTAGTGTATTCCATTATGTACTCACTAAAGTCCCTGCCCACCACTGATATTGGCAGTAGGTCAATACCTAATTGTCTTAGGTAGAATGAGCAATAGGTCGGTGCACCGCCTGGGGATTTCCTTGATATTACACCATTTCTTATTATGTCAATGGCTGCGTGCCCCACGACACCAAGCATCACGCATTCTTACCACCTAGGGTTATTAAATTATTGGGAATGAAGACATCAAGTATTGTCCTCACGGAATGCCCTATCCTGCCTAGCCTCATGTCATTTATGACCCTGGATGACCGTATTAATGACATTATAACACTCGTGAATTGATCAAGACCCTCTAAGGTGGAGATTAGGGATAACCTAACTTCACTGCCACTACCCTCCTTAATTATTAATAATCCATCCCCGCTATAAATCCTAATCCTACCCCTGATATATTCCTTATATTTGGTGAACCTAATTCCGTTATTAACCATGAGCCTTAAGTAGGCCGTGTATATCATAAAGCTTGACTTTATATAACTCGTTAACACGGTATCAATCACGCTTAGAATATCACTCACGGCTTCACCTGAAAGGCTAACGCCCCTTAAGAACTCTTCATTAACACGGTACTTTACGTAGGACGCCTTACCACCCTTAATACTAAGTTCATAGAGGGCGAGTTCGTCTCTTAGTAATGCGTAGACCTCGGCATTCAATACATCATTCCATAAAGCTGGTTCTACGGGTTTGTTACCCACGTAGGAGCCTTGGTATGGAATAATAACTATGTAATTACCCGCCATATCGCAGGGCAGTAGGAAATCCAGGTACTTATCTCTACGCATTATGCATAGGTTGCCATTATCCAGTCTCAGCGGTAGTACAGGGTGTCTCTTTGTTAGCAGAAACCTAGGTGGCACGGTCTAGGATACCCCGTGATATTTAATAGCCTAAAGCTCAATTTTTGCAGGTATTACTTGATTCTTTTAAGGAGGATTAATGGGCCGTATTTCTCGAGAATACTGGATATTAAGCCCATGATGCCCTCGTCCCTATTGGAAAAACCAACCACCCTAACGTCCTTATCGCTCAGCCTAACGTAGTGATCAAGGTCAAACCTAATAATAACTTCCCTAGGCCCAAAGACTACCTTAAACTTTACTCTGTTCTCCACTAGTTTTTTCACGGCATCCGCGGTCACTGACAACTGCCTGGGCGTTGGTTTACCCCTTGGGCTTCTCTTACGTAATTCGCCGAGTTCCCTCTTTGCTTCCTCATCCTTGATCCTTACGATGCCCTTTACCTCATCAATCATTATGGAATCATCCTTGTAATCAACAACTTCAAAATTCTCATTATTGTTAATCATGTTCATTAGCTCATCTAGTGATACTTGTCTCACCATATTATTACCACTATAAGCCCCTGGAATTTAAATGCATTATTATGCATTACTCAAATGGGAAAGGAACTTCCTATACTTATTATCATGGGTAATTAAGTGCCGAACCGCATCGCTTAAATTAAAAAATAAGGCGCCGCACTCCTTCCCATCCCTACCTATGTATTTACACTTTATATGGGCCACGCCGCCTTCATATGTTATCTCAAGCATAGGTCTTAACTCCACAGGTATTTCAGGCAGGTTATTACTACTCATTCTATTAATCACAGTAAGGCGGCGTATTTTAATAAATCACCCACTTATGCGGGCTATTACCCTTAAACATTTATTAATAAGTTACTTACTGGTGAAATGACCCAGATGGATTCACAGAGGGATATAAGGACTGTGTTATCGTCAGTACCGCATTACAGCCTAAACCCCTACATAAACAAGTGCCCGAGTTGTGGCTCGGTTATGGCCGTTGATGGTGAGTGGATTAGGGAGGATAACAGGCACAGGGTTAAACTAGTTGAAAGGTCTCTTTTATGCCCGCACTGCAAGGTTAAGATAAGACAGTACGTATACCTACAGTAACCCTAGGTGCCCAGTCATGTATCAGGGTGATGTTCAAAGATTAATAGAGAGGTCCTCCATGTACATGTTCATATCTGCAGTGGCAGCCCTAGTCTCAGTAATAATGACCATAATAGCCGCAGACTTCCTATCCAACGACCTACCGCCGGCAATAGCCGTTAATTACTTTCAAACCCTCACTTTCCCTGGACTAAACGTCGTCACCGGCCTAGTTACCCTATCCTCCATAGCGGCTGTGATTGGGGGGTTCGTAGTATACATGGCCAGGGCTAGCCTAAACAGGAGAGAGATCACCGGCTTGTCAACGATAGTGATGACAGGCCTTGTTCTGTTCATAGTGGCCTTGGCGTCATCAATAGGCACTTACGTAGTTTACCAACACTATGTTGGGTTTGCCGGCATGCTCGGGCCGTTGTTCCCAGGCACATTATCCCTGGTTATATCAATAGTGTTGCTGTTGGTGTCCACGGTGCTCACGATATTAACCCTGATGATGATTAATAAACTGAGGAGATTGTACTCACCACGCAGGATTAGGAGACAACGTCCACCGCCCCAAGCATGAGACCTGCAGTAGTGGTAAAATATTATTGTGCATATTAATGTTAAAGGTTTATAAATTAATTAAAGTTGGGCACGGTGTATGCCTAATACAATCATTGTAATAGGTGATTCACCGATACCAGATAGACCGAGTAGAGACCTAGTAATTTATGCAAGAGACTTGGGGTTAAATGCCACGTATGTGCCGGTTTCACGAATATCAATTAAGATCGATAAGGACGGCTCACTCGCTGTAATCAGAGACAAGCCGCTCAAAGTCGATGGTGTGTTTCTCAGGAGCTTGGGCGTCCTTATAGATGTAGAGACGTTTTTCAGGAGGACTATAACAATTAAGCTAATTGAGGAGGGAGGCACAGTGGTCATAAACCCACTCGAGGGTTTATTGAAGACCAGGAATAAACTTGAGACGACCGTAATACTAAGGGATAAGGGATTACCTGTGCCCGACACGGTGGGTACCGAGGACATACTGTATGCATATGACATGGCAAAGAACATGAAGGACATCGTGATAAAGCCCCTGCAGGGCTCCAGAGGATACGGCGCAGTGAAGATTAGCGATGCAGATATAGCATTTCAAATAATGAAGACCCTACTTACGTATAAAAAGCCAATATACCTACAGAGGTATATTGAGAAGCCGAATCGGGATATAAGGGTCATGGTTATTGATGGCGAGGTCTTTGGCTGTATGATAAGGGTGGCGCTGAATGGACAGTGGAAGACAAACGTCGCACAGGGAGCCATTGGCAGGCCATGCATAGGCATTGACAAGACTATTATGGAAATAGCAGTGAGGTCAGTGGAGGCCTTGGGCCTTGTATATGGTGGTGTTGACATAGGCGAGGGCAAGGATGGTTATGTAATCTTTGAGGTGAATGGGTCGCCAGATTGGGCCGAGTTAACAGCAGTTACTGGCAAGAACCCTGCCAAGGCGCTTATTTCATCAATGATGAGAAGATTAAAGGCATGAATTAAACAGGGAAAAGGTTTATTTTAATGTTATTGAATTACAATTGCCTATGACGAAGTGGTTAATTAAATGTGATAAGTGCGGTGAGGAGTCAATATTCAATGCAGGTTATGACCTAACAAACCTAGGTAGTAAGGTATACATGTATTGCAGTAGGTGTAGGAGGAACACTGAGCATACGGTGCTTGGTTATTATGAAGATGATACAGGGGAGTTCATACAATTCGAGAAGGCATTATCATTAAAGTACAAGTCATTATAACCCTAGTAGCACTCCTTCTCGAGTTCCATTCTTAATGAGAGTAATTCCGACCTCACTTTCCTAAGCCTATTAATCAAGTCATCAAGCCCCATCAACTCCCTCTTGTCGTCATCCCCCAACTCGCCAACAACCTGCTTAATCATTAACTCACCCTTTCTTTTCTCGGCATCGCTTATTTTTCTATCTATCTCAGATAACGTATCATTTATCGCACTAATCTTATCATTACACTGCCTAATCCACTTAGTTCTCTCCTTCTCAAGCCTATCCCTAATGTCCCTATAAAGATCCTCCTTAATTTCACCCTTGATAAGAAGCTCGCTCAACTTATTCAGCTTATCCATAATGTCCCTAAGCCTCTCCTCAATGCTGGTTGTCTCATTCCTTAACGTACTGACAAAACCTGAATATTCATCATTAAACTTCTGAAGTACAACCTTGTCTGCCGTGAATGTTGCACCAGTGTCATTAACATTGAATTCCCTAAGGCTACCATCACTCATTCTCACAGTTATGGATACAGGCCTTAGGTCATTCTTACTCAGTCTTATACTGACTATTGCGCCTATGGTCTTGCCATCGCTTGTCACCACGGGTTTTCCCACATACTTCTTGAACTTCTTCTCTGCAGATTTTGTGGAACTAAAGAATTTAAATACCATCAACATGCGCATTGAGATGTAATATAAATAGGTATTATTCGATAAACACCGTATTGGTATGAGTAATACAGGTTAACAAGGCTATGTAACTCCTTGATCATAGTAAACGTATATGTTACAATAATTCAATAATTCATTTATAATAAGTCTTATTTCTTGTTTTGTTCCCCATATCTTCCTCATTATATTTTTACGGCTCTTTCTAAAGCGATATATTTATAAATCCGCGTTGTGAAAAGGTCTATGTATGGTGTCCCTTGAGGATTTGGGGAGGAAGGAGTATGAGGTTGAGGGTAGGAGGTTGAAGCCGAGTAAGGTTTGGAAGGTGCAGCCTAAGGGTAGGAAGGGCTTCGTAATGGCGTTGTTCAAGACACCAGACGGAAAAACAGTAAGAAAAGTAATAGCAAAAGTAGACGAACAAGGAAACATAATAACCTAACAAAACAACAAAAGCAAGTAAAAATAAATTTCTTTATTTTTTATTAATTACAATGGGTTGCTGGTTAATTTCTACCAAGGACTGCTCAAGACCATGCAATTGCCTAATCGAACATCCACTAGTATTGAATTCAAATCCAGGTATTGCAGAGAATGATTATGTAATAATTATCGACGGGGAAACAAGGATCCCTTGCTGCATGGCTATGGTAAATAGAATTAGGGTTTTGCAGATAAATGGAGAAATGAAGGTACACATCTACCTAAGGCATTGCGATGTTCTTAATGAAGCTACAATGAATAGGGTCATGAGAATAATGAGGTCTATAAATCCCGTAATTACCATTATAAATGTAAACCAAGATTTATGTAAGTAATGCCACAATTTATTCATGGATAAAAATCTTAATGTAACCTAACATCACTCTTCTTAACCATGAATAATAATTACAAAACCTGAATATACAGACTACTTAAGTATTGCAAGTAGGTTCTTAGTTCCCGATAGGATGCGGGTTAATACGGCACATGCCACGGCATTATACAGCGAGGAACCCCTTATTGCTAATATATTCTTCGGACTAAGGCCAAGGGGTAATTCAATCAGGGAAGACCACCTTAAGGTATTAATACTATGGCTCAACACAACATGGGGATTTTTATCAATCCTTAGTGAAAGAACTGAAACCGAGGGTTTTTGGGTTGAACTCACAAAAACTAAGTGGAGATTAATACCCGTAATAGACATTACTTCCCTAAATCCTAACGCCATAGAACAACTCATTAAGGTATTTGAAAAATACGTAGATAAGCAATTAAAGAAAATCCCGGAACAATTTAACCTAATCCTGGTAATCCTTAATATGCGGCGAGTAGGGAGTTGTTTGTTTGGGGGTTGTTACTAACATTGATGGTAGGCCCATGGCCGAAGACGTGGAGGTAATTGCCCTGGTGGGGATTGGGAAATGCAGGGACATAGTCGGCACTGGTGAGTTGGCTCTCGTGCTGAGTAATGTGCTTAGGGTTGACGTCGTGATTGATGGTAGGGAGTACGTATTGGTTGTGTTCAGGAAACCAAGGGATTTCAATGTTGACAGGGCGCCGTGGGTATCGACCTCGGTCGTTGTAAATTAGGATGGTTCAATAAATGGTGAGGCAATCAACAGTGGGTATGTGGTTCACGTGCCCCTTGACCTCACGAACAAGAGGGTTGTCGGCATAGGTCTCGTGAATCCAACCAGGGCTAGGCAAATCACGGAGAATTAGTACCTAGGGTGAGGAGTATGAGGAAGTGCGTGATTATGAGGCACTTAATACACGGCAAGGCACTACTCACGTATAGGGGTAGGGAATTACTCAACGAGGTAATAATCGTGGTATAGGTACTCATTAAGCACTGTAAAAAAGTGGCAGGGGGTTACCGCAGGTGAGACTCCATAGTGTGGAGGGGGTAGGCGTTATTTATAGGGGTGTTGAGTACGTACTAGTCATGTCTAGGGGCAGGACTACCTAGTGACTACGGCAATTAAGAACACAATGGATGACGCGGGCTTCGCCGTTGCTGAAGTGTTGGTAAGGGGTGACGAGAAAGGCGTGCCGGACTGCGGTGACTGCTGCGAGAGCGCAAGTGTTGAGGACGTGATTGATAAATTGAGGCAGGGCTACGGACTGTACATAGTGATAAATCCAGGCAAAATGGAGGCAGTGAAGATGGGGGATGGCGCCACTAACGACTGCAGATAAAACATTATATATGGAGAGTAATAATCACGTATGCGCATCACTTCACCAATGCATATTACCTACAATAGTCTTAGCGCATTGACCTAAATACTACACTGTNNCCGGTATTATGCTTTTAAGTTAACCAATTAATTTAATGTGTGGAACCTAGGGAATTGCTTGAGGATATAAGGAAGGCCCTAGAACCACTTAACGAGGCAATATTGAACCACCCAATAATTAGGGATGCCGAGTATGGTCATCTCTCCATTAATACCATCAAGGCATTCATTACAAATCAATGGTATATAGTTAACCATGACCTGAGATCACTAGCCATAACCCTCAGCAGGGCCAGAAATGTTACAGAGCTTGAATTCATGAAGATGCTCCTCGACGGCGATTACAATGCACTTCATGAATTAATGAAGCTAATGAACGAACTAGGGATAGAGACCAAGGACCCATTAATGCTCAAGATAATACCCGAGGCAGTCCAATACACGCACTACCTCGCCTGGCTAGCTAATTACGCGGACATTAAGGAATTCGCACTGGCAATAATAGTTAACATGCCCGTGTGGGGGCAGAACGTGGTTAGGCTCGGCAATGCATTGCGTAATAGGTACAGTATTAGGGAGGTTGGCTTCTTCGAGGCGTTTAAGGGGCCGTTCACGGAGTTGGAAAATAAAGCCCTTGAGGTTATTGAGGGCATTGGTGAACAGTCGATCATTAGGGCCAGGAACATGGCTTACATAATTCAGAATTATGAGGGGGCCTTTTGGGATGCCATTTACTCTGTGCGTTAACCTTCATCAAAGTAAAATATTTATATAATCATTATTCGCTTTATTATTTATATAATTAAT
>DAJV01000117.1:0-1214 GCA_002496475.1 Vulcanisaeta sp. UBA163 | reverse complement strand
CTGGTTATTTAGATCATGTTGCCCATGACTTCATACCAAGTGAAATAATTAGTGGTGATTTAAGGGACTTCCTAATTAAATGCGCATCATCAACTGAGTGCAGTGCAGATCCCATTGCCACTGGGGTTAAGGATTTAGATAGGCTTGTTGGTTATGTCCATTGCTACATCAACACATAGGGTATTGCATAATGGCCCCTAATTCCTAATGCCATACTTATTAATCAACTCCTTAACTAATGCCTCCAAATCCTCCCTCTTAATCATCTTACCCTCAATCTCATCAAGCCTTTTCTCAACATCACTAATTCTAGTTATCAATGCATCTGCATCGCCATAACTCCCTGGTGGTATTATGAATGCTGCAAGTAATCTTAGTAACATTGTTGGTATTACTAAGGATAATGAGTCTGTTAGTGTCATGTCTAATGAGCGTTTCAGGCCTGTTCATTAACGCCCTAATTAGGGCTTCTGAGTTCGTTGTTAATAAGTCATTCAGGATTTCTCCTAAACCTTTCGACATCCTCACTACTCATGCATAATACGGTGATTATATGCATCAATAAATACTGTGGTCACTAACCACTGCTCAGCTGCTGGTAATTATTATGATCAATCACTAATTTAACCGTTGAGGATCCAATAGGTAGTACATAGATACTAATTGCATGCTCGCCAGTGAATACACCGAAGGTGTAGGTTATTGGGTATGGTGCCCAAGAAGTACTATTCCAATAAAGCTGCATCCCCCAACCCAGTTATTTAGTGATTATTACACGACACAGGGATTGTCTAGGTAATTAAGGCGAGGGGGGTTGTAAAGATTTACTAAGGGGGCTTAGTTCATATGTGTGATGGGTTCATGGACCTGGGTGAATTGATAGGTCTGTTGAGGGAGGCGTGTGTGGGCCTGGAGCGTGAGTTTGGTGATGAGTTTCTAGGGCTTATGCTCTTTGGTAGTTGGGCGAGGGGTGAGGCTCGTGAGGATAGTGACGTTGACGTACTCATCCTCTTCAACACACTGAGGGGCCTGGAGGTCAGGGCAAGGGCCTATGAAGTACTCAAGCGATTCATTGGGCAGGACATAACCCTGGTGGACATGAGGAGGGATGAACTCAACGGCAAGTTGACGGCATTGGCAATAAACATTGCTTGGGACGGCGTGATAATCTACGACAAGCACGGCGATTTGAGGAAATTCAAGGAATCAGTCAC
>DAJV01000002.1 GCA_002496475.1 Vulcanisaeta sp. UBA163 | reverse complement strand
CCACCGCAGCCCTATACCCCCTTATTATCCTTAAGGGTTTCGAGGACCTTTACCCAGAAAATGTGTAATCTCCTCAACCCCAATACCACGTCCATTTAAACAGGTCAGGGATGACCATCCTAACCAATCAATTCAATCACGGTAATATTAAGGTATGGCTCATTAAGGCTGAACTTAATATCGCGATAGAAAGTCAAACTGGTTAACGAAACGATATATGAACTAGATATTTAGCATGAAAATAACGTTATAATTAACGTAATGGGGCCGCCGGGATTTGAACCCGGGTTCACCGGCGCACTGGACGGGGATTATTCCCCAGGCCGGCATCCTAGCCAGGCTAGACTACGGCCCCTTACTGATGATGCATTGTTTTTGGTTTTTATGTGTTTCTGTGGGAGGTGGCACTGCATTTTTGGGTAATTCTTTTTAAGACACGTGGTTTATTACCTATATATGTCTCGTCCTTATTTGTACTTAATAGTGGCGCTTGTGGTTATTTTGACTATTGTTGGTGCCTATTTGGGCACGCAATTAAGTATTTATGGTTCAAGGTTGGCAGTATTAAAGTCAATGTATGATCAAATAATGTCCAGATACGCAATGTTACAGGGTCAATATAATAATCTGCAATTACAGTATGATTCACTCGAGAACCAATACTCGGCCTTGCGGAGCAAGTATAGTCAATTAGTATTGAATTATACAAGCCTGGTTAGCATCATTGGTCGACATAAACCACTCATTAAGCCTGTGGTTTATACGTACTCCTCATCAGACAACGGACTCGCCGTCTGGTTAAATATAACTAACCCAACCAATCGTCTGGTTAATGTAACAGTGATAGGGGTATACTCATCGCTTTTTATCTCCGTACCCTTCAGTGTGTTGGTCCCGCCGAATGTAACAATTCAAGTACCAGTGCTAGTTGCATTCCTTAATCCGCGATTATATGGTTTTGGTTACTCGCTTGGTTGGATTGGGACAGTTAATTCTGCGAATGAGCTTTTGGGTGAGAACATATTTATTGCTGTGATCAATTCAAGCTTAATTAAATATGGGTTAACAGGCGTAGTCTTTAATATTACGATTACGAGTATCCAGCAAACAAATTCACTGGGTAGATTTGGTTTTGCGGAGTACATCTTAAATTCTTCATTGATTAATCTTTACTTTATTAACCCATTGTTGAGTTCCATAACTGTTGGCAGTTACTCCATTTATTCACCTAACAATACTTTACTGGCCTCGTGTACATTATTACCGGCGGTAGCAATAAATGCAACCAGCGGGGTAGACATTCCTCTCTCTACGGAGTCCACGGCCTACGTATCTGAATCCATAACAACGTTCACGCTTGGCAAGGGCTGGGCAACAACGTTAATGTACCTTATGACGCTGTGCGCTCCGAATTACCACCTACCGGTCAACGTTGCTCAATTACCATATGGATATGTCGTTTTAACTACGAGTAGTGGTAATGTAACAATATCATTATTACCACAACAATAGTAATTTCCCTGCAGTGAAGGTGACTTATGGCTTTTTCTCATATAATATCTCCGTATTGTCGAGTCAATGGGGGTTAAACTTAATTCCACGTAATGGTTCCATAGCTCCATAATAGGCTATACTTATTTTACATGATTTTATCGATTGAATATATAGAACCCATTACCTAGTAAATTCTCGCTATTGAGTAACTACCGAGTAATTTCACGTAAACTGCCGTGCCACTCAGCCCATTGAATGCCCCCTGACACGTCTCATCAGCCAACTGGCACTCGGTCTCGAGTAGGAAGTCGTAGCCCCAGGGACTACCTCTATTTGGCCTTGAGTAAATCATTGACAGGTTTATACCGAGATCTGCAAAGGACTTGAGAGCGTTGAATAGGGATCCTGGTTTGTTTGGTACTGAGAATATGGCCATTGTCCTATTTCCCACTCTACTCATGCGCCTGGTTATTACTAGGAACCTAGTGTAGTTTGGGTTGTCCTCAATGCCACAAATAAGTGGTTTAAGCCCATGTATCCCTGCGCCGACCCTTGAGGCCACCGCAGCCCTATACCTATACCCCTTAATTAGTCTCAGTGCCTCGGAGGTTGATTGTGTGTAGTTTATTGATGCGTTTAGTCTCGATATGAAGTTCAGCGCCTCGTTAATGGCATGCGGATGCGAGTAAACCTCCCTAACCTCCTCAATCTCAACCTCCTCATTAACCACAAGGCATAGTGATATCCTGTACTCGATGGAGTAGTTAACGTAAACGCCCCACTTAATTAGGGAATCCATGGACTCGCCGACTACACCAGCTTGGTTATTCTCTATTGGTATTACGCCAAAGCCGTAATCACCCTGATAAACACCCTTAACAACATCGCCTATGGACCTAAGTGGCGTAAGCCCTACATCCTTACCGAATAATTGAAGGGCTACTTCGTGGGAATAACTACCCTCAGGCCCCAGGTATGCCACCTTATCATTGTTAGCTAGGAATTCACTAATAATCTTGGTTAGTGATGGGTCGTGTAGCATGGGCATTAGGCTCACCATGTTTATTGAGGACCCGTACCTAGTTAGCAACTCCTTTAATTCACACAGGTCTTTCTCGACCCTTGCTATTGCCGTTATTACTTCTGAAATTCCTGGTGGCTCACAATGTAATACACTGGTTATTATTTATAAATATTACCATTACATGAATTACTAATTATATTTGCAGTGGCCAATTATCTATAGAGCACGTCCTCACCAGCCACCTTAACCATGAGTGCGTCCCTAACCCTACCACTCAACGCCCTGAGTAACTCCTTGTTACCCACTATGGACTGTAGTGAATATATGCCAGCTGCGCCAAGTAATTGCGCTACCTCCCTCCTAATACCGACTAATAACCTCATTAACCTAAGCCTAAAGTCCTCAACGCTGGTGTAACCATGTAGCGCCCTCTCCACGAGATTACTTACTATGACAACATCAGCGCCCAGGGCCACTAACTTAATGATGTCGCCACTACTCCTAATGCTCGGCATATGAATTATTAAGTCCGTGGATTCCCTAATGCCCCTCCTCCTGAGCTCCACGTCAAGCTTCACAAGGTACATCTCTGGGTATTCACTCTCGTTGATGTCGATTATTAGCCCATTGATCCAGTCATTATTACTTACCAAGGTGTTTAGGGCGTCATTGACGTGTTCAACATTGGTGATCCTTATGTAGGTAGGAATATTAATAACAGGCTCTGGTAGGCGTGAATACGTGATTGCTAAGGCTCCGAGCCCAGTAACATGTTTATTCCACATGACCCTCATTAAATGCCTACTATCAATAATATCAGCATCACTTAGATCCAGCATTATTGAGTTAGCCCTGGCAATGAACTTTGATGATGCAATAAGCTCCCTATTCCAAGTCCTCGGTGGCTTAATGATTACGGGCATAGATAACCACAGTTTGCCTCCAGCCAGCGTGGTCGACGTATCTATATCCTCCCTATATGGGTCTATGGCCGGTTTCGTGACTTGAGCACCATCAAACCTCAACCAATCAATCAACCTCTTCGGAGGCTCGACTTCGGGCGGCCCAGTACTACCCATACTAACTATGACTACGTCGCCCGTCCTCACCAATTGCGTTGCGTATATTGAGTAATCAGGCGTCCAAACACTACCTCCATTAACGGGTCCCCCATGATCCCCATTGCAGCCCTCATCCTTAACCCCAAGTATCTTGGCTGTGATCTCATCAAGACAAACACTCCTTAGTAAATCCCTCCTGCCTACCAGCCTTCTGACATCATCAATGCCCAGGTAATCCAGTATTAGCCTTATTTCCTCCATGAAGGCAAGTAGGAAGTTTCTTGAGGATCTCAGTGCGAAGTCGTGTTCAACTATTATGGAGTCCTCGGTTATCTTACTCGTGATCCCGGCGGGGCAATTACCTCTGTGGCAAGTCCTAGCCATGACACAGCCCATGGATATTAGTAAGGCAGTGCCCAGGGAAACAGCGTCTGCTCCGAGGGCCATTAACTTCACTGCATCATCCGCAGACGATATCCTGCCCGCCACTATTAATGTAACCCTGTCCCTGAGACCCTCATCTCTGAGCATCCTGTCTGCTGATGCAATGGCTAATTCAATCGGTATGCCAATGTTGTCCCTAACCACTAGTGGCGTGGCTCCCGTGCCTGCTCCATGCCCATCAATTATGATGCCATCAACACCCATCCTAGCTATCCCAGTGATTATGTATGGTACGTAATTCGTTGCCGCCACCTTAACGAAAATGGGCTTACCGGTGGCCTCCTTAAGCGCATCTATTCTTTGCTTGAGGTCTTCTATTGAGTATATATCGTGATGTGGAGCCGGTGATAATGCGTCAATACCAATGGGTATCCTCCTGATCGAGGATATTACCTGGGTAACCTTGGAACTAGGCAGGTGACCGCCAATGCCTGGTTTAGCACCCTGCCCAATCTTGATCACTACACCCATACTGGTCATTAACGTGTTTATGTCCACGCCGAACCTAGCCGAGGCCCACTGCACGAATATTCTCTTGTGCCTAGCCACCTCAGGATGCAGCCCACCCTCCCCGGTACCGCTTATTAGCATTAATTCATCGGCGAGTTCAGCCTCAACTATGTTGGGAGTACCTGCCAAGGCCCCGAAGGACATGTCGGCCAGGTATATGGGTGCAGAAACCTCTATGTTGCCTATGAATGAGGTTAAGCTTGCACGTCCTTTTTCACGTCCCGTCAACTTAACCTCATCATGCCCAAGACCCAGGTTATCGAGAATCCTATACCTCCTGACCCCCCTTCTGAATATCCTGATTGGCCTGCCAGACTTCGCCATCTCCCTAATTTCACTAATGATATCGCTGTGCCAGAAGTCCCTCGTCGGGTCCTTGTTTGTTAAATTAATGAAGTCCCTTATTACGTGTCTTGGCATTGTGTCGATTATATACTTCATTTAGATTATTGATTGGGCTATATTTATAAACATTATTATTCATGATAATATATTGGTAATATTTAATTAATCTCAATCAGCAGTTATGATTGAATACTTATAGTTAAGCAAATTATTTACTGTAGATTCATCAATATTAAATTCCACTGCAAATTCACGAAGCACAAGCCCTAACTCCCTAATTTCGTCTTCCGTGAGTTCCCTATACTCAATCCTATTTTTCCTCACGTGTTCCGAGCGCATCATTATGTCCAATAATTTATTGACTTCTTCCTGCCTTAATCCCTCATCCGTGACTGCCTCAAGGAAGCCCCTAAGTTCTGCATGTGGTATTGTTAATCCAACCCTGCTCTCAAGCACCTTACCTCTTATGTATATTCGTCCGCCAACCATGCCATTACCCACGTGCTTACCCACCAATTGTACATCGCACTTGTTCAATGCATCAATGCCGAGCACCATGATGACACCACCAGCCATATACTCACCCAGGTAATCATCAACCCTACCACCAATTATTAAGTATGGTCTTTTATCACGGTACTCACGCACTTGAATACCAACTCTATTACCCGCATTACCCCTAACAAAGACCTTACCTCCCTGTAGTGCCTGCCCAAGTACATCCCTAGCATCGCCGTGTATTACGATCTTACCATCATGCATTGTATCAGCAACATCATCTTGAACATTCCCATAAACCACAAATTCAACGCCATTATTTAGATTAGCCAGGGAATTACCTGGTGTACCGTATATCTCTACCCTAGCGTCTCTTATACCATGCCTCGGTAGGTTTATACCTATGTATCTCTGTCCGTTGACGTTTATTACCCTAACAACCCTTTCACCACTTAGGACCCTCCTTAGTATTTCTTCATTCAGTTCCTTATAACCAAGACCCTCAGCATTTATTGCATCCCTACCAACATACTTAGGGAAATCCCTACGCATGAAGAACAAATCAATATCATCCCTAGCCCTACCCCATGAAACAACCCCATGCCTTAACGATACAATGAAGTAACCACCAGGTTCAAGGGTCCAGACCCTGGCATTGGGCGATACGGCCCTAATGGCAACCTCCTCACTGGATACGTAGTAATTATCCTCATCCATACCAACCACTATTGGCCTAAGCTTAAACCTATCAGCCATTGCAATAAGGTAAAGGTCATCATTGTGGTATAAACCCATGATCATTGCAAAGGGTCCATCAAGCGTGACCCACCTAAACCGCTTAATTAATGACCTGGTGCGGGCATCATCCACATACTTAAGCGGTTGACCGATCAGCATCTTTACGGCATCCTCAATATTCAAACCATAATAATGTAACAAGTAGTACATTATATACACCGCCACCTCGCTGTCGGTACCAACGAATGAGTTAAGGCCTTGACCATACAGTAACGTGTTTACGTGACTACCATAACTACTGAGCTCTCCATTGTGGACCACCGCAATGTCACCCACAGAGAATGGATGAGACCAGTATGGTAGGTAGCCAGGCGAGTTAGTAGGAAACCTTGTATGCGCTATCCATAGATCCGCATAGTACCTCTCAACGTTATATGCCGAGGCTATATCACTTGGATAACCAACTCCCTTGAACACATCGACATGCTCACCCCAGTAGTAGATCCTACCCGCCTTGCCCTCCCAAAGTAAGTCATTTAATTTATTAATAATATCATTAATACCAGAACCAAGCCCACCATGATCAAAAACCCTAACCTCAAGATCATTCACTGAACCAAGCCTACCCCTAACCCTAAAATCAACTGTATCGATACCCTGCTCCTTCAATAGGGACCCAATGGTGTCCATGATCTCCTTCATAAACTCCTCCTTAACGAAGGCCCCAATCCTAAGGCCCATGGACTCATTATTAAGCAGGGCAAAGCCGGAACCTAATCCCGCGCCCCTGAATCTTATGGCCTCCATGGCCCTAACCACAAGGTCACCACCAACCCTATCGGCACCGCTGCGCCTAATTACTCCAAATATTCCACAGTCCGCTGGATACTTAACGAATATAGACATAGCTGCGCAATAATTAGCTTAGTGTAAAATATATTTAAGCTTTATATTACATGGGTAGATAATAAATAAAATACTTAATATTGAGACAGATATTTAATTAATCAATGATTAATCATCAATAATTGCATTATCATTTTAAACTGACATGTAATAATGTAAATCAAATAATGTCATGCAATAGTGGTAATACGTTAAAACCAATAGGAATTTATGATCCAGTTACGAACCACTTGATCTCCTCCTTCTTTAAGGGTG